>CAVYPI010000049.1:0-15727 GCA_963770125.1 uncultured Actinomycetota bacterium | reverse complement strand
CAGCCCGACCGAAGAAATATAGCTTGAGCTGCGTAAATGCTGTTGGCTAAACGAGCCGCATAGCCCGCTCGCCCTCAGGCGGTGACCAATACCCAAACCGCGGCCGCCGATATCAGTACTGCTGTGCCGTAGCAGCACAGAGCGATCACACGGTCGAACCGGCCCAGTTGCAGCCCGTGCTCGATCGTGAACCGGATGCGGTGCGCAAAGTGGAACAGGGCGAGCACACACACGCCGAGCAGTACAAGTTTGGTCAGCGGATTCCGTACGACTGCCAGTAGGTGCGCATGGTCCGGTGCGTCGAGCAACCCGAGCGGAAACGCCACTCCGAACAGGAACAGCAGGACGGGCAGAACGAGTGCGGCCGCCATGCCCCCGGCGCTGAACAGCAGCCACAGGAACGGCTCGGCTGACCTTTGATGCCGCGTAGATGTGCTCATGACATCACCACCCACACAACCACCGCCGACACGACGAACCATGCCGCGTAGTGGCCCGCAAGAACCGCGCGAGCAGGGACGCGGCGTCCCCGAATGTGGGGCACAATCGCACGCGGCGCCAAATTGAACCAGGTAACAGCGTGCAGCAGAAGGAAAATCGATGCGACGACGTTCAGCGAAACCACGAGCGGATTGGCACTCCAGTCCAGGAATCGAACGTATGAATCCGGTCCGTCGCCAACCGCACGCACCAGCAGCAACAGATATAGAACAACCCACGCCACGAAGACGCAGCTGATTTCGCGAAGCATGAACAGCAGGTAAGACCGCCGCTTCGCCCACCAATACCTGTCGACCGGCTGACGGAACGCGCGAACCGGCGTTGTCATCGCGCGCTCCTCGGGAACAGCAGCCTCTTCACCGAATGCGTTGCCGCGGTGAGCTTGTAGCGCTGTATCGCGCCTGCCGGATCGACTCCCTTCGGACAAGCCGTCGAGCATTCGCCCACCAGGGTGCACGCCCAAGCGCCGTCGCCCGCGGCGAGTACATCCCTCCGATCCGCCGCGCCTTCGTCGCGCGAGTCCAAGTTGTAACGCTGTCCCAGAGCGATCGCCGCTGGACCGAGGAAGTCCGGGTCAAGCGCGTACACCGGGCATGCCGAGTAGCACAGCATGCAGTTGATGCACATACTGAACTTCTTGTATTCGTCGAGTTCGGCTGGGGTTTGCAAGTATTCGCCATCCTCAATGGACAACTCGTCGTCACGGATGATCCAGGGCTTGACGCTCGGCAGTTTGGCAATGAAGTCGCTGATGTCGACGACGAGATCGCGGATCACCGGGAAGTTTCGCATCGGCTCGACTCGTACCGGTCCGGGCAGGTAATCCGCGAGGAACGTCGCGCACGCCAATTTCGGGTCGCCGTTGATCGTCATACCGCAGCTGCCGCATATGCCCATCCGGCACGACCATCGGAAGGTCAGCGTTCCGTCGAGCTGATCCTTGATGTAGTTCAGACCGTCCAGGATCGCCCATTCGCGGGTGAGGGGAACCGCGTAGGCCTCCAAGACCGGCTCGGATTCGATCTCCGGTCGATACCTCGAGACCTCCATGACAATTCGATCCGCCATCACTACCTCCCATACACGCGTTCGCCCGGAGGCCAGCGCGTGATCGTCACCGGGAGGTAGTCGACTCGCGCTGTTCCGTCGGATTCTCGATGAACCAATGTGTGCGCCAGGAAATGCTCGTCGTTGCGCTTGGGGAAGTCGGTTCGTTGGTGCGCACCGCGGGATTCTTCTCGGCACAAAGCGGATTCGATGATTGTCTGCGCGATGTCAAGCATCCCCGACAACTCGAACATCGCGGTGAGCTCCGTATTGAACGTGTGGCTGTGATCGTCGAGCCCGACCTTCGCGAAGCGTTCCTGCAGCACCCGGATCTGGTCGGCCGCCTTCGTCAGTGTGGGTCCGTCGCGGTAGATGCCGGCGGCGGTTTCCAACGTGGCCTGCATGTCCGTCCGAATGTCGGCGATTCGTTCGCCCCCCTCGCCATGGCGAGTGAGCGCATGTTCCAGCCGCTGCGCCTCGGTCCGTGCCTGAGCCTCCACCGCAGGCGAGGCGCCGCGGACCGTCGTTGCGTAATCCGCGGCGGCGCGGCCCGCTCGGGCTCCGAACACCAGCAGCTCCGGCAGCGAGTTCGAGCCCAACCGGTTGGCGCCGTTGATGCTGACGCACGCTGTTTCGCCGGCGGCGTAGAGCCCGGGAAGCGTTGTGGCGCCGTGGATATCCGTGTGAACGCCACCCATCATGTAGTGCACCACGGGTCGCACGGGGACCAGTTCGGTAACCGGGTCGATGTGCTGGTAGTCGCGGCACAGTTCACGCACGAACGGCAACTTTGCATCGATCAGGTTGGCGCCGAGGTGCCGTAGGTCGAGGTAGACGACGTGTCCGTACGGGGTCTCGACCGTCCTTCCTTTCTCCTGCTCGTGGACGAACGCCTGAGACAGCCGGTCCCGGGGCCCGAGCTCCATACTGCGCAGCTTCGGCTCCGGAGTGGGTTTGCCGAGGTCGTAATCCTGCAGGTAGCGGTAACCATCCTTGTTCAGCAGCCAGCCACCCTCCGCTCGCGCCGCCTCGGTGATCAAGATTCCGGTGAACGGCAGTCCGGTGGGGTGGTACTGGACGAACTCCATATCCTTCAGCGGCACGCCCGCCCTGAACGAGAGGGCCATTCCGTCTCCGGTCTTGATGTTCGAGTTGGTGGTGAACGGAAAGGCGCGCCCACATCCGCCGGTGCACACGATCACGGCGTCGGCGAGGATTGCCTCGATGCGCCCGGTCGCCAGCTCGATCGCAACGACGCCGCGGACCCTGCCGTCGTCGACAAGCAAGGTGGTCGCGAACCACTCGTCGTAGCGCACGATGTCCGGATAGGCGAGCACACGCTGAAACAGCGTGTGCAGCATGTGGAATCCGGTCTTGTCGGCGGCAAACCACGTGCGCAGCTTCTTCATCCCGCCGAATGGGCGAACGGCAATGTGCCCGTCCGGTTTACGGCTCCACGGACAGCCCCAATGCTCTAGTTGCAACAACTCCCGCGGCGCCTCGGCCACGAACGCCTCGACCGCGTCTTGGTCGCACAGCCAGTCGCTGCCGGAAACGGTGTCGTATGCGTGCTCGTCGAGACTGTCATCGTCACCCGCAACAGCCGCGGCGCCGCCCTCCGCCGAGACGGTGTGGCTGCGCATCGGGTACACCTTCGAGACGATCGCCACGCTCAGGTGCGGATTCGTCTCAGCGATCGCGATCGCGGCGCGCAGGCCCGCGCCGCCGCCGCCGATCACCACAATGTTGTGCGACGCCGTCATAGCCGACGCTCACGCCTCGAACGTCTCGTGTTCGCCGCTGCGCTCGTCCTTCAGCACTTTGCCGTCATGTCGTATCGTCCGAAAGCGAGTAGTTCCGTCGTGGTACACATGCCGGATCTCGCGGCAGCCGCAGGCGTATTTGACGTCGTCGTAGGCGAAGCCGTCGTCATCACCTTCGATATGGTGATCGCCATCTGCCGTTCGCCCGCAGGGCGCCTTTTGCTTCGTGAAGTGCGTCGTGGTCGCGACCATTGGCCCGCCTCCTCCGGTATCAGGCGAGTGATCTAGATCACATCAGAATATGCCTGCAGAAGACTGCGTGCGGGCGATTGTGATCGCCGAGTTGTCGCGGGCGCACCGCTGCGCGGGAGTCACGGCGTTGTCATCACAACCCGTGCGAAAACATGTTGGGGCTCGAGGAGACAACCTGAGACTATTCCTGCAGCTCAGCGTGATGATCGCGTCACGCCAGAACGCGTGGGAACGGCTCCAGGCCGACTGGGGGTCAACTGGTCGCAGGTTCAAATCCTGTCAGCCCGACAGTCAGCCCGACAGCAGTTCAGACGTGGTTTTTCCCGCCTCTGATCGTCGTTTCGGAGGGGTTCGACCCACACGATTGACCCAAACCAGCCTCGGCGCTCTGCCGAAATCGGTTTGCTGGCGACAGATATTTCTACCAACCACCACCAAGCTTTGTCAGACACCTGTCCTAGAGTGCCTCGGGAGTCACATCTAGAGGGTTGGGGGAGACGCAGTCATGTCGCTGTCAGATTGGATGAGCGATGCCGACTACGAATGGCGGGTGCGACTGCAGCCGGTCAATCTCGTCATTGAAACCGACTTCTGTGCCGACGAAGTCAGGGAAGCGCAGAGCAAATTCGGAGCCGCTGCACGGCATCTCCTGAACCGGGGCTGGACGCATTCAAAGATCAGATCCTCGTCGGGCATGCGTCCCTTGCGTACGACCAGGGTGCGTACTGGGAGAGCTTCTGGGACGAACTCGGCATGGCGCGTGATGCGGACTTCGAGAACGAGATCCGGCGAAACGTTGTCGACCTCCTCGACAAGTTTTCACTCGCGCGGTTCCCGGACATCGAACGAGACACCGGCCGCAAGTACGTGATGATGTTCGCCCTACATGCCGGCATTCCGGTGCATTGCTTAGGCGACCTGCTGTCCTTCATCCATGACCACATCACCCATGGGCGCCCAGCGACGGGTGCCGCGGTCATGGAATGGCTCGAAGAGCCTGGCAAAGAGCACCGAGCGGCAGCGTTGGACGTTCGGCTATCGAGACAGCCTGCGGAGATGGCCAGGCAATGGCCGACGCCTCCGGCATCTCCGACGACACCCTGCCTAGACATCGCAGTGGTACCTGCGCCAGGACACACCGCGAGAGGCAACGCCCGGCTGGTCAACGCCCTCCACCAGCATCGCCTCGCCCAGCTGTGGCGGCGGAACGCTGTCGTCCTGGGGGACGGGCAGCGTTATTGCGCTGCGCGGCCGTCCGATCTTGGCAGGCTTCGCGCAGTGAACCCGGGTGGACTGTCAGGATCGGCTCCGTGCCGGGCTAGCAGGCATTGTGAGAAACCGCCTGCATCGGCTGCTTAGTCTTCGTCTTCATCCCAGTGGTGCTCGGCAAGCTTGTCGCTGAGCCAGCCGCCGAAGACGACCACGGGCCATCGCTGGAAATCTCGCACTATGTTTCCTCCTTTGGTAAGACCGACCCCCGCCGACGCACGCCAACGGGGGTTTTGGGGTCTGGCGAGGGCCAGTCCATCTGGTTAGACATGTGGAGACGGCCAATCGGTGCCCTGGCCAACGTTTTGTATGGCTAGCAGGGGGGTTGCACACGCTTCGGCATGTCGTGGACCAGCGACCTCGCGACGGCCCAGCTATTCGCCAATGGTGCGCGCGGGCGCCGGCCGACGCCTCCTGACCCATATCGGTCAGACCCCGTCGGTTTCCCAGGCGCAACTCGCTGGGAATCTCGGCGCTACCTCCTAGGCGACGGCGACCTGCAGCTGGGCTTCGTGGTGTGCCCTAGGCGACGGCGACCTGCAGCTGGGCTTCGTGGTGTGCAATCACTTCGCGGACCTGCACCGCGACAGGCGCCAAATCAGGCGCGTAAGAACACCAACCGGAACTTGCCGATCTGGATCTCGTCACCTTTGGCCAGCACCGCCGAGTCCACCGGTTCACGGTTGACATACGTACCGTTGAGACTGCCAATGTCGACGACGCGGAATTGCCCGCTCTCCAAACGGAACTCGGCATGGCGGCGGCTGACGGTCACGTCGTCAAGGAAGATGTCGCTGTTGGGATGTCGGCCGGCCGAGGTCATCGGTTGATCCAGCAGGAACCGGGAACCGACGTTAGGCCCGCGCCTGACCACGAGTAGGCCGGCGCCACTCGGTAAGCCTTGGGCTGCCTTTCCCAGTTCGGCGCCGGCCACGGGGGCAGCGCGCAGTTCGTCGCGGAAGTCCGCGCGGAAGGCCGAGGTGGTTTCCGCGCTGACGTCGTCAGACTTCTGTTCGTTGTGCGGGTGCGTCACCTAGTGTTCCCTTGTCGGCCGTCAATGGCAGCGCCGCTGGAGCCGGTTGACCGCTGGGCCCGAGCCGCGCTGGAATTGCCGGATCCAATTGGGTAAGGGCGTGTGCCCCAGGTCATGTGCCAGCCTACTCTGCACCTCTTGTCATATGGCTTGTTTAGATGATCAGTAGTGGCGGCAAACCGCGCAGCGGGGCTCCGGCGGGATTGTCAGCTACATGCACATTACTCGGTAGAACCCGAGCGTCGTGATTTGAGTAGTCCCCGGTACTCGTCCCTAACCTCGGCTTCACTTCGTTGTTCCAACAGGTTGCGAATCATCTGAATAGATTTCGGAGAGTACCGCTGGACCTTGACGGCACCAAGCTTAAACAGCTTCGAGCATTCGGAGTCTTCCTTCAGGCCCAAAACAGCAATCGCAGCCGTCGCCGTATATTGCGTAATGCCCAGCTTCTCGGCGAGCGCCTTATGGCTCAAGTTATAAAATCCGAGCTCGTCGACGCGCTTTAACGCTACCACTCCTGCACCAGGTGTTCCTTCAGGAACGATAGTTACTGGGAGGCCTCTCCCTTAGTGATCCGAAGATTCACCCTAGGGCCAACTCCTTCTGTCTGAAACTGCACTGAACCTATGCCAGGAAATACCTCGTTCAAGCCCTGACCGCTTAGCAATTTGTTTACCGATTTTCCGGAGTTCGGATTCGCCGGGCTGGACAAGTGATCCCTGGATGGCATTGATCGACAATCGCCAGGCCCCTCAACTTCGCTTCCGCTTCTGCGCGCTTGCGTCTGCCAGGGGCGAGCAGTCGATGAACTTCATCTACCTCGTTTGCGAACATAGCCAACGGCTCGAGAGGGACGACGGTAGATACTGGAAGAACTCGCTCCGGAAGGTATTGACTCAAATCCTGTCCAAATATGTCGACCAGCAAATCTCGGAAAATCGTAATACCACTCTGAGCGTGGATGTATAGTTGTTCTTCAGATAGTTCGAGAAGATGGTGTTGAGCCGCATCACGAAGTCCGTTTATTGTGGACAACCAGTGCCTGTTCTTCAGTAAGAAACTTCACGCCTTCCGTAGAAAGAGCCCGCCGCACGCACGCATCAAAGCCGATCGTAAATGTCGCCCCTCGTTCGCGAATCTTACCGCCGCGGGCTAATATGCCGGCTTTTAGAAGCATTTCGAAGGAGTGATCGAGCAGAATCAGAATCGCGTTCACACGCCCAAGCTCAGAGACTCTGTTGAAATGGTCAACACTGAGCAACAATGACGAGATGGCTTTTTCCTTAAGCAGTCGGGCCTCTTTTTTCACCCGGCCCATTCCTCATGAGCGAGTGGCGACTCATTCAACTGATCACGCCGGGCGCGCCAGTCCGACATGAAGCCGTCCATGAGCTTGGTGAAGCGTTCGCCGTGGTTGCGTTCAAGGTGGTGGGTCATTTCGTGGACGACGATGTACTCCAGGCAGTCTGGGTGCTTCTTCGCAAGCTCCACGTTGAACCAGATGTGTCCGGTCTCGCGGTTGCACGAACCCCATTTCGTTTTCATGCGGCGGATGCTCCATCGGGGAACTGTGACACCAAGCATAGGTTCCCACTTGGCAATGAGGCCGGGGACCGCAGCCCGGAGCTGCTCCCGATACCACTGATCAAGCAGCTTTCGTCGACGGTCGCTGTCGGTTCCATCCGGTGTGTAGAGCAGCAGGCGGTCGCCGTCTACCTCAACATGCGGTTGCCCGGCGCGCTCGATGACTTTGAGCCGGTGTCGGACTCCCCACACGTAGTGCGATTCGACGGTGGCCATCTCACAAGTGGGGCGTTTTCTCAGACAGCGGTGCTGCGTTGGTCCGGCAGGTCGGCATCAGGCACCGCAGTTTCCGCATGATCGAAATCAATCCCATCAGCCTGCAGCAGACTCATCGGCCGTTCGGGTGCGGCAGATCGGTTTATGCTCAGGTCAGGTGGCCATGGCGCCGCCGTGGCGCCGTTGATATCGAGATGACCGATGGCCAGCAACGACCCGCTGCCAACGCAGGGGGATGTGCACGCCGGGATCCCGGCGGAGTTGATGGCTGCCGGATTCGCTGAACCGGAGGAGATCGGCCGAGGCGGATTCGGAGTGGTGTATCGCTGCAGCCAGCGCGATCTGGACCGCGTCGTCGCGGTGAAGGTTCTGACCGCGGACCTCGAGCCCGACAATCTGGAGCGGTTCGTGCGTGAGCAGGTGGCGATGGGCAAGCTGTCCGGGCATCCGCACATCGTCAACATCTTCCAGGTCGGGACCACCGCCACCGGTCGGCCATACATCGTGATGCAGTACCACCCGCACGGTTCGTTGGAGGCCAAGATCCACGACGACGGGCCGGTCGGTTGGCCGGACGCGCTGCACATCGGGGTGAAAGTCGCGGCCGCGCTGGAAACCGCGCATCGACGCCAGACACTGCATCGCGATGTCAAACCGGCGAACATCCTGCTCACCGAGTACGGCGAACCGCAGCTGACGGATTTCGGGATCGCCTGCATCATCGGCGGGTTCGAGACCTCAGACGGGTTGATCACCGGTTCACCGGCCTACACGGCGCCGGAGGTACTCCAGGGACAGTCGCCGGAGGTGACCTCGGATGTCTACAGCCTGGCGTCGACATTGTTCTGTGCCGGCACGGGCCACGCCGTGTTCGAGCGCCGCAAGGGCGAGCAGATGGTCGCCCAGTTCCTTCGTATTACCAACCACCCAACGCCGAACCTGCGGGACTCCGGGCTGCCGGCCGACGTGTGCGCGGTGATCGAGCAGGCGATGTCTCGGAATACCAAGGACCGACCGGCGACCGCGGAGGCGTTCGGGGAACAGTTGCGCGAGGTGCAGCGGGTGCACGGGTTGCCGGTCGATGACATGCCCGTACCCATACCGGCGCCGACGATCCGGTACAACCCGACGCGGTCGCTCGGCACGCCATCCCGTGGGTACCCGGCGCGGCCGTTGACGCCACCGGCGCCGGCCACCCGGTTCCAACTACCGGCGTCGACGAAGGAGTTGGTCGATCGCGCACGGTTGATCCAAATCCTGCGCGCCGGACAGGGCAAGAAGCTCACGGTGATTCACGGACCAACCGGCTTCGGAAAGAGCACGCTGGCCACCCAGTGGGCGAAACTGCTGACCACCGAAGGCGTGGCGGTGGCATGGCTGACCGTCGACCATGATGACAACAATGTTGTCTGGTTCCTGTCGCATCTGATCGAGGCGATCCGCGCGGTGACGCCCGCCCTGGCGACCGAGCTGGGTGAGGTGCTGCAGGAGCACGGCGACGAGGCAGAGCGCTACGTACTCACCTCGCTGATCAACGAGATCCATCAGAGCGGCACGCGCATGACCCTGGTGATCGACGACTGGCAGCGGGTCACCGACCCGGCGACCATCGCGGCGATGCGCTACCTGCTGGATAACGTCTCCGCCGGACTGACCGTGGTGGTGACCAGCCGCAGCCAGGGCGGCCTGCCGATGAGCCGGATGCGGATGCAGGACGAACTCGTCGAAATCGACGCCACCGCATTGCGTTTCGATGTGAATGAGTCGGAGAACTTCCTGGTCGAGCTGATTGGGCTGGACCTTGACCACACCGACGTCGAGGAGCTCACCGCCAAGACCGATGGCTGGGTGGCGGCACTGCAGCTGGCATCGCTGTCGCTGCGCGGCCGCGACGATCCCGTCCGGCTGATCGGCACGATGACCGGCCGCCACCACGCCATCAGCGAGTTCCTCGTCGAGAACGTGCTCGACACCCTGGAACCCTCGATGCTCGACTTTCTGCTGGCCACCTCGATCACCGAGCGGATCTGCGGTGACCTGGCGTCGGCGTTGTCCGGCGTGTCGAACGGGCAGGCGATGCTCGAGCAGGTCGAGGAGCGCGACCTGTTCCTGCGCCGGATCGACGAGCAGTGGTTCCGCTATCACCAGCTGTTCGGTGACTTTCTGCGGCACCGGCTCGGCCGTGACGAACCCGAGCGGGTGGTGCGGCTGCACCGCGTGGCTTCCACGTGGTTCGCCGAGCACCAATTGGTCAGTGAGGCGGTCGATCACGCGCTGGCGGCCGGTGATGACGAGCGGGCGGTAAAGCTCGTCGAGAACGACGGCATCGACCTGGTGGCGAATTCGCAAATGGCCACGCTGATCGGACTGGTAGGCAAGCTGCCACCCGCGGTCGTGCAGTCCGATCCGCGGCTGCAGCTCGCCCTGGCCTGGGCCAACATCGTGTTGCACCGGATTCCAGCTGCCGACCACGCACTGGACCAGATGGAATCCGGGCTGAAGAAGACCGGCCTCAGCGACGACGAGATCGCGGACCTGCGCGCGGAAGGCGGGGTCGTGCGCGGGAGTCGCCGACCTACGCTCCGATCGACTCGCGGGCATCGACGAGCACATCGCGCCATGTCTGGCGCGACGAGACCGCCTGCGTCCGTTCGCCGTAGGCGTGGCAGCCACCGTGTCGACCTTCGCCGCCGCGTATCGCTACAACCTCGACGAAGTGAACCGGATCCAGGCGTGGGCGGCACCATACGCGGAAAACAACCGGGACAGCTTCAACATGGTTCACGGTCTGTGCTACACGGGGCTCGCGCACAGGCTGATGCTCGACATCCCGACGGCGGAAACCTGCTTCCGCAAGGCCCTCAAGATCGCCAAGCGTTCTGGCGGCAGCCATTCCTACACGGCCCGGCTGGCGAGCTCGGCGCTGGGCGAATTGCTCTACGAGCGAGGCGATCTCGACGAGGCCGACCGGCTGTTGGAGGAGGGCTACAAGCTCGGGCCCGAGGGCGGCTCGGTCGACTTCAAGATCGCCCGCTACGTCATCGCCGCCAGGATCAAGGCGCTGCAGGGCGACCGGTACGCGGCCGGTCAACGGCTGGACGAGGCTGGCCGGGTCGCGCGCGCGTTGTCACTGAAACGGCTACGAGCGATGGCGGAGCACGAACGCACCCGCCTGGGGCTTCCTCCGCATCCGGAATCCGATGCGTGGCCGCCGACTTCCTACGAATTGCGCCGCAAGCCGGTCGACGCGATCGACGAGATCACGGTGCAGTTTGAGGAAGCATCGGCCATCCGGCTGCTGATGTCGGCCGATGATCCGGACAAGAAGGAGCTCGCCTGCCGGTGGGCGCAGGAGTGGGTCGATCGAACCACGTCGCCCAGCCGCCCACAGGCGTTGCTGCGAGCGCGTCGTCTGCTTGGTGCGAGCCTGTCGGCCGCCGGGCGCGTCGACGAAGCGAAGGCCACGATCGCGACGGTCGCGGCGCAATGTGCGCAGTTGGGGATGTTGCGCTACCTCGTCGACGGCGGTCCGTATGTCGCCGCGAGGCTTTCGGAATTGCAGGCCGATCAGCGGTCCGGCCAGTGGCGCCCCGAATGGCCCGAGATTCCGACTGATTTCCTCGATCAAGCGGTCAATGCCGAAGTCGCGCAGCGGATTTGATTGACAGAAGGGTCGACGCGCCGGCACGCCGGTCAGCCAGGCCATACCGGCCAGCTTCTCGAGGTCCTCCCGTGTGCGGGACATCGGGCGGTTGACGTTCGCGCCGCTTGCGTCGTTGGCCACCTGCCATCCGCCGGTGCCCTTGTGGCCTCGCCGTAGGGCACTCCGTCGGCATCCGTTGGTATCGATGACCCACCCGCGCAATCCGGTCTGAGACCACGCCACAGTGTGCCCAACAGCATCGGCGTGGTGAGTCGAGCACCGGACTTTAGATTTCCGAAGTCAGGACCCATACGACCCGTTCCGATTCGTCGGCGCGGAGAATAAAATGTGACGTGCCCCGGACGAGGGGAAACGATGAAGCCAATCCGGACGGACTCCCACCAACACGCCCTGTCGGTTCACGTCGCCACCGACCAAGGGACATACCACGTCGGCATCGACGACGGTCTGTGTCATGTCGCATACGCCGACATCCGGCCCACGGCCACCGGGGTCGATCTCGCGCTCGAGCTGGCCGCAGGGCACCACTCCCCACATGTGCCTGGTCGCCTTATCGACGCGGTTCGACATCGACGTGATGAAGACAGCCCGCACATTGTCTGCCACCTTGCCGCTCGGTGATGTCGACCTGCTTAACGGACTGGCCCGCCACTGTGTAAACGTTCACACGAGAGAGGCTGGATGTAGCTGCCTGCTCGACGCAACCCTTCCGGATAGCGTTGGCGCGCATGCGTCCGCCGCCCGGGACAACAGCGTCTGAGCCGAAGTTCCCCCTGCTTTGTTGACGGTCTGGGGCGTTGACCTTTGGGTTTCGCGGTTCGTGGGGTGCGGGTTACTGACTACACGTAGCCGTGGCGGTGGGAGACCGCGAGCAGGTCGAGGGCTTGTCGTTGTAGTGGGGTGGGGCTGGTGAGCATGGTGAGAAAGTGGCTGAAACGACCACCACCTAGCTCGCATCCTTGACGCAGCAGTCGGCCCGCCACCAGGGGAGCGGTGATACGGCAGGCGTGGTGGTTGTGATGGTCATCGTGGTTCCTTCCGTCCGTGTCGCCCGGAAGCTATTGCACGATAGTTGCACGAATCCCAGTTCGTAAAGCTAACTACATATGCTGAACTGCGGTAATGCTGGTGCGCGATACTGGGATTGAAGTAGGCAATCTCGGCGTTTGCCGATTCGTTGTCTGACCAGCACAGAAGGCCTCTGAACTGGTCGACAAGCGGGACAGTATCGCGTGAGCCATTAGGAGTCAAGCGGAGCCACGCGTAAGCTATCGGGCACGAGTTTGGGCACGAAAGACACCCGTGGGAGCGCCGATGGCACGCCGCGTCAAGCGCGACTTCGCCACCATCCGACAGTTGCCGTCGCGACAATGGCAGGTCCGCTACACCGGCCCCGACGGCATCCGACACACCGCCCCGCGCACCTTCGCCTACCGGGCCGAAGCCGACGCCTACGTAGCCAAGAAGCGCAAAGAGATCTACCGGGAGACGTGGGACGCGCCGACGGCGACCCCGAACAGATCACCTTCGGTGCCTACGCCGACCGCTGGCTGGCCAATCGTCAGGTCGCCGGCCGGCCGATCAAGGCCCGCACCCGCGAGCACTACCAGAACATCCTCGACGACCACCTAGTGGAGACGTTCGGCCACCGCCAGGTCGCTGCGATCAAGCCGAAAGACATCCGGTCGTGGTACGAGAACACCCTGGCCGACAAGCCCACCATGCGATCGCACGCCTATTCGTTGCTGCGCACGATCATGGCCAGCGCGGTTAACGACGAAGTGATCGACGCCAATCCGTGCCGCATCGTCGGCGCCGGCCGCGCCAAACGGGTACACAAGATCCGACCCGCCAGCGTCGAGGAACTCGGTGTGCTCACCGCCGAGATGCCCGAGCGGCTGCGGCTGATGGTCACCCTGGCGTCGTGGTGCGCGCTGCGGTTCGGCGAGATCGTCGAGCTGCGCCGCGGCGACGTGGACCTGGCCGCCGAAGTGATCCGGGTACGCCGGGCAGCGGTGCGCACCAAGGGCGCCTACACGACCACCACACCCAAGTCCGACGCCGGTATTCGCGACGTCGCGATACCGCCGCACATCATCCCCAGCATCGAATCGCACCTAGCGAAATTCGTTGATAGCAAGCGTGATTCGCTGATATTCCCCGACTGAGAACGACGGGCACCTGCAGCCGTCGACGCTGTACCGGCATTGGTACAGGGCCCGCACCGCAGCGGGGCGCGAAGATCTGCGCTGGCACGATCTCCGTCACAGCGGTGCGGTGTTGGCCGCCGCGACCGGCGCCAGCCTCGCCGAACTGATGGCCCGGCTCGGGCATTCGACACCGCAGGCGGCGATGCGGTATCAGCATGCCGCGCAGGGCCGCGACCGCGAGATCGCCGCGCTGCTGTCCAAGCTCGCCGACAACGGGGAGTCGTGATGGCCGAAGCCCTCGGTTACGTGGTCGTGTGCGCCTGCGACGGCCGGATCGAAGCCCTCGCCTACATCGACGACAACCGGCCTGCGGGTGGGTCTATCACCGTGTCGGCGCCGACGCCGGAGAACAAACACATCGTCTCGGCGACCGGTTACAACCCCGAAGTCGAGGACTGGCGCGCGCCCGACAAATTCGTCACAGACAAATGGGCCGAACACCCCGTGACCGAAACAATGTGGAACGACTCGCGTTTCGGGTGGACCATCCGGTGCGAGCGCTGCGGCAGGCAAGCGCAGATAAACGAGGTGAAGCTGACCGTGATCGCCGACGAGGCGGCCGCCCACCTGGCCGTCGACCCCGATGCACCGCCGGTGCCGACGCCGGGCGTCGACGATCCGTCGGCGATCGAACACCGGCATGTAATTCAGTTCGGCGCGATGCTTAGCCGCCTATCGCGTTTCACGAGGTAAACTTTCCACTGCGCTCCCTGTGAGCGTTCCCGTCTCCCAACCGGGGCCTGGACGGCATCGTTTTCGATGCCGAAAGGCCCCCCGGAAAATGGCAAACCTTCGTACACCTTCGCGTCCCCCCACGCCCGCTGGACCCAACAGGGCCGCCCGCCGGCACTACGTCAAGATCGCCGACGCCGCCGACTACCTGCAGGTCTCCACCCGCACCATCCGCCAGATGATCGCCGACGGCCGGCTCACCGCATACCGCTGCGGCGACCGGCTGGTCCGCCTGGACCTCGACGAGATCGACACCGCCATGAAGCCCTCGGGCGGTGCAGCGTATGAGCACCGAGATCGTGCCCGTCCCCGAGGTGGCGGCCGAGATCGTCGACGCCGAGATCGTCACCCTGAGCGAGACCGACGCCAAGAAACTCGACCAACGCTCCGTCGATGGAGACTCTAAGCATCGGCGCTGCGGGGGAGCTACTCGTTCAATACAAGTTGCTCAAGCACGGCATCGACAGCGCACGACTAACGACTGACACCGGCGTTGACCTTGTTATGTACGTGCCGGGAAGCAAGAGAGCGGCAACCATACGGTTAAGTCCGTGCATTTGGCCGGGCCTGCTGGTGGCAAGGGTAAGAACGCGATCGGCTGGCGATTCAAGGCCTGCGAGCCCGCAGAGTGGCTTGCGTGCACCCATGTGGAGACGGACAGTGCGTGGTTGTTCACGATGCAGACGGCGTACGAACTTGCGCAGGGGCGCCGCGCTGACGGCAGCTGCTTGCTCTACTGGTACACCGTCGAGGCCGCCATCATCGCCATTGCGCAGACGAGGGTCGCCGACGATTGCGGCCACAACTGCCTTCGGCGAAACCCGTCACGCACACCACGGCGTTACCATACGATCCGTAACATGAGGCGGATCTATTCGCTGCTCGCTCAAATCGCCTGCGTGTGCTCTATACTGCCGATTGCTGCGTGCGGTGGGAGCGGAGGCAAACCTGCTGCAACCACGGTGACCAGGATTGTGACGGTAACCGCCAGCGCTAGCCCGGCGCACCAAGCCCGCTCGCCCCGACCAGCACGCCGAGTGGACCCGCTACCACGATCTCCGACGACGGCACCTTCGTTGTTGGCACCGACGTAGCACCGGGGACATACAAGACGGCCGGGCCAAGCTCAGGCTCGTTATGTAGTCTGGAAACGCCTGCGCGACCTTTCAGGAAATGACGACACGGAAGCTCGACGATCGCGATCGGCAACGAACCCGGCCAAGCATTTGTGACCATCGAGCCAACCGACGTCGCGTTCTACACCCATCTGGTGCATGCCCTGGCAGAAGGTCAGCTGAACCGCTCATTAGTCTGCGGGCGTCTGGGGTGGCGACGCCACGCCAAGTCATCGCGATGCTCGTGGCAGCCGGGCCGGGTTCGCGGAACGTTGGCGAGCGGGTTGTGTGTCAGTCCCAACACGGCGGCGAGGTCGCCGCTGTTCTCCTCGCCTGCCGAG
>CAVYPI010000048.1:0-125763 GCA_963770125.1 uncultured Actinomycetota bacterium | reverse complement strand
CCTTGAGCAGCTTGCGGAAAAACCGTTCAGCCTCGATTTCCGGTGCGGAAATTGAGTTGAGGTTGTTCGCGCGGGATGGGCGGTTATCTGGGTGGGAAGGTGAATTGGAGAGTTCGGTTGTCCCACCATGGGATTGGGGTTTTGAGGTCGGCGTAGCCGGCGTCGATGAGCTGTGGGTGGTGGCTGCGTAGGTTCAGCGCGCAGGTGACGCCGTGGTCGCTGATGTGCAGGGTGCCGGGGTCGTCGAGGAAGTGGCGCCAGATGGTGTCGGGGGTGGCGGTCTGGTATCGGGTCAGGTCGCGGGCGAAGAGGCGGTAGAGGTTGCCGGCGATGACGGTGAGCGTGGTGTCGAGGTCGATGTTGAGCGGGACGGCGCTGGAGAGCGCGTCGAGGTGGAAGCCGGAGATGTAGGCGTCGAGTTCGTTTTCGATGCTCATGCGTTCGGTGTAGCGGGCGAACAGGTCCTTGCCGGGGGTGGTGAGGTCGTTGGTGATGAGCAGCGTGGGTTCGTCGCGGCCGATGTTGCGGATGGCGAGTTGGCGGACCTTGGTGTCGACGTCTTTGAGCTTGATCATGTCTTCGTGGAGTTGTGGGCGCCGGTAGCGCCCGGAGCGGGCGATGGTGGTGGTCTTCCACTTGCCGGCGGGTAGCGCGCCCAGGCGGGCGAGTTCGGTGCTGCCGCGTTGGCGCAGGGTCAGCCAGCGGATGCCGCGCGCGGTGAGTTCGTCGAGCACCTTGTAGGTGGTCAGTTGGGAGTCGAAGACGAGCAGACCGGGGTCTTCGCCGGTGGCCTGGCGCCAGTAGTCGGCGAAGGCGATGATCTCGCGGGCCTGCTCGGCCTTGGTGATCTCGGCGTTGGCGTAGACCATCTCGGTGCTGGCGTGGTCCTGGGCGAAGAAGGTGAGCACGGCGCGGGTGCGTTGGGAGCGGCGCGGCAGGTAGTGTTTCTCCAGCGCGGTGTGCTCGCCGTGGTGGCGGATGGCGTGGAAGTCGAGGTTGAATCCTGCTGTGCCGCTGGCCATTCCGAGTGGGCGCAGCGCCTTGACCAAGCCGGTGAGCAGTTTGGTGTTGGATTCGCGGCGCACCCGGTAGGAGTAGGAGCCGGCATGGGTGGCCTTGGGCAGCGCGCTCAGCTGCAGACCGAACGCCAGGCCGGCGTCGTCAGTCAGCGCGTCGATGTGATGGGCGCGGTGCCGGCGTGCGCACTTGGCCAGCAGCAGGGTGCCGATCGACTGCCAGGCGGTGATCGCCGAGGTGGACGGGTAGCCGGCCTGGAGCACCAGTTCGGACAGGCCGAGCGTGCCCATCGCCGGGAACAGCAGCAGCAATGCGGCGTGGTCACACGGGATCTGCGCGGGGGCGGGCCAGCCGCCCAGGGTGGCCGCCTTGACCGGCGCCAGCCGCGCCGGGGGACCGCGGCGGCCCTCGTCGCGGCGGGCCAGCCGGGGCAGTCCGGCCTCGTCGAGGATCTGCCACACCGTCTGCGCCGAGATCGGTGTGCCCGCGGCGGCCAGCGCCTCGGCGATCTCGCCGATGCTGCGGTCCTCGGCCCGCAACGCCAGCACCTTGTCGCGGACCTCGCCGGTGGCTGTGCGCGGCCCTTTCGGGCCCGGCTTGGTCTCGGCGAAGGGATCGAGCTTGCCGGTGCGCAGCAGGGTGGCCATCTGATGCACCGAGGCGGTGGAGTACCCGAACCGGTCGGCCACCTCGGCGGCGGTGGCATCCTCGGTGAAGTAGGCGCGCAGCGCCTCGTAGCGGCGTTGTCCCGCGCCGCTCGGCGCGGTGAAGTACTCCGCCCCGGGCCTCAACTAGATTCCCGCAGCGCCATGCATTTATGATAGAGCTATTTTGAGCTCGGGCCGGCGCGACGCGCTCAGCTATCTTGCTGTGAGACAGCTAATTACATTCTTGTAGTTCCGATTTGTTGCCCACGACGGCGGGAATACCGTATGACAAGCCCAGGGATTCAGCTCCAGCAATCCAATTGAGACTCATCGCCTCGATTCGACAGCGATACGCCGTCTACCAGCGGATTTTCACAGCCCAGCTTCCGGAGGCTTTACAGGAAAAACGAACTCAACCCCACCGTGAATCGAGGTTAGCCGCCACTGCGTTACGGCGCGACTGCACGAGGATGTCGAGCACGTCGCCGTGCTGGTCGACCGCGCGCCACAGATAATGAGTGGTGCCGTTGATCTTCACGAAAACCTCGTCGAGGTGCCATTTGTCGCCGGGGCGGGGTCGCCAACGACGTAACTGGGCGGCGTAGTCCGGCCCGAACTTGGCACACCAGGACCGGATCGTCTCGTAGGTGACCACCACGCCGCGGGCGAGCATCAGTTCCTCGACGTCGCGCAGGCTCAGCGTGAAACGGTGATACAGCCACACCGCGTGCCCGATGACCTCGATCGGATACCGGTAGCCCTTGTACCTCGCCGCAATCGCCACAAACCACCAATCCTGGCAGCACCACACCAGGTCAACAACTTGACAATGCCCTCACCACTGCGCGGCCTTGGGTTCGAGGATTCGTCGCAACACCCTCTGTTAAAAGGGTCGGGTGAAGATGGGACGACCGGGTCGTAAGCGCAGGCTTGCTGTGGAGGACGAGTATGGCGGTTGATGTCGGCCAGCTCGTCGCGGGCGAGTTCGGCGACCAGGCCCGGTTGGGTGGCCAGAAACACCCCCAGCGCGTGACGGTGATTGGCCGAGTTCAGCGAGATCGGCTTGACGCGGGACGGGTCCAGCTCGTGCACACGCCACAGCAGCCGGTTGACCGTCGCGGTGCGCTGGCCCTCAGGGTCTTCGCGGCGATCCACCAACAGCTTCAACTCCAGCGACGCCTCGTCGTGAGAGGCGATCGGCAGCCAGCCGTGCGGTGACCTGGCGGCAATCCTCGATGCCCCACACCACGTCGGTTCCAAACTCGCGGCGAACCCACTGCAGCGCCTTGGCATGCCCGTCGCTCGTGGCGAGGACGACCTTCTCACCGAGCTTGTGGCCGACACCATCGACGGCAACAAGGGTGTGAGTGCGTTTGTGCGCATCGACGCCAACAACAACCATTTCGTGGCCTCCTTAACAGCAAAGAGCGGTGGTGAATGGGCGGGTGGGAAGGGACATCCCTGTCGCGGTTCCACGCTCGTATCAAGGATCACGTCGCGACGTTGCGTCACACCTGGTGTCGGCATCGTCCACGATCGCCAGCCCGAGGGCGGCACGAGTGTCGTAGAGCCAGACACCAGGTGATCAGTGGCTGTCCACCGCAACGCGCGGTTCAGCACCCCGACGCACGACGTTCCTATCAAGTCACGCCCGGCCCGTCCTCACGCCGGGTGTCGACAATGCCAGTACCGAGCCGCCCCTTTGGGCGGCAAGGGTTCTACGAGCCAGACCTCTGGCGATCAGGACTCACCCATCGTACTTCGGGTTCCGAGCGTCGAAGGTCAGTCGAACGGACCCGCCGACTAGCTGCCGTCCAATCGTTCGCTTTCCCAACCGGTCTGATCCGACGCAGGATCGGCGCAGGCCGGTTGGGGGTCGAGGAAGTGGGCCAGCAGCCGGGTGGGCGGTGTCCCGACCGTCGGGCACCCCGGCGAACATCTCGGCCACACCCCGCATAGCCGAGGCCACCTCACGCCGGGTGAGCGGGTCCAGGGCGGCCAGGTCGTCGAGCAGCGTCGCGGGAGACATTTCCGGCTCGGCCATGATTACTCGTTGGTGTCGATGAGGGGTCTGACAACACCCGGTGCAAGGATGACCTACGCAGACGCTGACAGCACCAGGCCACATGACATCTCGTGGCTGACGTCGATCACGCCGCCCGGACGCAGGCGTAGATCGAAGGGCACCTCGATGACAACCTGGCCTTGGTTGGCGAACTACTGCGCCAGAATTGTGCGCCTCCGTCTGTCGGCGTGCCCGTCGGAGTCGTTGAGCACTACGACAGTTCGGTGCAACAAATTGGTCAGCCCACGATTCGGCACTGCACGCGCTGGGGTGTGGCGATACTCGGTTGATGGCGTGGGTGATGGCCTTCGGCAGTGACGGCGTGGGTATCGAAGGCGCCGGGCTGGGCGGGCGCGGGTGGGGGTTCGCGTTGCGGGCATGGGGGCACCGGCCGGGTGCGGTGTCGCTGTCCTACCCGGTGCTGTTGGCCGTTGGCGCGGTGGACGCGGCCGGGTATAGCGTGATCGGCCCCGTGCTGCCCGAGCTGGCCGTTGCCCATCCGGCGGGGGTGGCGGTGATGGGTGCCGTCGCGGCGGCCTTTCCGTTGGCGATGATGGCGGGCTTCGCCGCCGCCGCGCCCCTGGTGCGCGCCGGTCGCATCCGTTCGCAACCTATCAGACGGTGCGCGGGCGGCGCCTGGTCCTTGGTCTTGGTGCAGGCGATGTCGATGAGCGGCATCACGGCTCTTCAACTTTATAGGGGCAGTTGTGATTTCGCTCTCATAGGGCGTGTCGTTGCATGAGGAGGCCCTTGGCCTTCCGAAGTCTGAAGTTGCGGATTTCAGGCGGAAGGAAGGAACCAAGGGCTAGGGTCAACCCGCCTGCTGTGCAATCGCCACCACGACCGCCAGGCATGTCGATCCATGCCATTCCCAAACCTACTGCCACGCAACGCTATCAGTGGCTCTCCGCGAGGTAGAACGCGTTGCCGTCAGGGTCGGTGAAGAAGGCCAATTTGAGCATGCCCTCGTCGATGATCGGTCCCTGGAACACAACGCCACGCTCCGTGAGCGTCGAAACAACGTGCTCGATGGGCTGATCAACCGCCAGCCCGATGGTGACACCACCTGCAGTCCCGGGTGCTGGCTGATGCTCGCTGGCCGGGTGAAGACCGAGCTGGAATCCCTTGCCAGCATCGATGGTGGCCCAGTGATCCCCCGCCCGGAACTCCAGCCGCAGACCGAGTGTCTCAACGTAGAAGGCAGAGGCGTCCATGTCCGCAACGTAGATCGTCGCGTTCCCACCGCTGATCACACGGACATTGTCCTACCGAACAGCCATCCTTCCAAGCCCTTGAATGACATGGTGTCGTACTTCGGAAAGTCATCGGATATAAACAGGTAGGCGGCCTCCAGGCCCTGTTCGCACGCACTGGTCGCGGGCATTCCCTCTTTGACCAGGCCAGGTCCCGCCGAGTGGTATCCGGCCTCGTATGACCGCTGATCGACGTGGCTCGGGTCGGCCTTACTGCTGCCCCATCCGGCGATGATCAGGGGTAGCGCCAGTGCCAGTGGCACCAACCAGCTTAGTCATGGGGTCTCCTGCCTCCTTCTGATTTCTTCGGTGATCAACATCTCGAACGTGACCCGCTTGGAGCACATCCCGCCCTCTAGGCCGGAGTGGGATCACCGTGCGGATAGAGTTACTCCCGCAAAGCGGGTGCCAGACAGCCACTTTCGCTCTTCAACTCGCCGAGAGCCGCTGCGCCATCGACCAATCGCGCAGTCGACGCACCGAGCAGCACCCCACCCGGTGGCGCGACGGACTCCATCCGCTGAGCCATCCCCACCTGTTCACCGACAGTGGTGTAACCGAAAGGCCCCGAACCTATTTCACCCGCGATGACCTGACCCGAGTTCAAGCCCACCCGCAACTGCAGCTCGACACCGTCGCGATCTTGGACGTCGACGGCAAGCCGCTTCGCCTCGTCCTGGACGCCGAGGGCCGCCAGACAGCCACGAATAGCGTGATCCTCCAACGCCACCGGCGCGCCGAACACCGCCATGATGCCGTCGCCGGTGAAACTGCCGACCGTGCCGCCGTACCGATGAACCACCGCTGCCGCACGGTTGACTAGATCGGTCATAATCTCGCGCAGCCGCTCCGTACCGACGGTTGCTGCGATGTCCATCGAATGCACTACGTCGGCGAACAGCACCGTGACTTGCTTGTACTCCGCCGATCGGCTGAGCTGCGTGACTGGTGCACCGCATTCGTTGCAGAACTTGGAGTTCGGCGGCGGTTCGGTGCCGCACGACCTACAGAACAGCCCCGTCGCGGTCAGTCCACCGCCACCATCCCCGCTGGGGTCCACGTCAGTATCGTGTCACTGCTGGTCAACGATGTCCGCCATATCGCTGTGCCACCTCCGACACGAAGTTTTGAGACCCTCATATGTCGTCTATTTCAAGACACTGGCGGTTGTCATGGTGCCCTCGTCTGACGAGTCGAACTGCAGTCCACAGCGGACACGGCGGCGAGATGACCCCTCTCGCGACGGCTAGAACGAGAGGACGGCATCGCCGGTCAGGTCGACCGTCGCTTCGTAGGTCTTGTTGTCGGCGCGGTTCCACACCACCGCGAACGAGTGCCGGGCAGCGCGTCACCGGCGCGCCAGGCCAGCACCTCCTGCTTGGCCGGTTCCATCAGTTCGATCGACGCGAAGCGGAAGGTTTCGGTGACATGCCCCTCGCGGCGCAGGATCTCGGTGGTGCGTCGGAACTCGTCCGCACTCAGTGGTTCCAGCGGGTGTTGTGCCATGGCCGACCGCCCTTTCCAGACCCGCGACCCCGACGGCCGACACGGGTGACCTGCCGGGTCGGGCCGGCGAGCCCCGGCCTGTCGCCGAGCATGGACGACCGTTGGTGACTATGCGACGATACGCCGGGGAGGCAGTCGTGAACGACGCCCGGAGCGACGTTTCCGTTGCGCGCCGACCGCTGCGGACGATCTCGGAGATCCGCAGCTTCTTCCGGACCAACGTCCGCCCGATGTTCTTCGTGGGACCGACTGCATTCAACCTGCTCGGCATCGACCGTTGGGTCCGCAACTTCGGCTACCTCGTCTACTACGACTCCTGGGACGGCGCCCATCCGCTGGTGTTCACGCCGAAGAACAAGCCGTTCGTCGAGTTCGAGAGCAGCGAGCAGATCAACAACTACCTCCTGCGGGATCCCGAGGTGCAGGCCCACGTCGCGTCTCGGGTGGCGTCCTCAGGCCTAGCGCCGATGATCGCGATGGTGTTCTTCGACGAGGAGACCGAGCAGATCTGCGAGGAACTGGGCTACGACCTGATCCTCCCGCCGGACGCGCTGCGACGGCACCTGGACTCCAAGATCGTGACGACTCGGCTCGGCGAGGACGCGGGGGCGCCTTCGGTGCCCAATGTCATCGGACGGGCCGAGAGCCATGCCGAGCTGGCCAAGCTCGCCGCCGACGCGGGTCTGGGCTCCGACCTGGTCGTGCAGACAGCGTACGGCGACTCGGGCAAGACGACCTTCTTCATCAAGGAGGAGCGCGACTGGCGGCGCAACGCCGAGCACATGGTCGGCGAGGAGCTCAAGGTCATGAAACGGATCAACAACCGGGCCGCGGCCGTGGAAGCCGTCAACACCCGCCACGACACCGTCGTGGGGCCGTTCATGACCACTCTGACCGGCTATCCCGAACTCACGCCGTACCAGGGTGGCTGGTGCGGCAACGACCTATTCCCGGAGGCGCTGAGCGAGGAGCACCGGGCCGTCGCGATCGAGCACGTCCGCCGGCTCGGAGACCGGCTGCGGCGGAAGGGCTATAGGGGCTTCTTCGAGGTCGATGTGCTCGTCGACCTCGACTCCGACCAGGTCTACCTGGGCGAGCTCAACCCGCGGATCTCGGGGGCGTCGTCGATGACCAACGTGACCGCCGGGGCCTACGCCGACATCCCGCTGTTTCTGTTCCACCTCCTGGAGTTCATGGATGTCGACTACGAGGTGGACATCGACGAGATCAACGAGCGCTGGCGCGAGCTCGCAGCTGTCGACGTGTGGTCGCAGCTGATCGTGAAGGAAACGGTGGACTCCGTCGAGCGGCTCCTGGAAGCGCCGCGCACCGGTACCTGGCACCTCGAGGACGACGGATCGCTGCGGTTCGTCAGGGTAGCCAACGACTGGCACGACCTCACACACGAGGACGAGTGCTTCTTCCTGCGCGTCTACGGACCGGGCGACTACCGCTTCAAGGGAGCCGATCTCGGCGTCCTCGTCACCAAGGGCCGGATGCAGACCGCCGACGGTCTCACCCAGCGCTGCCGGCGTTACATCGACGGCATCCGGTCGCAGTACATCAGCGAAAAGCTGCCGGAGACACCGACAGTCGTTCCGATCGGGTACGTCAAATAGGCGCACCCGTCTCGTGTGGGCATCGTCAAGTTATTTGAGAATACTTGTGGCTCAGTCGATGTGAGTGGACTGTGCGGCGGAACGTAGTGGCTGACTGTGTCTTTCATGCCGCTGCGGCGACTGTGATCTCATCCCAGACCGCGAAGCGGTTGGTCATCTCGGTTCGCCATTGGGGTGCGCTGATCAGATGACGACGGGGACGAAAGTGCTGTCGGATGTGGCTGAACGCAAACAGGAACCGTTGGGCCTGCCCAGGTGAGGCGAATCGTTTCATCACCCGTTCCCGGACCCTGGTCGGCTGATGGGAGTTCTCGACCCGATTGTTGAGGTACTTCGAGCGGCGATGGGTCACCGACGGCAAAACCTCGCGGTGCAGCGACCTGATAGCTGGCCAGCTTGTCGGTCACCAGCACGCGCGGCACGTAGCGCAGGCCCTTGAGCAGCTTGCGGAAAAACCGTTTAGCCGCCACCGCGTTACGGCGCGACTGCACCAAGATGTCGAGCACGTCGCCGTGCTGGTCGACCGCGCGCCACAGATAATGAGTGGTGCCGTTGATCTTCACGAAAACCTCGTCGAGGTGCCATTTGTCGCCGGGGCGGGGTCGCCAACGACGTAACTGGGCGGCGTAGTCCGGCCCGAACTTGGCACACCAGGACCGGATCGTCTCGTAGGTGACCACGACGCCGCGGGCGAGCATCAGTTCCTCGACGTCGCGCAGGCTCAGCGTGAAACGGTGATACAGCCACACCGCCTGCCCGATGACCTCGATCGGATACCGGTAGCCCTTGTACCTCGCCGCAATCGCCACAAACGACCAATCCTGGCAGCACCACACCAGGTCAACAACTTGACAATGCCCCCGCCACAGCCTGACTTCTGCGTCCACGTGGTAGGAGCTGCCTGCGGACGGGTGTGACAGGTGTGGCGGCAGAACTATCGAAATAGGTTGGGTGTCAGCGTGTTTACCGGGCCGGCCGTGCTTTCCGCGCCCTGCTATGGGCCAGGCGGCAGCTGTCGCTTCCGGTTTCAATAATGTTGCCGCCGAGGATACGTTGGTCGACAATGGCTGCGCAGAGACGTCGGTCGGTGAACGTCTTCGTCCAGGCACCGAGGCAACGCCCGAATCGACACGCCGACAGATCCGACGTGAAGATCGCCACCAGGGTCCCGGCCACCACCGTCGTGAGAACGGCTGGCCGGCGTTCCCTCCCAACCACAAAGACGAGAGCGATGCCGACGACCATCGACAGCGCGGCCCCATAGAGAATGACACCCCACGACAACATGGTCGATGCCCCTTTCGTGTTTCGGGCCGGTCCGCGAATCGGTCACGTCGAAGCTGGTCTCCGGCCGGGCCGGTATGAACGCCAACGAATACGGCGAGGATCGAATACGGCGGGTCACCGGTACGCCATATTCGTTTAACAGGTTGTGCCGCACGCCCTTTGGATTTATCGCCAGCGCCGATAACTGCACCGTTGCACAGGACATCCTCCTCCGGTCGCACGACTGATCAGACGGCACTCTCCCGCCATTCTCGCGCTTCTGAGATGCGGGTATACCGCCGATCATGCATCAGAATCCCTTGACCAGTAACGCGTCACACGTTGCCGTCACAACGAAAGCCATGCCCGGCAGATCATCGGCAGCGACTTCAATCCGTGGTGGTGCTCACCGGAGATTCGGGTTCCGACCGCATCAGCGCGTGCGCCCGAAACGGACCCGGTCACGGACCCATCCGGCCCTTGCTCTTACTACCTGGCTACCACTGAGCGGGCGCGGATCACGCGTGATGATGCCGCGTGCGACCAGCTCGATGGTTGCGGCGACACCGCAGGTCTGAGAGAGCAGCAGTGCTATCAGGACGAGGATCTGCACGGCACCTGCCTGGGTGGCGGATCCGGTGCTGAGCAGCACGCCGACGAAGGCTCCCGGCAGCGTGACGAGGCCGACGGTCCGGGTGGAATCGAGGTTCGGCAGTAGCGCATTGGTCGCCGATTCCCCGATGATCTCCATGCGTGAATCACGTTCACTCATACCGAGGCTGAGCGCCGCTTCGACCTCGCCAGCACGCAGCTTCAGGGTGTCCAGCGCCAACCGGGCGGCCACCGCAACGGCGGTCATAGTGTTCCCGAGCACGATGGCAACGATGGGTACGACTGCCACGCCGGTCAGCGGTACGACGCCGGACAGCAACAGCAGCGGTAGCACGGCGACCAAGCCCAGTGTCAGTGACACCGTCAGCAGGGCAGAGCCACGGCTGGCCTGGCTGCGCCGAGCGGCGGTCACGCTGGCCACGACGAACATCACTGCCAGGACGAGGGTCGATGACCACAACCGGGTCAGTGCGGCGGCCAGCACACCTGCGACGGCGGCCAGTTGCACCGCAGCGCGAATCGCAGCCCACGGGACGGTCAACGGCGAGCCGAGTGCTGTCACCCAATAGATCAGCCCAGCGGTGATCACCATGATCACGCACACGATGATCAATGTCGGACTCAGGACGGGTTGGCCGGAAAGCATGGGTGTCAGTACAGGTAGCTGTCGAGGAGGAGTGTCGTGGCGTGCGAGCAGGTAGCCCGCGGCGCGGCACCGTAGGCGATGATTCGTTCTTGCATGCGGTCGATCGTGCACGCAGGGTTGGAGATTCCGGAAGAGAGAGACGGCGCTGGCCGTTCGGGGAATACGTCGGCGCAGGTTCGGGCCGGGCACATCGGCGTAGCTTTGAAACTGCGGTTACGACCCGGCGAAGGGTGAGAGCGGTGCGATGGCGGGTGTGGCTGCAGGCCGGCGTGGCGGTGACCGCAGCTCTGGCAGGATGCTCGACATCAACGCAGTCGGGTGAATCACCGCTGCGACAGGTGTCTGAGACCCCGCTCACTGGTGGTCCAGTCCGGTTCGACTACACCGCGCTGGATGCCGAACGAGGGCGGCTATTCATCGCCCACATGGGTGCGGGTGAACTCATCGACGTTGACGTGCGTGCACACGCCGTCGTGCGGACGCTGCCCAATTTGCCCGACGTACACGGGGTGATCGTTGTTCCCGATAAGCATCGGGTCTACGCGACCGCCACCGGAACCAACCAACTGGTCGCCATCGACGAAGACTCCGGCCAGGTTGTGTTCCGCGCGCCGACCGACACCTATCCCGACGGACTGGCCTACGACCCCATCCGGCGCACAGTATGGACGACCAATGAGAGTGCGGGCACCGAAACAGTGATCGACGCCGAAACCGGCGAAGTTCGTGCAACCATCCCGCTGGGCGGTCAGGTGGGAAACGTCGTCTACGACACGTTCCTCGACCAGATGGTGGTCGCGGTGCAAGGCCGTAACGACCTGGCCGTCCTAGACCCTGTCAGTTTCACTGTGACAGAACGCGATTCCCACACCCGGCTGCGACCACCCGCACGGTCAGGCTCTCGACATCGTCGACCAGGTGATGTTCGTCGGCTGTGAAGCCAACGCCACCATGGTCACAGTTGACCTGGCCAACCGAAACGTGATTGACCATCATGGAGTCGGCGAAACGCCCGACGTGTTGGCATACGATCCTGGCACTAACCGTGTGTATGTCGCTGCCGAAAGCGGCTGGGTCAGCATATTCGATCACGACCACGGCCACCTGACCGTGCGGGGCTCGGCCTATCTGGCGGATGGGGCGCATTCACTGGCTCTGGACCCCACGACGCACCACAGCTACATTCCGATCCCCAAGGATCACAACGGTTCACCCGTGTTGCGGGAGTACGAACCCACCTGAGCTGCCCGCTCCGCGTCCCCGAACAACCTGCGCCTGAAGGCGCTCGCGGACCCGCTGAGGGTGAAGATTATGTCGTTGCTCTTTAGTTCCTCGACAGGAGCGGAGAACAGCGGCGAACTCGCGGCGGTGCTCGGGCTGAGCGAGTCCACAGTCCGCCACCATTGGCTCAACTTCGTCGTGCTGGTTCGTCGAATCCGACCGCCGGGGATGCACGTCTACCCCCGACCAACCCCCGACGCCGTCGGCGCGCTCTACGCAGTGCTGGACCCCAACTGCTGCAAGTAAATTCAGCCGGGTTCTCGAGATCGGGTTTCGAGACACTCATACCTAGTCGGCGGACCGCGGCTGCTGGCGGCGTCGTCTGCTGCCAACGTGTAGCTTCTCAAATCCCGTGTCGCGCCGCGGCCTGACCAGCCGTGATGCGGGTTGTCTCACACGGTGTCATCTGCGGTTTGCCTGATATTCGTGTCATTTCTTCATGGGCCGCGTAATGCCAACCTGACCAGGCTTTACGTCCGCGCATCCGTCGCGGCACAGCCCGTTCGGCAATCGTCACGTGACAGGCGCAAGCTCTCGGAGCAACACGCCGGCGTGGAGGGTCGTGCGT
The DNA here is from genome assembly GCA_963770125.1 of uncultured Actinomycetota bacterium. GTDB lineage: Bacteria > Actinomycetota > Actinomycetes > Mycobacteriales > Mycobacteriaceae > Mycobacterium. The sequence goes on along the minus strand of CAVYPI010000048.1, from coordinate 113,283 downwards.
CGCGAATTTCAGTGTTTGGTGCCGCCGAGAAGGGTGGCCGGCGGTACGCGGCCACAGCCGAGACTATTTGCGACCTTGGCCTCCGCACGAAGCGTGGTGCTGACCTGATGTTTAGCGGCAATTTCCGTTGGCTACACCGCCCCAGCCCTAATCGCCTGCACGGGTGCTCAAGATCTCTAGCACAGTGCCGGGCGGGTGTAGACCGATCGCGGGCTGATGACACTACCTGCGCGTTGGCTGCCATCTCACTGTGGCGGCGTGCTCGGCGCGGCGCCCTATGCGAGGGTTCGGCTATGCCCCTGACTGCCGGCCAGTACGTGTTGCGCAAGCTGCCTCACATCACCGCACTGTTCTGGGCGATCAAAATCCTGGCCACCACACTGGGTGAGACGGCCGGTGATTACTTGTCCCAGACACTGGGGCTGGGCACCCTTCACGCCGCGGTGCTGCTAATCGCCATCTTCCTCGTCGCCGTGACAATCCAGTTGCGCGCCAGCCGTTTTCACCCGGCTCTGTTCTGGACCGTGGTGGTCCTCACCAGCACCGCCGGCACCACGATCTCGGACTTCATCAACTACACGTCCGGCCTGGGGCAGGCCACCGGCGCGCTGATCCTGGGCAGTGGGCTGGCTGTGGGGCTGCTGATCTGGTGGCGCAGCGGCCAGACCCTCAACGTCGAGAACGTCGCCACCCTCACCGGCGAAGTGCTGTTCTGGATCGCCGTCGTCTTCTCCAACAGCCTTGGCACGTCCACCCGCGACTACCTGGCGGGCGGGCTGGGCCTGGGACTGCGACCCGCTGCGCTGGTGCTCACGGCGGCTATGCTGGTGCTGTTGGCCGCGCACTACTTCACCAATATCAACGCCATGCTGCTGTTCTGGATCGCCTTCATCCTGACCCGCCCCTGGGGCGCTGTGGTGGGCAACATCCTGAGCAAGAGCCGCGATCACGGCGGACTGGAGTGGGGTAACGCCGGCGCCTCCGCGGTGCTCATCGCCGGGTTGGTGATACTGGTGGGCTACCAAACTCTCGACATCCGCCGTCATCCCCTGGAACCGTTGCCCTTGCCGATGAACCGCCACACCGGGCAGCCGCAACGGCCCAACGGGGAAGTCATCACCGTCGCGGCAGGCTGAACGCTGCGCTCACGTCCATGACGTTGAGGGCCAAACGAGTCTGTCGCAAGCAAAATCGTTTGGTCGCCATCAGCACTGGCCCGGGGCCGGTCGGCGCGGTGCGGCACTCCCATCAGCGCGACGAAACCAGGCAGCGGCCGGCCACCTTGCGTATCAACGCGAACGCCGCCGCCCGCCCCACGCCAGGTTGTCGTCGTCGTGCGCCGTTAGCCGGGCTTTCGGGCACCGAAGCAGAGCTGGATACACGCGAAGTAGAACTCGCCATGGGCGGCCAATTGGTCCTGTTCGGCCTTCCACGCGGCGGCTTCGGCGGAGTCCACACTGCCCTGCTCGACGGCGTACTGGACGATTAAAGGGGTAATAGCGCCGGCGTGGGCCTCCGGGTCGAGTGCGTTGGTAGCGAACGTGTGCCCGTGCATGGTCACGTCCGCAAAGCCCGCGGCGCGAAGCCGCCGCGCGAGCGTCTGCGGTAGCGAAGGATGGGTCAAGTGCCGGTCCCAGGCGTCGAGCATCCGGCGCATTCGCCCGTGATCGGCGGTGTGCCACGAGACCGTCGCCCAGTCGATGTCCCAGACGACGACGCGGCCGCCGGGACGCAGCGCGCGGTGTATCTCGGCTAACGCTGCCGAGACGTCCTGTACATACTCGAGGACCTGCACGGAGACGGCCGCGTCGAACATGCCGTCGGGCACCGGCAGCGATGTGGCCTGGGCTTCGTAGAACGCGACATTGTCGTGGCCCTCGGCGCGCTTGGCGGCGACGGCCAGCATCGTCGGTTCCATGTCCACGCCTGTGACCCAGCCCTCCGTGCCGACCGCATCGAGCAGCTCGGCGACGAAGAAACCGGGGCCGCAGCCCACGTCAAGCACGCGCTCGCCGGGTTGGGCCGCGAGCGCCTCGTGGACCAGACGCCGGCGGCGCACGATATCGCGTCGGTGATTGACGACTTCCAGGAAGTCGACCATGCCCTCGTCGAAGCGGAGCTGTGCCACGCGCCCGAAGCCTACGCTGGTCACCGCGACCGCTAGGCCGGGTCGTGCTCGAGCGCGCCGCATCGCGTTTGTCCTGGTCAGCGGCTTGTCGCCAAATTCCGCCGGCGCGAAAAACTGGGCTGCCGAACAGAGGGTGCGGCCGTTGCGGGAGATGTCAACTCCCTGGTCGGACGGTTTGTCCGCCTTGCGGAGGGTTGCAGCACGTGAAAGTCGTTGCCGCACAATGTGTTTGCTGCCACGGGACGGCGCGACGTCGCCCAGACGATCTGGAGCATCGCGCGGTGGCGGCCGGTAATCCAGTCCAGCCCGCCGGGGCGCAGCTCGTCGCGGATGCGCGCGGAAGTGAGCATGCCCCGATCACCGGCACTGTCAAGTTAATTGGTGGGCTTGGTGATTCGGGTCTATCGTTTGCGTGTTGTGCGTAGGTTCTGGTGGAACGCCCTGTCCCAGTTCACGTTCAGGCGGCGGTCGTGGCCACCGCGGTGATCTCGTTCCAGACGGTGAAGCGGTCGGCCATCACTTGTCGGTAGTCGGCCGCCGACAGCAGATGCCGACGGGGACGGAAATGTGGCGAGATGCCGCTGAACGCAGACAGGAACCGTTGCGCGTGCCCGGGCGAGGTGAACCGTTTCATCGCCCGCTCGCGTTGCCGGGTCGGTTGATGGGAGTTCTCGGCTCGATTGTTCAGATACTTCGATTGCCGGTGTTGCACCGAGGGCATCACCACGCGGTAAGCGGGCCCGTAGCTGGCAAGCTTGTCGGTCACCAACACCCGCGGCACGTACCGCAGTCCCTTGAGCAGTTTGCGGAAGAACTTCCTGGCGGCCAACGCGTTTCGGCGTGACTGGACCAGGATGTCGAGCACGTTGCCGTGCTGGTCGACCGCACGCCACAGGTAGTGGATCGTGCCGTTGATCCGGATGAAGACTTCATCGAGATGCCATTTGTCGCCGGGGCGGGGGCGCCGCCGGCGCAGCTGGTTGGCGTAGGCCTGCCCGAACTTCGCGCACCAGGCCCGGATCGTCTCGTAGCTGACCACGACACCACGCGCAAGCATCATCTCCTCGACCTCGCGAAAGCTCAGCGGGAACCGGTGATAGAGCCACACGCAGTGGGCGATGATCTCCGGCGGGTACCGGTGTCCCTTGTACGACGACGATGCAGCGGTCACGACCACCGATCTTGGCAGCGACCAGGCAACGCGCCAACTTGACAGTGCCCCAGCGCGCGCGCCTCGGCGCCCATCACCAGCCGCCGTTGCCGCTCGTCCAGATGCGGCAGCACCGCAGCCAATTTCGCGGCCAGCGACCCCTCCGAGCACACGGCTCCAGCCATACCACGAGCATGACAGCCCGCAGATCAAAAGTAAACGTTATTCTTTAACGCGTCCTTAGTTGACGGCGGCCCGGCCGGCTTCCAGGCGGGCGACCGGTATCCGGAACGGGGAGCAGGACACGTAGTCCAACCCGGTCTGGTGGAAGAAGTGAATGGATTCGGGGTCACCCCCGTGCTCACCGCAGACCCCGAGCTTCAGACCGGGCTTGGTCTTACGACCCTCCTCGGCCGCGATCTCCACGAGCCGCCCCACGCCATCGCCGTCGATGGTCTCGAACGGGGAAACGGTGAAGACACCCTTGTCCAGGTAGGCGGCGAACACCGTGGATTCGACGTCGTCGCGGGAGAACCCCCACGTTGTCTGGGTCAAGTCGTTGGTGCCGAAGGAGAAGAAGTCCGCGGCGTCCGCGATCCGGTGCGCGGTCAGCGCGGCGCGCGGCAACTCGATCATCGTGCCGATGGGGATCGTCAGCGTGACCCCCTTTTCGGCGGCAACGTCGGCGAGGATCCGCTCGGTTTCATCCCGGACCAGGTGCAGCTCCATCACCGAACCCACCAACGGGACCATGATCTCGACCTTCGGGTCCTTGCCCGCGGCGATCTGGTCGCTGGCAGCCTCGCCGATGGCGCGGACCTGCAACGCGTACAGGCCGGGGGTCAGCAGCCCAAGGCGCACCCCGCGCAACCCCAGCATCGGGTTCGATTCGTGCAGCCTCTCCACCGCGGCCAAAAGCTTGCGGTCAGCATCCACCTGCTCGCCGGTCTCACCCCTGGCCTCGGCCAGGGCGACCTTGACCGCGAGTTCGGTGCGATCCGGCAAGAACTCGTGCAGCGGCGGGTCCAGCAGCCGGATATTCACCGGCAGCCCGTCCATCGCGTCGAGCAATTCCGTGAAGTCCTGGCGCTGCAGGGGCAACAACGCAGCCTCCGCGTCGTCGCGTTCCTCGGTGGTACCGGCCAGGATCACCCGCTCGATCAACACCCGGCGATCGCCGAGGAACATGTGCTCCGTGCGGCACAGGCCGATGCCCTGCGCACCAAGGGATCTCGCCCGCCCCGCGTCCTCGGCGGTGTCCGCGTTGGCACGGATCGCCAGGCGCCGGCGACTGTCGGCATGGGTCAGCAACCGCTCGACCGCCTGGACCAGCGCGGTGGTCTCGTCGTCCGCCCCATCCAGGGCTGCCGCGAGACCGGACTCGATGTAGATCTCCACCGGAGACGGCACGACGGGCATCGCCCCGAGGAAGATCTCGCCGGTCGACCCGTCGATGCTGATCTCATCGCCCTCCTGGATCAGCACCGTGCCGACCCGCGCGGTGCGAGTCGAAGCGTCGACATCGAGCGCCTCAGCACCACAAACGCAGGTCTTGCCCATGCCGCGGGCAACGACGGCCGCGTGCGAGGTCTTCCCACCGCGCGCGGTCAGGATCCCGTCGGCCGCGATTATGCCCTCGAGGTCATCGGGGTTGGTTTCCTTGCGGACCAGCACGACCTGCTCGCCGCGTTCGGCCCACGCCTTGGCGGTAGGCGAATCGAACACCGCGCGGCCCACTGCCGCGCCCGGCGAGGCGGCCATCCCCTTGGTCAGCAGCTCGCGGGGGGCCGACCGGTCGAACTGCGGGAACATCAGCAACGCCAGTTGCGAACCGGAGACCCGGGACAGCGCCTCGTCCATCGTGATCAGGTTCTCGTCGACCAACTGGCCAGCGATCCGGAACGCCGCCGCGGCGGTGCGCTTCCCGACCCGGGTCTGCAGCATCCACAACTTGCCGCGCTCGATGGTGAACTCGATATCGCACAGGTCCCGGTAGTGCGTCTCCAGCCGGCGCATCACCTTCATCAGCTGCTTGTGCGACGACGGGTCCAACGCCTTGAGATCGTCCAACGACAGGGTGTTCCGGATCCCGGCAACGACATCCTCGCCCTGCGCATTGGATAGGTAGTCCCCGTACGCGCCGGGGCGCCCGGACGCCGGGTCACGGGTGAAGGCAACGCCGGTGCCGCTGGACTCGCCCAGGTTGCCGAACACCATGGTGCAGATGTTCACCGCGGTACCCAGGTTCTGCGGGATCCGTTCCCGCCGCCGATACAACCGCGCCCGGTCGGTGTTCCAGGAGTCGAAGACAGCGTTGATCGCCATGTCCAGCTGCTCCCGCGGGTGCTGCGGGAACTCCTGACCGGAGTGCTCCCGCACCGCGTCCTTGAACGTGGTGACCAACAACTTCAGATCATCAACATCGAGGTCGACATCGCTGGACACACCCTTGGTCGACTTCGCCTTGTCAAGCACATCGGAGAACACCTCGCCGGGCATTTCCAACACCGTCTTGCCGAACATCTGCACCAACCGCCGGTAGGAATCCCAGGCGAAGCGCTCATCCCCGGATTCCTCGGCAAGCCCTTTCACGCTGGCGTCGTTAAGCCCGATATTCAGCACCGTCTCCATCATTCCGGGCATCGAAAACGCCGCACCGGAACGAACACTCACCAGCAGCGGATCATGGCGATCACCGAGCCGGCGACCGATGTTGTCCTCCAACTGCCGCAATGCCATCGTGACCTGCACTCGCAGCTCACCGGGCTCGCTGCCCCGCGACAGATACTCCCGGCAAGCCTCCGTCGTGATGGTGAACCCGGGCGGCACCGGCAACCCCAGCTTGGTCATCTCAGCCAGGTTCGCGCCCTTACCACCCAGCAGGTCCTTCTGGTCCTTGTCGCCCTCGGTGAAGTCGAACACGAACTTGGTCATCAGGTTCTCCTTGGGGAGTTCGGCGGCGGTTTGGCCCTATTTGGGCCTACGGGTTTGAACGCGACGGCGCCGATAAACGGCCGGGACTTCGTAGATTGGTGACCTTCTGTAGGTGGATCGGAGCCTGTTGCATGTGGGCTTCAGGCACTGGGCCCGGCAGCCTTCCGGACGGTGGGTGAGCCGGACTTCGCGCTATCCGGAGAAGATCTAGAGCCCTCTCCGATATCACCCAGATAATCGCGCAGTATCACGCGTCCGTCGGCCAGTTGGTAGGTGACACCGGCGATCGCCAACGTCCCCGCGTCCAGCCGCTCGGCGACCGCGGTTGATCGGCTGCGGATTTGCGCGGCGGTCTCGCTGACATGCCGGGCTTCGAACTCGTCGACGCGGGTCAGACCGTCGCGGCGGCCCAACAAAATGGACGGGGTCACCCGTTCCACAACGTCGCGCACATACCCGCCGGGCACCACGCCGTCGTCGAGCGCCGACAGGGTGGCCTTCACCGCGCCGCAGCTGTCGTGGCCGAGCACCACGATCAGCGGCACGTTGAGCACCGTGACGGCGTACTCGATCGAGCCCAGTACCGCCGGGCCCGTGATATGCCCGGCGGTGCGCACCACGGTCATGTCGCCCAGTCCCTGATCGAAGATGATCTCGGCCGCGACCCGGCTGTCGGCGCAGCCGAACACCACGGCGTTGGGTGTCTGCGCGGCGGCCAGGCTGGCCCGGTGCTCGATGCCCTGGCTGGGATGCTGCGGCTTGCCGGCGACGAATCGCTCGTTACCCGCCTTGAGTGCTCTCCAGGCGGTTACAGGAGTCGAGTTCGGCATGGTGGATATTGTGCCCCGACTGGCGAAGTGCGATGACGGTTAGTGCCGCCGAACTGCTGGCGGGTATGACATCGCGCGACACCTGCCGTGGCGCAGCCCCGGTGTCACCGCGTGGCAGATCGCTGGTCAGCGAGTTCATGCTTCAGCAGACTCTGGTGGCGCGCGTGCAGCCATCTGGCTCGACTGGGTGGCGCGTTGGCCCACACCATCGGCCACGGCCGCCACGAGCGTGGCCGACGTGCGGCGGGCCTGGGGCAAGCTGGCGCGAACTGGCCGCGAACAGCATAAGCAGAGACGCAGCCGCCGAATTGCTAGGAATCAGCCCACAGAGCGTCACCGACAAACTCGAATCGCGAAAGCTGGTCGGTATCAAGGTCGGCCGTGAATGGCGCCTTCCCCGTTGGCAATTCGACCCAGACAACACCACCGGCTCTCTACCCGATCTCGACGTCCTACAAGCGGCCTTCCCGGGAGGACCGGTGAGCCTCTCGCGATGGATCATGCGACCTCACCCAGAATTCGACGGGCGCACCCCGCGCGAGGAAACAATCGCCCACGGCAGCGAGTCGGTCATCAAGGTCGCGCGCACACTGACCGCGGCCGGATGGTAAGAGCGCTCGGACCCCCCTCACAGCCGCTCCCCAAGACAGGAGACAAAACGGTCTGGTGGTGGAACCCACCGCAGGCCTCTGCGCGGTGGTGGTGGTGGTGTCGCGTCTACCACCAAGGCAAGTACACACCCGACGGCGTTACCTTCCGGCAGTACGGGCCCGCCGCGCGGTTCGACCACCACCACCCCGCCGACCCCCCGGTCATCGACACGACCGGCCGACGAATCCTCTACGTCGGTGAGGACCTGGCAACCTCGGCATGTGAAGTATTCGGCGATGCGGGCATCGCCGCCATCTGCCCCAACTACCGGGTCGCCATCATCGCCCCAACGACGAAACTGGTTATGTACGACCTGGCAGCAGAAGGCGCGGCCATGGCGATCGGCGCACTGCCGGCCCTCAGCGACGGCAACGAGGCCCGCTCCTTGACCAGCAGTGGGCACGCGCTATCTACGAAGATCAACCCGCAGGGCCCGAAACCACCGGCATTCATTACCGCTCGGGCTACAACAGCGGCGAGTCGCTGGCGCTGTGGGATTGCGATGCCGGCGTCGAAGTCGTGCATGATGATGCCGGACATCGACAAGACATGGCGCTCGCCGACCCGCGCATTCTGCTGCGCTTAGAGGTAGAGCTGAGATGGCGCCAAATAACCGTCACCACAGTGCCTTCCAGCGACTGCAACGAGTGCAAGAAGGAACCGCTCGCCCCCTAACACCACCCTGCGTGCCGGGCGAGCGGGTCGCCGCCTCCGCCCAGCACCGCACCCACCGCATCCACGCCCTCGAGTTGATTTCTCATTCGTATGGCCGGGAAAGCGTCTATTCGGCGGTTGATGTGGTGACGGGAACTACGTTGCCGCGGGCCATGTCTGCTCTTTCCTACCAACGTGTCACTGTGACGAATTGCGCACCGGCGGTGGCACTTGCGTAGCCACGGCGCGTGACGGTCGTCGTTCAACGAACCTTCGGCGACCGAATAACGGCCGAAAGCGAAACACATCCTTTCCTGCACGGCCCGCCCAACGTCGGTCGATGCTGCGGTGGCGCATGCTGGCGACGAATATCGCGCAACCCATAAGCCGACCATGCGACGGTTCGACAACTCCCCTACGTGCTGGTGAAGAGCAAAGCGGGGCTGCGCTCAGCGGAACGCCGGCACGATTCACACCGTGCCGGCCGACTCGCCACCAGCCAGGCCGCCAACGGCGGGTGGCCCGAGAATGCAGCGTTCTGACCGATCACCGACGGCCCTGTCCATGGGTTTGCGATGTGCTCGGCCACGAATCCGCCCGAGACGGCACCTGCTTCACACCGCTAGAACAGGCGCGGGGTGCGGTTGTGGTGTCGGTGATCGTAGTGCACGACAGTGGCGACGAAACCGACGCCGACCCCGAGACTGCCCAGCAGCACCGCGGCGGCGACCATCGCCCACCCCGGGTGGCCCGATCCGGCGGCGAACAACGCCAGCGCTAGCGCGACAAGTCCGACCAGTGCGCACAGGAAACCGGTCCACGCAGCCAAACCATTGAGCATCATCATCGAATTTACCCTTCGACAGCGCCGTCATTCGTCGTCGCTGTCGTTGTCGTGGTAATGACCGGCCGGCTGCGTGTCCAGCACGTGGAAGTCCTTGTCCAGCCGAACCTCCACCGCCGTCCCGTCGGGTCTGGCGACGGTCACGCCGTAGACAACACCGCCCTCGCCGGTCTCCTGATCGACCTCGCCCGCGGTGCCGCCGGGCACTGCCTGCGTGGCCGCCGCGCCCGCCCGATCCGCCGCGGACCCCGGGGGCAGATGCTACGGCTATCCTGCGGTGTGCCGGAACACAAGGGAGGTCGACAGCGTCGTCTTGTCGCCGACCATGCCGAGCATGTTTCCTGTCACGCCCCACTTCTTGCGGTTCACCGTGGTCTGAGTGCTGAGCCGCACCGCGCCGTCGTCGCGCACCGCCACCCTGGCCCGCATCGGCATTGGTGCCGTGGCGCCCTTGACGGTGAGATCAGCCCGCAGCTTGAGGGTCTCATCTGGACCAGGTTCGACGCCGGTGACGACCACGCTGATATCGGGGTAGTTATCCACATCCAGAAACGTGGGCGACCGCAGATCCTCGTCGCGTTTGCCCAGTTTGGTGTTCAGCGACGCGGCCTTGATATCGACTCGGCCGAATAATGTTCCGCTGTTGGTGATTTGGCCGTCGCCGCTGAATTCGGTGAAGACGCCGTTGACCTTCATCGCGCCCCACATCGTCTTGTTGTTGAATGTGATCGTCGACTGGTCAGAATCCAGCGTCCAGACCCCGACCGATTCAGGATTCTTGAGAAGTTCTGTGACGGTAGACATGTCACCTCCGGGAGGGTTCCTGTTTGTGAAGGGGATCCAGCACGCGATCGAAGTATTCGTCGACGTGGGTGTTCAGCCCATCGGGGCCGACTCGGATTTTCATCGTTATCAAGAAACACCGTCAATTTCACATCGGCGTCGGCGGCACCACTGCACCATTGGTATTCACGCGCCGCGTCGTGGGGGACATCGCGCCGCGCTGATCGGTTGGGCACGGCCGCAATGGGGAGGAACACATGCGCCAACCAACGGCCGCGCTTGGTGTCGCGGTGATCTGCGTGCTGGTCGCCGGGTGCGGCAGCACAAAAGGTCTTGCCGGGTCGACGACGACCACCCGATCGATGATTCCGCGTCCTCTTGTTGAGCGTGGGCTGGCTGAGTTGCTGCTCAGCCCCGACCAGGTGAACGTCGCCATCGGGGCGACGGCAATGACGGTCACCAATGCCCAGACCTCGATGTCTGACAACAGCGCCACCATGGCGCCTCAGGAGTGCCTCGCCATCGACGGGGCGGCGGAGGCCCCGGACTATCTCAACAGCGGTTTCAGCGCCGAACGCGATCAGAGCCTTAACGACGGCGATAACTTCAAGCACTATCTCAAGCAGGCGGTGGTGCTATTTCCCCTCGTGGAAAAAGCCGGCGCCTTCTTCGATGCCTCCGCCCAGCAGTGGCCGGCCTGCCGCCAGTACACCCACACGCGCAGCGGATCGCAGTGGTCCGTCGGCCAGGTCTCCAACGCGAACGGCACACTCGAGTACCACCGCGACTGAACTGAATGCCAGTGCCCCCGGCTGGGGCTGTGGACGCGCGCTGGCGCTCAAAAACAATGTCATCATCGACATCAACACGTGCAGCGCTAACCCCGCTGACTCGGCTAAGATTGCCAATCAGATCGCTGCCAACGTAACTGCGCGGTGGTAAGGCCCTCGTCACCGGAAATAACTGATTGAGGGTAGCAACTCGACTTTCGCAGTTACGCGGCGACTGCCGCGCAGGCCAGTTCGTAGTCGCGGTATTTACGGGGATCGGGCTGAGCTGCGTCAACGCCCGTAATTCGTGCTGCGACAAGGCTTCTGCGAAGCTTGGCGAGCATGTCTTCGAAGGCGATGTCGTCCTTGTGCGAGTACCAGGGCTGATCGGCGCGGCGGCCGGTGAGGTCGTCGGGGTGGTAGCCGTGCAGCGTGTACCAGACCACGACGAGGCTGTAGACGCAGAAGCTCAGTGGCACGGTGCGCTCCACCGCGCGCTGCAGCCGGTTGCGGGCCTGGCCGATGCCGAGCAGTTGTTTGCCGCCGGCGATGGCGACCTCGATCGGCCAGCGGTCGGCGTAGCGGGCGACCACGGTCTCGGTGTCACTGGTGGTGTCGGTGGTGAAGATCGCCATGACCTTTTCACTACCGGGCTCGCGGACGAGGACGGTGCGGCCTTCGGTGTTGCCGAACGCGCCGTACCAGATCGAATCGATGACGGTGATCTCGACGGTGTCGCGGCGGCCGTAGCGCGAGACCGTGACCGGCCGCCAGGTCGCGGCCGCGGCGATCTCGGCCGGGGTGCCGAGCCGGTGGCCCTTCAACCGGGGGCGGCCGCGTTTGCCGGTGCGAGGTGGGGCGGGTGCGGACAGCGCGGCGTTGGCCGGCAGCCGGGTGGTGACGGTGGTGCGCTCGACCAGCAGCGCCCTGCCGTGGTAGGCCGCGTCGCCGACCGCGTGGATAAACCTGTCCGGAAACTCCTGGGCGAGAAGCAGAATCAGCTCACGCGCCAACTGGACCGGGGACGCGGTGCCCCGGCCGCGCCAGAGTCGCAACAGCACCGGCAAGCACACCGGATGCGCACAGAACGGCAGCCGCACGAGGATCCCGGCGATCACCCACCGGTTGCCACGGCCGAGCGCGTTCGGGATCCTGCCCGGATCCGTCGTGGGTCCAGAACGCGCCGAACACCTTCGGCCCCCAGCGGCGGAACAGCGTGTCGTCGACCACCACAACGATCGGCGCACCCGCATCCAGCAGCCGATCCACGATCAGTCGGGCCAGCACCAGCCCGATCCGATCCACGTCCCAGCGGTGATGCGAGAAGAACCGGCAGCACGCGTGAAACGACACCACCGCAGCCACCCCGGCGCCCACCAGCATGCCCACCACCGTCCGTCGCGCGGCCTGCGCGACCAGCCCGGTAGCCAGCAGCACGAACAACCCGAACGTCCGCGACCGGCGAAACGCGGGACGGAACATCTCCAACAGACCGCGCCAGGTAGCGGGTAAGGTCGGCGACGGAAGCATCGGCGGAACCTCGCATCAGCGTTGAACTTTCATCCACACCCGCCGATGCTTCGTCATGCTTACGACCGGATCACGGCGACACGCCGATCACGTCACAAACGCCCCACAATTCACACGAGCCACACTGATCAAACTGCGAAACTCGAGTAGCAAGAAAAGGTGACGTAATTCGCGAAACTGCCTGGCACACAAGGCTCGCCTCTCGCGCGGCAGGTGGTCGCCAAGCGTCGGCCAGCGCGAGACCACGACAGTCCATAATGCCAGCGGCCGCACCCGCACGGTTGACCCCTCCGCCGTTCTAACGGCCCGAAGCATGCTGTACGCCATCAGATAGCCCTTGGTGAGCGCGGCGTCGGGTCCACCGTCGCGGCGACAGGCTTGAGTATGTGACGCGCACCCGTTTTGCTCGTCCTCATCGATGACAAGCCGCTGAATCGCCCCGTCTGCCAACATAATTCGTTGGGCCTCCGAAACCGCAACGTCGACTCGCTGCTGCGGAGCCCGGCGAACGTGGCGATCGCATGTAGTTCCCAGCCAATCCGGGCCAGATCGGTCGAGCAAGGTGCGGCGTGGTATGAGTGGAGAACCGACAAGGTTAGCTGCCAACACAATTCGCCGCACCATCTTCGACCAAGTCCACAACGTCACCGGGTCGCCGTGTTGCGGCGCGACTCCCGCAGGAACAACGCCCCGGGCCCCGCTTAACGTCGCCCCGTGCCGCAGATACTCCGACAACAGCCCCGTGGGCACCGAGTACGGCACCGCCCGCTCGCGGCGGTCCACGCTACGCGCCTCGGTAGTTTCGTGGCGGCACCGCTCCTCGCAGCGGCTACCCATGTGACACACCAGAAGATAGGGAAGAGCCGAACTGTGCAGACCTACAATCGGCTAATCCGTTGGTTGGAGGTTCGAGCCCGACCGCCCCACTTCGGAGTCAGAGCTGTTCGCCCGCACAGCGTTGCGTTTCTGCGTCTCGGCGTCGGCTAAATTCTCGACCTGGTCGGCCTGTGCGCGCTGGGTTGCAGCGTCGCTGCGTGTTGCCTGCGCATCGTTAAGGTCCGATTCGGCCACCTTAGTGGCATTCTCCTCACCCGCCCGACTCTTGGCCTGCCCTTCTCGCGTGGCTGCTTCGGCCGCACTGATACGCTGGGCAGCCACTTCGTCGGCCTGCTGCTTCGCGGCGGTACGCTTCGCGCCAGCCTCTGCTGCGGTCCCCTTGCGGTCTTGGGCCGCGTTCCGCGCTGCCGTGACTTTCCGTTGTTTCGTTGCGCGCGCGTGGTTCTGGCCCTGTTTCGCCTGATCGCGCTTGGTTTTCAGTTCATCGTCCGCCTGCTGTTGCTGCCGCGTCGCCGTCGCGTCGAGCTGCGCGGCGCGGCCCAGCGCATCGCTGCGCGCGGCGAGCGCGGCGCCACGATGCTTCAGTTCCGGGTCGCCTAAAACCATGCCGGCGGCCGTGTCCAGGGCTCCTAGCCAGCGCTCATAAAACAACCGTGCGGGGGCCTGCGGATCCATCCGAGCGACGAACTGCTCCTCCATCACCTGAAACGGGACTCTGGCCATCTGGTACTGAAAACGCAACACCGCCAATGGCAAGTCGGTAACGCTCATCGGTAACTCCCCCTGTGTCTTTGCGATGATCATGGCAGATCGGCTTCGTTGGTCAAGCTAGCAGCGTGCCGTCCGATGCGGTCGGCTTTCACACGGTCACCGGCCGCCTTCTGCCGCGAGGTCCGATGGTCATCAGCCACGTTGACGATGTTCGCGGAGTCGCTTTCGGTGTCGTCGGTGGTTTCGCCACGGCAGGCCCAACCGGTAGGTAGCTACGTATCCCGTCGCGGTGCAATGTTAGCCAGAGGATAAGTCGGGATGTTCTAGCCGTTGGCGGACCATCGCCTCCGGGGGATCGGGATCTCCGCGGTCGCCGACATCAGGATGATCGGGGATCTGTTGTTCGCTCGCCGCTGAAGCGAGTGAAGGCCTCGGTCCACGCCTTTATCATCTGCGTGAACGGGTCGGTGGCCGCCGTCGGCCCGGTCGCCCACGTCGGCGGAGTCAACAGCGCTCGCGCTGCTTCCATTTGGCCATCGCCGGCCGCCTTGAGGTCGTCGACGGAGCTCTGCACTAGTCGGGCGGTGCGCTCCTGCGCTGCCGCGTACCGGTCAATGATCTGCCGATAGCCTTCCAGGCTCTGCCGCAGCGCGCGGTTGGTCTCCTCCTGACTGGCCAGCGCCCGTTCCATCGCCTCCAGCGAGGCGGCCAAAGTCTTCAGGGTCGTCCGTGCATCCTCCGCTTGCTCCTTGAGCGTCGTCAGCAATGCGTCCGACCAGCTTCGAGTCAGCGCCATGTTGCGCTCAGTGGCCGCCAGCGCGAACTTGGACAGTTCGCTGAACGGATTGTGCCCGGCAATGGGGTCCGGCGTTGCCTCGGTCATTCGGAATCTCCTCCTCGCATCGACCGCCACGTCGTCGTGGGTGCGGCGCCTTCGGGTACGCCCAACATAACCGGGGCGTCGAAAACGCTCAGCAAGGAGGTTACGGACCACATCGGTACGGTGGAGGATGCGGCACCACCATCACAGGAGCCGCAGCCAGCAGAGAACAAATCGTTGACGGATTCGGCAAAGTCTTCGTCAGTCCGTACGGCACTGTCACGTTGGTGAGTGTCGACGCCCTGGAAGGATCGGTGGGGTGAGCACCGCAACGGCGTCGTACAAGGGCCACCGCTACCCGGTCGAGATCATCAACCATTGCGTGTGGCTGTACTTTCGCTTCCCGCTGAGCTTTCGTGAGGTCGAGGAGCTGATGCTTGTACGTGGTGCCGTGGTGAGTTATGAAACCATCCGGCGCTGGTGTGCCAAGTTCGGGCAGGCCTACGCCAACCAGCTGCGCCGCCCCCGCCCCGGAGACAAGTGGCACCTTGATGAGGTCTTCGTGAAGATCCACGGCATCACCGGTTACCTGTGGCGTGCAGTCGACCAGCACGGCAACGTCTTGGACGTTTTGGTGCAGTCGCGGCGAAACGCCAAAGCAGCCAAGCGGTTCTTCCGTAAACTACTCAAGGGCCTGCAGTATGTACCGCGTGTGCTGGTGACCGACAAACTGGCCAGCTACGGGGTTGCTCACCGCCAGCTCATGGGGTCGGTGGCCCACCGGCAGTCGCGGTATCTGAACAATCGCGCCGAGAACTCCCATCAGCCCACCCGACAACGCGAACGGGCGATGAAACACTTTAAATCGGTAGCGGCATGCCCAACGGTTCCTGTCGGCCTTTAGCGGCATCTCCGCGCACTTTCGACCACGAAGGCATCGGCTCAGCGCGACCCAATGGCGAACCGAAATAGATCAGCGCTTCGCGGTCTGGCGTGAGGTTACCGCGCTCGATGCTGCCGCCTGAAACACCAACGTCCCAACGCTGATCCATCGTCATAGCTCCACAATCAACTGCGCCACTACATATTTCAAATAACGCGACAGTGCCCCGGGAGGGAACCTGCCACACGTCCTCCAGCGCGCCGGACTGATTGACTTTAACGGACACGACTCACCGCACTCGCCGACCCAGCGCAACACGTTAATACGCGAACACATCGTCGCGATGGCCTACTGCGGTTGTTCGACACAGCAAACCGAAGCAGCCCGCGGAAGTTGCCCCGGATGTCGAGTCCGACGTCCAGATGCGACAAGTCTGTGACAACCAGACCGGTAGCAGTCATCACCGGTCGTCCCGCCACGCGAGGGGAAAGCCCTGTTCAACGTTTTGTTTCGGCGTGCGAACGGGATGCGCGGCCACCGTCGACCGACTTGCTTGTCACAACTCGCCGACAACTCGTCGCGGCCATCCGGGCGTCGGACTTTGGACAAAACACGCAGGTCAAGCTCGGTTTCGTGGCAGGCAAAGATGCGGCGATTCCGGGCCGTCGTTGACACCAAATCAAGTGCACCGGCCTCACCGGCGTCGGTAACAGATAAAAATAGCATTTGACCTGCACAATCTTTGTCGGGCTGACAGGATTTGAACCTGCGACCACTTGACCCCCAGTCAGCGAGAAACCATGTTTACCTGTCCCAGCTCGTCCCTCCCCTCCCGTCGACCTGCAGAAATCGTCTCAACGTATCTCCCTCCGTCCCACCATGTTTCGCGCCACTTGTGACAACTCCGTGACAACGTCGCAGCCCGCCAGCCCACCAACAGCAAACGTGACCATCTCGAAATGCCCTGCCGGGCAAGCCCGATTTGCACCAAACCAGACCGCACCAACCCTCTCCACTGCCCCACCACCGCGCGCCAGCCGCTCATCGCAACCCAGGTCAGGAACGGTGATCGGTGTGGGCCACGCCGCTGACGTGGAACTGATGTTGCGGGCGGCAAATACGAGAGTCGTGAATCACGACCCCTTCCATCCGCACCCGTCCGCCGGACCGGCCATGTTATTTCCACTCCCACGCTCCCGACGTGTCGAAGGTCACGACCTGCGCCGCCAACACAGCACGCCCACCCACCCACCATGCCTATGCCATGCCGACGAGGGCGACCACCACCGAGTCATCGTCGTCGCCGACAGCCGCCGGCCGGCTCGCCAAACATAGACTGAACGTAGATCCGCACTGACCCCTTCAACCACATCGAAACCGCTGATTTCCGCGTCGGCGGCTGACCACCCAGAGTTGCGACGCCGCGGCAACACGCTTGCCGTTGCCGCCACATCGCCAAGGGTTTCGCGCCGACAGCTGACAACCGTGCATCACGGTTTCCTTACATCGCCCGCTTGCGGTGTCATCGTCCTCGACGAGCTCGAGCAGCGCGGTCGCACAAGGTCGACCCACGACCAAAGCATGTATGGCTTACGTCGAATACCACCGAGACGGCGGTGCCGGAAAGCCGGCCGAGGAGCCGGAGCACGACCACGGTCACGGCCACCATCACCACTAAGATCGAAAGAACAGCCGAAGGCCCCCGTATCCCCTGTCGTCGTCATCGGTTCGGGTTTCGGCGGGCTGATCGCGACCAAGGCGCTCAAGCACGCGCCCGTCGATGTCACGATGATCGCCAGGACCCAGCACGACTTGTTCCAGCCGCTGCTCTACCAAGTCGCGACGGGCATTTTGTCCGAGGGCGAGATCGCTCCCGCCACCGGAGCCAACACTGTCGTGGCCAGTGTTCCCGTCGGAAGCACACCCGCTGGAGTGGTTATAAGCCGTGACGGCGGAAGCGTTTACGTCACGAACGCCGGTGACAGCTCTGTGTCGGTCGAGGGTGTCGCCGACTCCGAGGTGATCACGGTCTCGTACTTCAGGTGCCACCAGACGTCGTACGCCAAGAATTGCGGTCCGCGGTCGACTTCCCACGATTCGATGACCCTCGAACGTGTCGTGGTCGATCAGGGCTATGCCGCCGGGACCTTCGGCGCCGTTGATGCCTCCCAGCGCCGACATGAAGATGCCGTCGGGTCCGCAGTGCACCGTGTGCGGGCGTGAGTATCCGGCCTTGGCCGCGAGCTCACTGGCCTCGATCGTGTGCGTCACCACCGGATGGCGCGGGTAGGGCTTGGTGTCGAGGACGTAGGTCGTCGACGAGGGAAGACCCGGAACGAGCAGATATCGCCGCTCGAGCGCCTCATGATGGCCATTCCCCTCGTGGCAGAGCGCGCTCGAGCACGCGTGCCAGCCGAAGTGGTGTAGTTCGTTACCGGACGCTGGTAGCTCTGTCCAGCCGACCACTCCGCCGAACGTTGTGGTATCGGGGTCGCAGTCGACCACGGCAAGCGCGTCTTTCTGCTGACTCGTGGGGTCGAACGCGGCCACATAGGCGAGTTGCTCCGGGGCAGCCGCGACTGCATGGCCCGGGCTGCGGTAAAACGTCGGATCAGTCGTGGGTATGTTCGCCTGGCCGCAACACCGGCGATCCTGCTGACCGTGTTGGCGATCGCGCTCTGTGATCCGTCACCCGTGTTTGCCGCGCTGTCCGGACTAGCCGCCGCTGCCTACCTGGTGCTGCGGTACGCGGCAGGCATGCCCGGTGTCGTGACTGCTACGCAGCCGACAGTGGTTGGTGCCGTGGGGTTTACGTGCGCGGGTCTGGCCGCGACATCATTTCCGCTGCAGTCGCCGTGGCTGCCACTGTCGGCGCCGGTCGCAGCAGTTGGGATTTGCACGTTAGCCACCCGCCCGTTCTGGCCGACCAGATCTGGACGACTCGGCTGACGTTTGGCGGCACGCGATCCGGCCACGAAACGTGGTGGCGTTACAGTTATGAGGTGCCGCCGCTTGAGAACCGTGTGTCGCGGCCCCGGCTGACCTCACGCGGCGCGGCCACGAGAAACCGGATTGTCCTCGCCGCCGCCGAATTGATGCATGCGCAGGGGGTGGCGGCAACAACCATTGACGATGTGCTGGCCGCCAGCGCGACGAGCAAGTCCCAGTTCTACCAACACTTCGATGACAAGTCCGAGTTGGTTTACGAGGTCATCACGCTGCGCGCCGACGAGGTTCTGTCGTGGCAACGGATGCGACTGGAGAAGGTGGATTCCTTTCGGGGGCTTTATCAGTGGCGGGACGCGATGGTGCAGCGCTGCGCCGTGCGCCGCGGCCTGTGGGGCTGTGAACTTGGTTCGCTCGCCGGCGAGTTATCGGACACAGACGACAAGGCCCGACTGTCGCTATCCGAGCATTTCGCGCAGTGGCGCCAATTGTTCTCCGATGCGCTTGAGCGGATGCGCGACAACGGCGTGCTTCGTCCCGACATCGACGCCCGGGGACTGGCCACCGGTCTCCTTGCGGCCGTGGAGGGCGGCCTTCTGCTCTCACAGACTGCACGCGATCCGCGACTCATGCAGGCGGCGCTGAACCACGCCATCGATCACATAGCGTCGTTTCGGACTTGACGGATCACCCGGTGCCGGATACTTTGCCGCAGCCCGGCTCCGCGGCCAGTTTCTAGCCTCGTTGGCTGGGTCCGGCGTCAGCGGGCCCGGAGCCCGCGTCGGCAGGAGGCGTGCACGAGGCGGGTTGGATCGTTGTGCGGTAGGTCGGATCTCCCGTGGTGGACGAGGTAGTCCGTGGCTATCGCCGGACGGGTGACCTATTGCCACCATTGTTCCCAGTCGTTCGGGGACTGCGGCGGCTGTCCGGCGCTAACCAGGTGATCCCGGCGGAGCGGACAGCGCGCATCCTGCCTGGCGAGCAGGCGCAGGGTGTAATTGTCCAACGGGGCTTGACCTTTCGCCGCCGTTCGGCCCAGTAGTCGGCCAGGGCGGGGTCATCGGGTGAGGCCGCGCCTGTGACCATGACATGCCGAACAATGTCGGTCCAGGAAAACTTGACAAGGTAGGCGTCACTTGCGGGATCGCCGAACACCCAGCGGTCGTTCCTGAGCTTGTTACCTCGACCTCGAAGGCGCTGGCCACATTTTCTGCAGCGCTCTCGACGATCGCCCATTCGTCACCGGCCCGCCAGCGCACCGACAGATCGTGCGTGCCGGCGCACCCGATCAATATCGTCCGGCCGAGTGGAGTCGTGCAGGGTGACGGTGAGCTGAGCGCCGGCGCCGATGCGACGGGCCGAGATCCGTTGAAGCGGCAAGCAACAACGCCACGGACCGTCGATGACCGTCCGGTTTGTCGGACACCGACGTGACGCTGTCCGAGACGAGCACCAGACACGCGGCCGCGAGGATCGCCAGCAGCCGGTAACGCGCCGCCATCTGCTTCATTGACGGTGCGGCGTAACGGAGACCAGAGAGCGACCTAGGGAGTCCCGCCGATACCAGGATGCTGGCCGGGAGGCACATTCGGCGCCGGGGTCGCCTGAACCGGTGGAGTGAACAGGTTTCCGCCCGTGGGGTTGATGCTCTTTTCGGTCGGCGGTGCACCGGCCGCTGACGAGGTGGGCGTTGTAGTCGTGGTGGTGGCGTCGTCGTGGTTTCGGGTGCCTTTTCTTCCTTGGCACAAGCGGCTGTTATCGCGCCCATCGCGATGATCGCGGACAGGCCCGCAATGGCCGCGAGCCGACGACCCAAGAGACGTGAATCCATGGTGCAGTCCTAATCTATGTCGTAACCCGGCGCGGGAACACCCTCGCGAAGGCGAGGGCTGGCGACCGCGTGGTTCTACTTATTGCGGTGAACGCCAGGAGGTTCCGTCGGTGCCGACGGCGCCTGGACCGGCGGCGTGAACAGGTTGCCCGCGGTGGGGTTGATCGACTTCTCCGTCGGCGCAGGCGCCGGAGCGGGCGCAGGCGCCGGAGGGGGCGCAGGCGACGCCTGTGGCGACGTGGTCGCCGGTGCCGTGGTCGCGGGGGCCTTGGTTTCTGGGGCCGGCTTACCGCCGCCGCAGGCGGCGGTCAACCCGACCATTGTGATGATCGCCCCGGCCCCGGCAGCTGCCAAGAGACGACGACCCAAACGACTTGACCTCATGATGTTGTCCCTATCTGTAGTCTGCGAGATACCAGTCCGCGACGGCGAGCTGGTTATCGGCGAAGCTATGCGCAGTTGCGTTCAAGCCGTCCCCCGAACGGGCCTCCTTGAAGTGAACTATATCGTCCAAAAGCATGCCTGGTCAATGCGTCGCGTTGACTCATGAAAAATGCCCGCGTAGCCCTATTCGTTGACTCATTTGGGATTGCCCGCGTCCGGCGTGTCGATCGAACGTGAGTGCGAGGCTGCGTTACCGCTGGAGGGGACCGATCCCGGCATCCACGACGCCGGATCCGTCGCGGACGGATTGATGTAGCCGATCTCTGTCGTCAGCGCCGGCGGCCGCGCCATTCTCGTGTCCACCTTCCGACGAGTTCAGGGTTCGTCGTCAGTTTCGCACTTACCAGCGCATAGAACCGGCGCGCACAGCTAGCGCATAACTGAACCGGTAAGCGGGCCAGTGTGAGCGTCGGCCAGGTGCGCTTCGAGCTGGCGCGCCGCGGTCGTCACGCCATGTTCCATGCCATTGCGGCAGGTTGCGCCACGTTTCGTTGCCAAATCCGTTCACAACACAGCTGACAGCACGTGCAGCAGCTGCGCGTCAGCCCACGATCCCTCCGGTGGGTGGGCCGATGACCGGATCGGCCGGCTTGCGGCCGGTGTTGTCGAAGTTGTCGTATCGGAAGACGTTGGTCATGTCGAGGGTTTTCCAGATGGGGATGTTGCCCGGTGACACGGCGAGCACGTCGTCGATTCGGAGCCCGAGGTAGTCTTCTGGGCTCTGCGACATAGTCGGCTGGTACGTCCTGTTGTTGGTTGCATCCACGCGTCCCAGATCCGGTTGACGTTGCAGTGGTGCAGGAAGAACACCGGGTCGTTCGGCGACGACGACGGTCCCATGTCGCCACGGTCCCCACCGACCCATTTGTGGACGTGGTCGTGCAGGTTCACTTCGAGGTTGTGCCGAAAAACCGGTCGATTTGTCGTTGTACCTGGGACCGGCCAGTGGCGTGAGCGCGGTGGCCACGCCCTCGATGAAGTCGACGCCGTTACCCTGAGCCCGACGCTCACGAATCTCGCGGTAGGTGGCGCGGGCCACCTGCTGAACAAGTGGCGAACAGTGTGGTCACGGATCGAATCAATGGTCACCCGATCACGCTTTTCGAGCTTGGCATTATCGTCCCCGAGTGCCCGCAAGACCATGGCGTAGCTGGCCCCGGTCGCCAACAGATCGTTGACCTTCGACCGCACCTGGTCGTTGCGACATATGCGGCATCTGGGCTCTAGGTGGAACCCATCGGCGCCCGGGGCTAAATCCCCAGACTCCACGGATTCGTCAACAACACCGCGGAACCCCTCAAACACAGACATGGCGCCTCCTCCCCACTCGATCCTGCGAACGCGCACGGTGGTTGATGGTTTCATTCTGCCAGAAACGAGACCTGTTGCGCGACAGGGAAAAACGTCGAGTGCAGGTCAACGCCAAGTCACATCCACTTCAAAATGAGCCCCAATCCTTGTGTTTCTGCGGTACTTCCCTGTCCTTGGTAGCGCCGCACTGGCTCAGGATCGGAATGGACACACCAGCAAGCCCTAGCGCATCGGTTGTCGCGAGCTACCAGCACGGTTCGGCATGCTGGATCCAGCAGCTCGGGCAGTCCGGATTCTCTTTGAGCGGAGCAGGTCTCGGCTTCGTAAGCCCCGGCTCAGCACGGGCACTCGGCTCTCGGCACCCGTCATGGACCGGATCTGCGAAATCGTTGTGATACCTGATGTCGTCGCCGATGGCGATGCGCTTGCGGCAGCGCGGGCATACGCTGCGGTATCGGGCGCTGAATGGCGCGCTGCGAACCGAATCGGCTCGACCATGGCCGAGGATCTTGGGAGCGTCCCGCAGATCCCTTCTGGCGGCATCCAGAAGGGCCCGGTCGGACCTGGACAGTCTGGTTGTCATCGGAGATCTTGCAAACGGGCGAGCTGATAGACCTCGCGTTGGTCGAAGTTGTTGTGCCGGAATTTCACAAGACTATTCACCGAAGTAGAGGTCGGATTGGTACACGCCGACTTCCTCGTCCGTCTCGACAGTATCCAGGATGCCCGGTGCCGTGATGATCAATCTTCGATTACACCACCCCGACTCTTCTTCCAGATCCAAAAGTTGGCCCGGACGATTCGACGGATGTAGCGGGTCTGGATGCCATACGTGTGTGACCCAGCCGCCCTCCCACCGGATCGTCGTTGCCACAGGGCGGCCATCGTAATAGGTGTTTACAGCATCCCCTCCCATGAGATCCCGCAAGTGCCAACCCATATCGTTAGAGGCATCGTCTTGGTCGACGAACGCGGCAAGGTATAGCCACATTTCGAGCTGACCGAGCGAGGAGGTAAGATCGTTGCTGATCTCGATGTCCGCGTCGAGCGTCCCTACGAGTCGTGTAGGCGTCTAACACGTTGCTTACCAAGGGCGTAGATGTACTTCTTGTAGTCCTCAGTCGGGTACGGAATCATGATGTCCTCCTAAGCGCTTCGCGCAGGAGGGTCTTCAGCGCTTCGACGTCCGTGTCCCGTCCCGCCAGGCGGCCCGCGCTTTCGACTTCCGCCGATGCGGAGGATCCACACCCACCACTTTGCATCCCGGAGGAATGGGCCCATCCGCGTCGTCGCTGTCGTTGCCAGTCGTGTTGGGAAGCCACGGGATGCCGCAGTGGTACACATTGCCCCGGCACCCGCCAGCCCCTGCTACCCGGGGGCGCCACCAGGAACGAGGCGGGTGTGTCATCACTGTAGGTGTCACGGTAGGCATCGACGGCCGCCTGCTCGGCGTCGGTGGCCGGCTCATGTCCCGTGCGCCAGACGGTTTGGCGCCCTAGGAGCTCACGGATTTTGTAGAGCTGATCATGGAAGCGTTCGAGTTCCCGCCCGCGAATCGTGCTGCCGCTTACGGCGATCTTTCTGAGCTCATCTGCGATGTCCCTGAGAACCTCGGTGCTTCGGCATGGGAGTGCCTGGCCTCGTCCTCTATCTCATCGGGGGTCCGCCCGAATCTGTCGGTATTCATTGATTTACCTTCTTTCTCCCCTAGTGGGGGTGCTTCTTCCCGTCGGTGGCGGGATCGATATTTGGGGTCGGCCATCTGGTGCTGCTGGTCTTAGGTTGCTTGGTGGTTTTGGATCACTAGTCGAGTTCAAGGGGTCGTTGCAACACCGCCTATTTGGATCGATAGTAGGTGATCGTTGAGGGCTTCGGCGGGTGTCTTCCAGCCCAGGGTTTTTCGGGGTCTGCTGTTGAGTGCGGCTGCGACGGCTTCGAGGTCACTGGCGCTGTGTTTGGCCAAGTCGGTTCCTTTCGGGAAGTACTGGCGCAGAAGGCCGTTGGTGTTCTCGTTAGAGCCGTGCTGCCAGGGGCTGTGGGGGTCGCAAAAGTAGATCGGCAGGCCGGTCTCGATGCGGAGTCGAGCAAGTTGGGCCATCTCGGCACCCTGGTCCCAGGTCAGCGACCGGCGGAGCTGTTCGGGCAGTCTGGTAATGGACGCTGCGATGGCATCGCGGATGGGCATCGTCAAGTTATTTGAGAATACTGGTGGCTCAGTCGATGTGAGTGGACTGTGCGGCGGAACGTAGTGGCTGACTGTGTCTTTCATGCCGCTGCGGCGACTGTGATCTCATCCCAGACCGCGAAGCGGTTGGTCATCTCGGTGCGCCATTGGGGTGCGCTGATCAGATGACGACGGGGACGAAAGTGCTGTCGGATGTGGCTGAACGCAAACAGGAACCGTTGGGCCTGCCCAGGTGAGGCGAAGCGTTTCATCGCCCGTTCCCGGATTCTGGTCGGCTGATGGCAGTTCTCGGCCCGATTGTTGAGGTACTTCCAGCGGCGATGGGTCACCGACGGCAAAACCCCGCGGTGAGCGACCTGATAGCTGGCCAGCTTGTCGGTCACCAGCACGCGCGGCACGTAGCGCAGGCCCTTGAGCAGCTTGCCGAAAAACCGTTTAGCCGCCACCGCGGTACGGCGCGACTGCACCAGGATGTCGAGCACGTCGCCGTGCTGGTCGACCGCGCGCCACAGATAATCAGTGGTGCCGTTGATCTTCACGAAAACCTCGTCGAGGTGCCATTTGTCGCCGGGGCGGGGTCGCCAACGACGTAACTGGGCGGCGTAGTCCGGCCCGAACGTGGCACACCAGGACCGGATCGTCTCGTAGCTGACCACCACGCCGCGGGCGAGCATCAGTTCCTCGACGTCGCGCAGGCTCAGCGTGAAACGGTGACACAGCCACACCGCGTGCCCGATGACCTCGATCGGATACCGGTAGCCCTTGGTGCGTCCAGAGAGTTGGAGGTTGATCATGTAAATGGTTGATGGCTGATTCGCAAGCTCGTCGTCGCTTGCCGGTGTAAGTCCGGTCCGGGTAGCTGTCAGGGGGCCCGGTAGCAGGCTGGCGGTGTCGTCTGGAAACGGGCGGTGTCGAAGCCCAGCGTCGAGCATCCCGTTTGGCGGGGTGTGCAACCGAGCGGTCCGTAACGTCAAGTGAAGCCTGCCGCGTCGTTAACCGGCCTGCCCGCTTGGGGGTGGGGCGAGGGAGTGCCGAGCCCGGCAAGGAAGGGCGAAGGCCATGGAAGCGGTGAAGATCCTGGAAGTGCAGCCGCGAAGGACTCCCCGGCGTAAGGGGCTCGGAACGTTCGGATAGTGGCGGCGGGAACTGGAGAGGCCCTCCCCGGCCCGGCAGACTGCGCAGTGCTGTTGGAGCGGGGCGACCTATAACCGGTGAGGAGCCGGGAAGTGGAAGCCAGCCGGGTGGGCGTCGGAGGTGGCCGTAGTACCGATCGAGCCGAGCGGACAACATAACCGCCGGCGAGGGAAGGGCCACTGCTTCGTCGATGCGTGCGATTGACTGTGGAGGTGCCCGGTGAGTGCCATCTGTGCTAACCCCGCCGACAATGGAACCGATGTCCTAGACAAGGTTCCGCTGGACAAGGTGCGTGCCCTGCAACACACGCTGTACCGGACGGCCAAGGCCGATCCCGGGCGACGGTTTCACGCGCTTCAGGACAAAGTCTTGCGTAGAGACGTCCTGTGGCGTGCGTGGGTCGCGGTGCGAACCAACAACGGCGCACCGGGTATCGACCGGACCACCTTGGACTGGATCGAAAAGGAGTACGGCATCAACCGGCTCCTGGATGAACTGTCCAGCGAACTGCGGGATGGGGCGTATCGGCCGCTTCCGGCGCGGCGGGTGTATATCCCCAAGCCAGAAACGACCGACAAGCGACCGTTATCGATTCCCGCTGTGCGTGACCGCATCGTGCAAGCTGCGCTGAAGATCGTGCTTGAGCCGATCTTTGAGGCGGACTTCGCCCCGTGCAGTTTCGGGTTTCGCCCGAAGCGGGGCCAGCACGACGCCCTGCAGGTACTCGTGGATGAGACCTGGCGGGGTCGGCGGTGGGTGGTGGAAACGGATGTCGCCGATTGCTTTTCGGCGATTCCGCATGACCGGCTGATACAAGCGGTCGAGGAACGGGTGTGTGATCAGTCGGTGCTCAAGCTGTTGCGCGCCATGCTGCGGGCAGGAGTGATGGAATCCGGCATTGTTCGCCACCCTGACACCGGCACCCCGCAAGGCGGGGTGATCAGTCCCTTGATGTGCAACGTGTACCTGCACCGGCTCGACCGGGATTGGGACACCCGCACATACGGGGTTCTGGTGAGATTCGCCGACGATCTGCTGGTGATGTGCAAATCCCGGCAGCAAGCCCAGGCCGCGCTGACGCGGCTGCGCGAGCTGCTGGCCGACCTCGGCCTGGCGCCGAAAGAGGCCAAAACCCGCATCGTCGAATTGGCGGTGGGCGGAGAAGGTGTCGACTTTCTCGGCTTTCACCACCGGATGGTGCGCTCGCGGGGCACCCACGGCAGACGCGGTGTTGAGTTCCTGGCCCGCTGGCCCAGTGATCGGGCGATGCGACGTGCGCGCGACCGGATCACCGAACTGACGGTTCGGTCCCGGCTGCGGCTGCCGGTCGAGGAAGTGGTCAAAGACCTCAACAGGTTCCTACGGGGCTGGGCGGGCTATTTCCGCTACGGCAACTCCGCGGCCCGCTTCCGCAAGATCGAGCAGCATGCACGTCTTCGGCTCGCATTGTTCATCGGCCAGCGGCACAAACGCGGGCGCGGCTTCGGCTGGTCCGTGCTGGCCTACAAGTCGGCGGACCTCTGCGGGTTGCTGAGCCTGGATGGAACCGTGATCGCGCCCAGGGCTGCCAAGCCCTGGCGGGGGAAGCCGAATGCCGGCGGTGAACGGCGTCGGTAAGCCGTGTGCGGGAGAACCGCATGCACGGTTTGACGGGCGGGAGCTGGAAACGGCACACAGATCGCACCAGGGCCACGGAGATGAAGGACACCAGGGGAAACCTTGCGGTCACCAGCGGCTCCGAGACCTACCGTCGATGCGCGTTACCGCGCCAGCTCTCGACCCTCCTACCTCGCCGCAATCGCCACAAACGACCAATCCTGGCAGCACCACACCAGGTCAACAACTTGACAATGCCCTTCTTGTCGCCGAATTCGCAGGTGTCCGGGTATTGCCGAAACCAATCCACAATGACCGACCGCTGGGCGATGCGCCATTCGTCGTTGCGCTTTTCGAAACGGTCGACGTAACGACCGGCGACGACCAGATCGTAGCTGCCGCTGTTCTCGTCCTCTATGAGGTGATACGCCTGAAAATACGATTCACAGTCGGCGCTCGTGTCGTCGCGCATCTCGATGAGGATATTTCCCACCAAGTGCTGGGTGCGCGGTATGGCCGACAGCATCTCCCTCGCGACCTCGATGAAGCCCTCCGCCAGGCCGGAATAGGCAATGTGGTCATCGGTGGCTTCCGGCCAATACACCTCGCGCAGCATCGCCTCATCGAGTCGATCGAGGCCCCGGCAATACCGCAGGACACAATGCCTGATCGCCTCTCGATCGGCAAGCTGCGCTGCGATGGCAATCACCGAATGCTTGGTCACATCAACTCCTTTCCTCCGCCTCGACGACAGTCGCGGCCGGCATTGAACCTACTGCGCGAGAATTCTCTGCGCGGCGACCCTCACGCACGCACCCCGCCTTCGCCAGTCCCGCTTAGGTCACAACCTCTTTGGAGGCCTCCACCCACAACACCGCGCTGGCTCACGCCAACTAGGGCGATGAAACTGGTTCCTGCATAGGCGAATTCGTTCGGCTCGAGGCGCAACTGGTACGTCATTGTGGGGCGGTGAGATCTCGGTCAGTTCTTGACCTGGTAGCCGGCGTCTATCGGCAGGACGACCCCGGTGATGAATCGGGCCGCATCCGACGCGAGGAACTCTACGGCGTTAGAGAGTGTTTGAGAACTCGCGATGGGCGGGCGTGTGCCTGGCGGAGAACCGAAGAAGTCGGCTCCTGGTTGGGTCGGTGATTACCAAGTCCCCGCCCAGACCAGGAGCCCACAATGCCATCATCGCCGATCTCGCCATGCCCGTCGTGCCCGCCCCACGCGGCGGGCGGACATGGTTGCGCGGTGTACTCGTCGTCGGTGACCGACGCACAGTGGGCGATCCTCGAACCGCTGTTGCCTGCGCCGGGCAGCACGGCAGGCCGCGGCGGACGACCCGAGAAGCATTGCCGCCGTGTGATAGTGGACGCCATCCTGTATATCGTGCGCGGTGGTATCGCGTGGCGGCAACTGCCGGTGGAGTTCCCGCCGGCCGCGACGGTGTACGCGGTGTTCGCCCGCTGGGCCCGCGGCGGGGCGTGGCAGCGCATCCTCGACGCGCTGCGCGACCGACTGCGGGTGCGGGCCGGGCGGGACCGGTGCCCGACCGCGGCGATCATCGACTCGCAGACGGTACCCGCCGCCGACACCGTGCCCCGCTCCAGCCGCGGCTGGGATGGCGGCACGAGAACGAACGGCGTCAAGCGGCACCTCGCCGTGGAGGTGAACGGCCTGCTGCTCGGCGTCGTCGTCACCGCCGCCTCGATCCAGGACCGCGACGCCGCACACCGACTCCTGGCCGCACTGCGCGGCAGCTTCTCCACCATCCGGCTGGTCTGGGCCGACGGCGGTTACCCCGGACGGTTGCTCATCTGGGCGAAAGACGTTCTCACCCTTACTATGCAGATCATCAAACGCATCCCCGGCGCCGCTGGTTTCCACGTCCGGCCCCGCATTTGGGTGGTCGAGAGAAGTTTCGCGTGGATCAACAAGCACCGCCGCTGCGTGCGCGACTACGAAACCAGACCCGACCACCACGAAGCCATGGTCCACCTCGCCATGATCACGACCATGACCAGGCGACTCGCCCGAACCTGACGGTTTTCAAACACCCTCTGAGTGTTTCGGAGCAGAAAGAGAAGGTCAGCTGGTCGGCATCCGCTTCGCGTTCAGACTTGTTGCGGGCCTTGAGCTTCGACGTCCACGGCTTGTCATCGTCGCCGAGTGCGACGAATGCGGCGTCGGGAATATTGTGATGCAGCAGTTCGGGTGTGCTGCCGAGCAGGGCGTTGCCGACGCGGAAGTGGGCGTCGAGGAACGGGAATGGACGGTCGGCGTCGAAGGCTTCGAGCCAGAGTGCGACTTTGGTCATCTCGATGGCGAGGTCGTTGAGGTCGACACCGTAGACGCAGTGTTCAACGACGTCGGCGGTGGCGGCCCGCAGTGCTGACGGTGTGGGTTCGGTCTCGCCGGTGCGGACGGTGGCCAGCGCCTCGGCGATGCTGCGGGCAGCAGCGACAACAAGCTACCGGCCTCGACCGCACGCTCGCGCCGCTCGAGGGGTTCGTCAACGACATGCTCATCACCGAGCTGCTGCCGATCAGGAACCGCATCCGCGAAATCAGGCGGGGGAAGGCGCCGCGCGGTCTGTGGCGGAGTCGTCAACGAAACAGGCATTCGCAAACGCCAAGGTGGGGATCGAGCGGCTCGCGGCTCAGCTCGACAAAGCGCCGGCACTCGACCTGCGATGGACGATCATCGGCCTATTCGTCTCGGTGGGTGGTATGTGGCTCAGTTACTGGGTGTGATCCACAGGCACCATCCACACTGTGGATAGTGATCATTCGCCAGCGCTGGCGCAACAGCATGCTGCACAGCGCTTCTTGTCTCGAGCTAGTTTTGCTCGTGATCCTACGTTGGTACACGATCCCTAGCGTGCTAGGAAACCACCACACCAACCAGACGAGGCGCAATGACGGCCACAACCGCCACCGTCGTGGACCTGCCGCGCCAACAGCGTCGAGGCCGCCGAGGACACTCACCCAGCCGGAGGTCGGTGCCCAGCCCACAAGGAGCAAGCGGCAAGCCCGGGTGGGCGAGGCACTCAGGATGCCAGGCATACCCATGCGCCTCGACGGGGACGGCACACCCGAGCCGGGGTACTGGCCGGCAGGCCCAGTAGCGGCGAGCCCTGGGGCCAGGATGCGCCGGGCGCACTCGACAGATGGATGCCACGAACCAGCGGCGCTGGTGGCCAGGGCGAGGTCACGCCGAGCGAGCTGCTGGAGGCGGCGATCGAGCGGATCGAGCGGTCGAATCCGGCGCTGAACGCGGTGGTCATCGAGTGGTTTGACCACGCCCGGTCGGTAGCCGGCCGATCCGGACCTGCGCGACGGCCCGTTTCGCGGCGTTCCATTCCTGCTCAAGGGCCGCAGCCGCCCGCACAACCCCCGCAGCAGTCGGGCGGGTGGACGGGTCAACCGTGGCCTGGTCCCGACCACGGGCCGGATACCGGTGCGCCGCCTGCACCGCCCACGTCGTATGCCGAATGGATCCGCGTCGACGAATTGATGCCCCCGCGCCGCGTCCCTGCGGGTCGCGGCTGGCGTCTCGCGCTGTACAGGGCCACCTTCGGGCTGGTCAACCTCGGCCCGTCCGCCGCCGAGATCCGGCAGGCCGAGTTGGAGGCGAAGGTCAAGTCGGTGCTGCGCGGCCGCTACAAGGTCGGCGTGATGGGCAAGGGCGCGCCACACCGCTGCCATGCGACTCCTGCACGCCGGCAACAGCATCACCGTTATCGCCCTGTGGCTCGGACACGAACAGGTCGCGACCACGAACGCCTACCTCCATGCCGACATGACCCACAAGCAACAAGCGATCGACCGCACCAAGCCACTGGCAGCCAAACCCGGTCGCTACCGACCACCCGACGCCCTTCTCGCCTTCCTCGACGGCCTCTGATTATGCCGACCCCGGCGCGGCAATCACCCTAGCCGACAACACTTTTCGTTTCAGGTCGGCATAACGAAGAGGTCGGCATAATCATGCTTATGCCGACATCGCATAAGCACGACCTACGCCATACATGCGCGTCCTGGATGATTCACGCCGGCGTACCCCTGCCAATCATCCAGCAGCACCTCGGCCACGAGTCCATCCAGACGACCATTGGCGTCTACGGTCACCTCGACAGACGCAGCGCCCAGGTTGCCGCGGACGCGATCGGATCCGCACTCAGCTAGCCAGTTCTAGAAGGGATTTGATGTGGGAAGGGTGCGGGCCCCGACGCGGTGAGCGCTGTTCCAGCAAATGTGTACGCTTATGCTGAAAAAAGCGTACAGTACGAATTACGTACATTTCGCCAGCTCGCAGCTGCATTTTCAAACTGTACGTTAAAGATCGGCTGATCGTACGAATGCTACGCAACGTACGGGAAGAGGTGACAGTTTGGCTGGAAAGGGCCGGCCTGCGCGATCCGAGGTCTATAACCGACTCGACATTCAGATCGCCGAGCTATGGACCCGGCTTGGCGGGCTTCCGAGCCCAATGGAAGCCGCCGGGATCTGGAAGGACATCTGGACCGCCGAAGCGCACCATTCAACGGCGCTCGAAGGCAATACTCTCGTCATTCGCGAGGTCGAGCAGCTGCTCAGTGAAGGTCGCGCCGTCGGTGCGAAGCAACTCCGCGAATATATGGAGGTCAAGGGCTACGCCAACGCGGCTGATTGGGTCTACCGGGAAGGCATTCAGCCGACCAGCTACGACCCGGAGCGCCACATCACCATGCAGGACGTTCGTCACGTTCACCAGCAAGTCATGGCCCTAGTCTGGGACGTTGAGCCACATCCCGACGCCACGCCCCATGAAGGTCCCGGCGCATTCCGCCAGCATGAGATCGAGGCATTCTCCGGCGGGATGAAACCCGTCAGCTGGCCGCTCGTCGACGCGGAGATGGCCTCCTGGCTTGACCAGGCCAACAGCATCGTTCCCCGATCACCGAACTTTCCCGAGCAGATCGCCAAGGCGCACCGCGACTTCGAAGCAATCCACCCATTCCTCGATGGCAACGGCCGCGCCGGCCGCCTGGTGCTCAACCTCATCCTGGTGCGGATGGGATACCCGCCAGCGATCATCTATAAGAACGACCGCCGCAAGTACCTCCGGTCGCTACAGCGCGCCGACAGCGGCGACTGCGGTGCTCTCGGAGAGTTCATCGCCCGGGCGATCCTTGACAACCTTTACAAGTTCATCGTGCCAGCGATTGCCGGGCCTGCGCGGCTGGTCCCGCTCGCCGCGCTCGCGACCGAAGAGTTCAACAGCGTCAGTCTGCGCGCGGCCGCGAATCGCGGTGCCCTCCAAGCCATGAAGGGATCTGACGGTCAGTGGCGTTCCAGCCGTCAGTGGGTCGACGAGTACGCCCAGAACCGATACAAGCGCCGCGGCTAAATAGGTCAGCGGCCGCCAGTGGCCCGGCGGGATCCCGTCGACCAGGCGGCAGGAGGCCCCGAAGCCTCCAGGAAGCTCGAATAGGCCAGTAGAGCCCGCCAGCATTACGCGATCGTCCTCTCCTCTGATTGATCCGGATGCCACTGCTCTCCGTAATTTCACCAAGTGAAGTTCGACGCGTTGATTTGGAGCCTGGAAGCCGAGCGGCCAGATCAAGCGCCACGCTGCGTTCGTAGTCGACGACCCAATCGACTGTGCTTCGACAACCCGGAGGGCGAAGGCGGGTCGGCGGGCCGCGCATCGATGCACATCGACTCGATCGCTGCTTCGATCTGCGCCTCCGTCATCGCCCATCTGCCCGCTCGTTTCATGCCCGCGAAAGTCCGATCGCGAAGCTTCGCTCGAAGGTAGGACTCGGAGAGCCCAAGGACGCGTGCCGCCTCTGCGAGGTCGTAGATGATGGGGATCATCGCGAGTCCCCAGCGCTGCCGAGGTGTGCGTCGAGGGACGGCGTGTCCGCGACCTGTTCAGACGTGGCGTTCGTGAGGGAGTGGTCTCGGGCGACGTCACATTCGTTATCGCCAAACCGGCTTGTTTCCCAGTCGATTACGTCGCTTAGACGGTACCGAGCGTGTCGGCCCATTCGTGCGTAACGCGGGCCGGTTCCCTTCGAAGCCCACTGCGCAAGCGTCTTCACAGGTAGCCCGAAGCGATCGGCGAGCTCCTGGCGGCTCAGCCACCGATCGTCGGTGTTGTTTCCCATAGTGATTCGACCCTTCCCGCCTGCGATGAATGCGGTATCACATGAGCGTAAGCCTCCTCGGATACTGCTTTAGGTAAAAGTTTTCGGCGCTGGTGACGAGCAGTGGCAGTCGGTGCACACAGGCATCCAGCTCAATCCGCAATACCCCACCTTCGTCTCACTCAGTTCGATCCTTCTCAAACCCGTCACCATCCACTCTCAACAGCCTCCGTATATTCTCAAAGTATCCCAAATATATTGCTCCACAGTCACTTCCACTTTCTAACTCATCGAGATTTCTGCACGGCACATTGGCACAGCAGTGCAATACTGGTTTCGGGCCCGCTCGCCACGGCCTAAGGCCGCGTCGATCGCACCCGAAACCGACCGCCGTTCTCACCCGAAACAAGCTCCACCCCAGGTGCTTTCAACGAACCTGCGATCGAGAAGCCGACCATGCTGACCATCGCTCGCTTAACCAAACACAGCATCAAGTACTACAACGACACCGCCGATGCAGCGAAACAGGCTGCCATGGACCGACAGAAGGCCAACGGCGGGTTGGCGGAGTACTACTCGGAGGGCGAAATCCGTGTCCCCACTTGGCTGGTCATCGGCGACGAGGATGCCATTGCCCACGCGACCGGCCTCACTGAGGCTCGACTGGAGGGCGGTGTTGCCAACACCGAGGACGCACGTATCTGGCTCGACGACGGCGCCGCCCCCAACGGCAACACGGGTCGCGAGTTCACCGACAAGAGTGTGCACGGTTTCGACCTGACTTTCGCTGCACCCAAGAGTGTTTCGCTCATTCGGGCGCTCACCGACGACATCGCCGAGAAAGTCTTGGCCACCGCGCATGCCAAAGCCGTGCACGCGGCGATGCGGTATCTACACGAGCATGCCGGCTATACCCGGGTGTACAACCGGGTCATCGGCAACCGGGACCTGCACCGGCTGCCCGGCCTGGTGGCCATTGCCTACCAACACGAGACGTCGCGGTGCGGCGACCCGCACCTGCACACCCACGTCATCGTGCCCAACCGCCAACCCCGCCGCGACGGCCAACTCGTCAGCCTCGACTCCAAGTCGCTCTACCACGAGACCAAAGCGGCCGGCATCGTCTACCAAGCCACACTGAGACATCAGCTGCACACCGAGCGCGGCTTCGAGTGGAGCTCGGTCGACCCGCACAGCGGCATGGCCGAAATCGCCGGCGTCACCAGGGACACCATCAAGGCGTGGTCGCAGCGCTCGACCCGGCTGCGGGAGTGGGCCCGCAACAACTTGACGATCGTCGACGGTGCACCCACCGCGGCGCAACTGGCGGGCACTGTCAAGTTGGTGAGCGGCGCGGCCGAAGCGGATGATCTCGGAGTCGATACGCAACCGGAGGGACCATCGTGGGCAAGGTGTCGTACAAGGGTCACCGGTATCCGACGGAGATCATCGCGCACTGCGTGTGGCTGTATCACCGGTTCCCGCTGAGCTTCCGCGAGGTCGAGGAGCTCATGCTGGTGCGCGGCGTGATCGTCACGTACGAGACGATCCGGCAGTGGTGCGCCAAGTTCGGACCCGTCTACGCGGCCGGCCTGCGCCGCCGCCAACCCCGACCCGGCGACACGTGGCACCTCGACGAGGTGTTTGTGACGATCAACGGCCGTCGGCACTACCTGTGGCGGGCCGTCGACCAGGACGGCAACGTCCTCGACATCCTGGTCCAACCTCGCCGGGATGCCAAGGCCGCCAAGCGGTTCTTCCGCAAACTGCTGACCAAGCAGTGCCGGGTACCTCGGGTGCTGGTCACCGACAAGCTCCGCAGCTATCAGGTGGCGCATCGGGCGGTGATGCCGTCGGGCGAGCACCGGCAGTCGAGATACCTGAACACCGGGCGGAGAACTCGCACCAGCCGACCCGGCAACGCGAACGCGCCATGAAACGCTTCCGCACCCCCGGCGCAGCCCAACGGTTCCTGGCGGTGTTCAGCGTGATCTCCCCGCATTTCCGGCCCCGCCGCCATCGGCTCACCGCCGATGACTATCGCACCGAAATGGCCGACCGCTTCGCCACCTGGAACGACATCACCAGGTCGTCGGAAGCCGCCTGAACCTCGCACCTCGACCGCACCCGAACCTCCCAGCGCGCTATTCCCATTGCACCTCAAACAAGTTGACAAGGCCGCAGATAGGTCTCCATCGGGATCGACGGACGACCGATCCGGGCATCGAAATGCGCTGCGAACGGCGCGAAGAACACCGGATCATCCAGCAGCGCATCCACCCGCGCCAACTCGGCGGGCAACACCAACAGCTCCGACGGCAAAATCGCGTCCCACAACGTCGGCTGGTCACTTACAGTTCTGAGCACGATGGCCTCGATCCCTTCTAGCCCAAGGGTTCGAGGCCATCCTCCCGGTTCAGCACCATCCGACCCGGGATCAACGCGCCGACTTTTTCAGGTCCTAGCTGAGGCGCGACGGCCGCCGAGACGCCGATCCATGCACGAACTGATGTGATTGCGACGCTCACGTCCGACGAAGCGGCCTATCAACCAGCACCCGCTGTCCGCCTCGCCACTGAACGACGCGAATCTGATGGCCGGTTTGCACGCCGGTGACCGGGTCGACACGAAACCGACCGAACAAGGTGGTGGTATCGAGTCGTTGTGACGCGGCCAGCACCGGCAAGGATTCAACAGTGCCGGCTTCCTTCACGCAGCGCTGCCAAACGACACCCGCGGCGAAGGCCGCAGCAGCCGGATAGGGCGGCTCAGTACCGTTCGCGTCCCGGTAACACTGGCTGAACCACTCGCTGTTGGGTCCGTCCGCGGGATCATCTGTCCCGTCGTCGAACCACTGGCACGGTCCGTAAAGCCGCTCAACGAGATCACCGATGGCGTGCCGGAGCTCATCGACGCCCGCGGCGACCAATCCAACTGCACGCCAACGGCGTTCGCTGGCCCACTGCGCGATGGCGACGTCATCGTCGAAGGAACCGGCCGATAACAGCACATCGCCCGCCGGGACTTGCGCC
This sequence comes from uncultured Actinomycetota bacterium, assembly GCA_963770125.1. GTDB lineage: Bacteria > Actinomycetota > Actinomycetes > Mycobacteriales > Mycobacteriaceae > Mycobacterium. The sequence goes on along the minus strand of CAVYPI010000048.1, from coordinate 77,143 downwards.
AGCACGTCTCTCGCCCGGCCTGGCCGAAAAGTGACCGACCGCCGCAGGAGACCGAGTCGCCGCGCCGCCACCGCCGCCCCTTCGCCCACCTCGCGGCCGAACCCCGTGTCGACGTGCATTATTACCACCTCCGAGCCCTCACCAAGACCTTCGGCGACAAGGGTTTCGAGCACTGCGGCGAGATAGCGGTAAGCGGGAGACTCCGCGTTGACGACACGCGGATACGCCGGCCGCGCCAGCCGGGCGGTGGCGCCACCGTGGTTCCAGACGACCCCTTTGCTGGCGGCCGCGGCCGCGAGCGCGGGCCCCGAACCGTAGGGCCCGAACACCACGTCGGGCCGGCTAGCCTCGGCGGCTCGTATCGCGGACGCCGCGGAGGGGTAAGCGTCGATGACCTCCAGACTTACTCCGGAACGGTCGGCCCAGAGAGCAAGGGCGCTCGCCCCTGCTTTCCCGAATCTGGCCAGCGGCCCCGACAGTGGGGTAACCAGGACGGCGCGAGCTGTCACGCCCACAACATAAGCGAGTCGAACAACCGCCCGACTCCCCGGGGAGTACGGATCGTGGCATTCCACTGCGGTTCAACACCGTTGCCGGGGGCGCGCGGACGACGCCCGACACATCTAACCCTTGGCAGATCCGTCGGCGCCTCGGCCACTGATCCAGCAGAACTTCGAGGCGCTGCGGCAACAGACGAAACACCCGATTCAGACCGGGTGACGCGGAGCCGCACCGCTGTGTCACCGCGCTCAAGGCGCAGCGCCGCGGAATAGTCAGCGGTCCTCGATAGGCCCGGGGCAAGTCTGCAATTCGTTGGCAACACCTTGCCACGGGATTGCGGGAACTTCACGACGATCCCGATATTCCCGGGCTGCGGATCCCGCCGTCGGCGGACATGCTCGCTCGTATGGAATCCAGCTTGACGCCGACGGAAACCTGCTGGCGTATCGGAGAACTCGTCGTTACATGCGCGGCCAGGCCCTGGATGCGGAGCAGACCGACCCCACAACGCCACCGAGCAGACCTAATCCGGTTCATTCCCCACACCGCGGCCGGGCCAGCGAGCGGCACTCTGAGCAGCAGCGCCCGGACCGTCTCTGCTCGATTTACATGCTGTTGAGGATGCGCCCGAGGAACCGCTCGTGACCACCCGCAAAAGCACTGTGTATCAGCGCAAGTCGAGAATGGGTGACATCACCGACGCCAACTTTAGGTACGAGGCTGTGACGATGAAAAGCGCAATGGTGGTCAGGGCTAGCACCCACGTGGCGAAGACAAGAGCCCAGGTGGCGAACGTCAGCCGCGCGGTCGCCTGACGTTCGGCGCGCATCCTGTGCTCTGTAACCCACACATCGAGATAGGCCTGACCCCAGGTCACGTTCCAACCGACCGCCGCTGCCGCCTCACTCAGAATCCGACCAATCCGGGCGCGGTCAGCGTCACTCATCTCGCTAATCTGGTCTTCCTCAACGCTCATACTCACCGAGAATAGGGCTGGCGGCGGCCCAGGCTGAGTCTGGCTTCACAGTCGGCCGGAAGTGGACGCGTGCTGGTCAGAGCCTGCATCGCAGGTTTTCTGCTCGTCCGATAGGAGGTCCACGACGAGGTCGTCGCCACGGTCGGCGCCGTCGGGCGCAGCGGCTTTCTGCGCACTGGCAATGGGCGGAGATTCCGAAGTGTTGGATATCTCTGCGGAGGGGAGTTGTGATGAACCTCTTCAGTGTCGAATCGAAGAACCAACCAGGCCAGCTCGCACATCTTGGCGATGTGTGCGCCCAGCGCGGCGTCAACCTTCAACTCGCCGGTGTGGTGAGCGGAGAGCGCGCGACTATGGTGTTCAGCGCCAGCGACGAGGGCCGCCGTCCGCGCCGCCCTGGAGGGCGCCGGCCTGGAGTTCACCGAGCGTCCTGCCCCAGTAGCGCAGACCAACCCGGCGAAGCGGCCAAGTTCGGCCGGAAACTCGCCGACGCGGGCGTGAACATCGAGGGTCTGCTGGAAGTGTCGATCTGCCAGGGTGAGGTGATCTTCGCGATCGCCGTCGACAAGCCCGAGGATGCGCGGGCGGCACTCAGCGACCAGATTGTCGGCTAGGCGCCGCGGGCTTGCCTGCGGCGTGCGCGCTGGTGGCGGGTATGGGCGGTATGTGATGGATGTGCGACTGTGCGGGTTCGGGTCGATCGAGGTCGAGGGACGAGCGTATGAGCACGACATCGTCATCGACCGAGGTGCCGTGCGCAAACGGAGCAAGAAGCCCTCGAAGCCATACCGCGACAGGTTCGGACACACTCCGCTTTCGGCCGATGAGGAGCTGCCGTGGGGCGGACGCCGGTTGATCATCGGCACCGGGGCCTACGGCTCGTTGCCGATCATGCCCGAGGTGATGGCGGAGGCTGCGCGCCGAGGCATTGACCTTGTCGCTGTCCCGACCGACCAGGCCTGCCGGCTGATCGCGGGCCTCCAGCGACGGGAGGTCCGCGCGGTCCTGCACGTCACCTGCTGAGTTCAACACCTTCGTCGGGTGTCACCGATGAGCTGACCCGGCGACCACAACACCGCGGCGTGGGGCCTCGTGCGGCTTCACCGTTGCAGGACGCCGACGACGGCGTAGCCAGGTAGTCGGGCAGGACCCGGTTGGCCACCGCGCCGTCCAGGGTAGACGCGAGCGTTTCCAGCCGCCGCCACGGTACCCGCCGGGCCAGCCCGGCTGGGTGACAAGCTAGAGATCCTGGCCCACACCCACCCGGCCGGTTCCACCGACAGGTTCGGCGCTGAACTGGCCGACCGCGCCGTTAGGACGCTCACTTATGTCGCTGGCGACCAAACCACAGCCATTGCGGTGGTCTTCGCGCTTTAGCCGCGGGCACCGATCGAGCACGGGCCATCGGACTGACCGAGCCTGCCGCCAGAGCAGCCGGGAAGGGAGCAGCCGATGACCGATAACGACGAGGACCAGAGGGCTGACGACGTCACCGGGGAGAGGACCTCGGCGTTTCGTGCCGACTTCACCAACGCGCAAGACGCGGCGGCCACCGCCGGCGCCGAGGGCCAGCTGTTCGGTGCGGAGGCGCTGCCGCAGGGCTCGGGGTTGCTGGTGGTCAAGCGCGGCCCGAACGCCGGCTCGCGGTTCCTACTCGACCGGGCCACCACGACGGCCGGTCGTCACCCGAACAGCAATATCTTCCTCGATGACGTCACTGTCAGCCGCCGGCATGCCGAGTTCCGGTGCGTAAGCGGCGAATTCCAGGTTGTCGACGTCGGTAGCCTCAACGGCACGTACGTCAACCGTGAACCCGTGGACTGGGCGGTGCTGGCGAACGGCGACGAGGTACAGATCGGCAAATTTCGACTGGTGTTTCTGACCGGCCCCACAACCGGCGACACTGAGAGCGTGACCAGGTAGCTCCACTGACCACACCTCGCTTTGACATTGGTCACCCGGGTTTTCCGACGAACTGTGCCGCAATCGACTCGACACGATTCCCCCTTTGCCCAATATTGTTTTGACGATGCCAGCTGCGCTGAGACCTGCTGCCCAATCCGTAGGCGGCCAGTTCGACTGCTAAACCTGCCAACTATATTGAGAGCGGACATCCGGGGCCGAATAGTGGTTTCGTCCAACATATTTGGTGCGTAGTTGACATAATATTAGCCTATTATCCGCGAATATCGCTGCTGGGCAGGACAATCCGCGAGGCTGAACGGGGAGAGCGCCGGATGGGGGCCATTGATTAGACCGAAGTTACGACCGCAGGAATAGGTGAATCTCGGGGTTGACCTGGGGATTCGCTGATTGATTGGGTGATTGTTCTGGCTACCCGGCGGCGGTGAGCGGGATTGAGATGTTCAGGAGGTCGAAGGCGCGGCGTTGGTCGGGGGTGGGTTCGGTGAGCATGGGCACCTCGATGTTGGTGTCCTGGTAGCGGATCTGGTTGCGGGTGAGGGTTGCCAGGTGGTCGAGTAGGCCGCGGAAGCTGCGCAGCGGGTTGCCGGCGGGGTCGTGTTTGCGGGCGGCTTTGGTGTGGGCGTCGGCGGAGCGCTGCGCGGCCGCGACCGGGTTGTCCCGTTGGGGCGGGTGTTCGTCGGTGAATGTCAGTGGCGCCCAGGCTTTGCGCAGGTGCCAGACCAGGTAGCAGGCGAGCAGGCAGATCAGCACGTGGGCTTTGACGCGGTCGTCGAGGCGGTGGTGGATGGGTCGCAGGTCTAGATCGTCGGTCTTGATGATGCGGAAGTCGCGTTCGATGTTGGCGAGGTTCTTGTAGCTTTCGACGATCCCGGCGGGGTCGAGGGTGTCGGCGTCGACGCTGGTGCGCAGCACGTAGATGCCGTCCAGGTGGGCTTCGGCGTCGATGCCGGCCTGGTCGCGACGGTAGGTGAGGGTGGTGTCGGTGATGGTGGTGTGGAAGTGCTTGCCCATCTTGTGTTTGTCGATCACCTTGCCCACCGCCGTGCCGATCTCGCCGGCGCCGGTGAGGGTGCCGCGGGTGACCCGGTCGGCGACGCCGGCGAGCAGTTTGTCGGTCGCGGCCAGCAGGTCCGCGCGTTTGCGGGTGCGTTCGGCCGCGAGCGCGGGGTTGCGGCAGGCGATCAACCGTTCCCCGGGGTAGTCGGGGTGGCTGATCTCGGCCAGGTCCTGGGCATCGAACAGGCTCATCTGCAGCGGGCCGTCGGCGCGGGCGAGTTTGGCGATCGCGGGTGCGCGTAGCGCGGTGATCCACCCGAAATCGGTTGCGGTGTCGGGGTTGTCGTTGAGCTTGCGCAGCGCGTCGATGCGGGCGGAGGTGATCATGCCGCGATCGCCGACCAGCACCAGCTGCTGGATACCGAGCTCGTCGCGGATCACGGTGACGATCTCGGTGAACGCGACCGGGTCGGCGGTGCTGCCGGCGAACACGCGCACCGCGACCGGGCGGCCGGCCGGGTCCGTGAGCACCCCGTACTCGATCTGCTCGCAGCCTTTCTTGCCGTCGCGGCAGTAGCCGCGCGCGGCCAGCTCGCAACACCGGCCGGTCACCCACGCGCTGGTCAGGTCGAACAACGCCATCCGGCCCGGGTTCACGTCCGGGGCAAGGTGTTGGGCCGCGAGCTTCTTCTCGATCGTGTCCTGCCGCTCGGCGAGCCAGTCCATCGCGGCGTAGACCTCGTCGGTGGACGCGCCGGCCACTCCCAGATCCACCCCGAGGGTCGTGTCAGGCCACCAGGCCAGCGTGGACAGTTTCGACTTCGGCCGCACTACCCGCGACACGATCAGCACCAGCGCCAGATCGCGGTGCCGGCAGGCCGGACCCAGCAACGTGGGGAAGCCCAGCTGGCGCGCCATCGCGGCGACCGCGGCCACGTGCCCGTGCGGCAGCGACCGGACGATGGTGAACTCGCTGCCGGCCGGCATCAGCTGCTGGTCCTTCAGGGTCGCCTCAATCGCGGTGATCACCTCGGCGGGCAGCTTCGACAGGTTGGCCAACGTCTCATGACGGACCTTCTTGCCGTCGCGGTAGCTGCGGCGCACCAGCACCGACTCGTAGCGGTGCACGTTGCCGGCCTTGTCCACATACCTACTCGGTGTCCGGGCTACATGCATCCGCACTGGCTTCGCCATAACTGAATGCTACAAGACAAACTCGGACTAGCGTGCCAGCGACACACTGAAATTACTGGCTACACAATCGGCGCCCAAACCCACACCAACCCCACGTCAACCAACAACTTCGCCCACCTCACACGGCGTAACTTCGGATTAGAGCTGGGGGGTTCGATCAAGGTGGGTACGACTGTTCCCGATCAGGCGAAGCCGCCGCGATTTGGCCTAATCGGGAACAACTGGAATCGACTATGTTCCCGATAGGGCTTGATGGGTGAACCGCGGCGCGGTCCGCGCGGGAGAGGAAGGAACCCGAGATGGATGTCCAGTTCATCGCCAGCGTCGCTGTGATAACGGCCGATCCCCTGCAGAGCCGCCGGCTTTATATGGACGCACTCGGACTGCCATTGCAGGCGGCCGAGGGCGACGATTACTTTCACAGCGAGAGCATCGGCGGGAGCAAGCACTTCGGTGTGTGGCCGTTGACCCAGGCCGCGCAAGCCTGCTTCGGTACAGACACCTGGCCAGCAGACCGGCCAATCCCGCAAGCCAGCGTTGAGTTCGAGGTCGACGACGCCAGGGCGGTACAAGCCGCGGCCCAGGAGCTCCGCGATGGCGGCTACACGCTCCTGCACGATGCCCGCACGGAGCCGTGGGGCCAAACGGTCGCGCGTCTTCAGACGATCGAAGGCCTGATCGTCGGCATCTCCTACGCACCATCGCTTCACCAATGACGAATGCCACCGGAGCCCCTGCCAAACTCCTTCAAGTCACTGGGATGAGACGCTGCCTCAAAGGTATTCGACATCAACAATCAACGCCGTTCACCAGTTTCAACGACGGGGTGCCCATCCGCGTCGTACAGCGCTACCTCGGTTTCCCCGGAACAAGCCGCCCGTTCGATACGAAGGTAGTCAAGGCCGCACATCCGCCGCTGAAAGCCCTCTCCCGTCGCGGGTCTCGAATCGCGCCGCGGGGTGCGACCATCAGCTACGCAAGCATGCTGCATGTGTCCTACCGTGACGAGTTAATGCGGATGTGGACTGACTACCGGGCAAAAGAAGACAGCGATGACTGAGACGGGCATGGTCGACTTCAGCGATGTCCGGTGGGGCTCGGTGGAGTGGACGAACCTGTGCACGCTGTACCTGCGGGCATACGAAAGCCGTTCGCCGGCACCGATTCTCGGAGACACGGCAGCAGCCGAGGCGGTGGACCGCATCGAATACGACTGGGCCCGCATGCGCCGCGCCATGCGGCCTGGGTCCAATCAATATATGGTCACCATGCGCGCCAAACAGCTTGACGACTGGAGCGGCGACTTCCTCCGCCGTCACTCAAACGCCGTCGCGCTGCACCTCGGGTGCGGCATGGACACCCGGGTGTTCCGGCTGCATCCACCGGAAACCGTGCAGTGGTTCGACGTCGACCAGCTGAATGTGATCGCGCTGCGGCGCAAGCTCTACGACGACCGCGACGGCTACCGGATGATCGGCTCGTCGGTGACCGATGAGGTGTGGCTGGACGAGATACCAACCGATCGTCCGATGCTGATGGTCGCAGAGGGACTCGTCATGTATCTCACCGAGCCCGAGGTGCGCACGCTGCTTCAGCGCCTCACGGATCGGTTCGGCAGCGGCGAGCTCGTCTTCGACACCGTGTCGCCGATGGGGCCGCGGCTGTCCAAGGTGCTGACCAAGGGCATCACCAAGTGGGGCATCCGTGATGCCCGCGAAATCGAGCAATGGAACCCGCGGCTGCGCTTCCTCGAGCAGTCCTCCGTGGGGGCACTCTACGAACGCATCCCCTCGGCGCCGGTGCGGCTGCTGTGGCGGCTGATCTACGCCACACCGGCCCGCAACTACGACGTGCTCAACCGCTTCGCCTTCTAAGTCATGCGGCATATAGGGTGCCTCGCTGCCGGCGTCGCGCTGCTGGCTAACGAACCTTGGTCGCTGGGCGACGGCTAACGGGCAGGGCAGGGAGAGCGCGAATGTCGTTGATCGCCACGCTGATCGGGTGGGCGATGAAGCTTCCACCAATCGCCGGACCCCGACATCGCGCAGTTTCATGAGGCATTTGCGCGCGCCGCGCTCGAAGTCCGGTTTGTCTACACACACGCACTCGAAGGCACCGGCATTCACCCCGGCGTGACGATCAAAGGGAACGATGCTTCTAGCCGTTGGGGCAGGGCGCCGGAATCCACATGGCCCAGCACATACCGGGAGGCGGCGGCCGCCCAGGAGGCGCAGCAGGCGGCAGAGCCTGAGCGGGCGGAGGATTGGGTCCATCCCAAATGCCTTGACCTTGACGGGAGAATCGTGGGGTTCGGCTCTGAAAGCGGACGTATTCCACCGGCGCCAACCTCAGCGCGTGCGCTGGTAGCGAAGGTACACGACGCGGGAGCTGAAGGTACGGGACTCGGTCAGCCGCAGGTCGAGGGGTTTGGCCAGCGGCGTGAAGTACGGGGTGCCGCCGCCAAGGATGACCGGGTTGACGAACTGGCAGTATTCGTCGATCAGGTCCTCGGCGATGGCGGCTGCTGCGAGGCCCGCCCCGCCGATGGACACCACGCCCTCACCCGGCTGGTCACGGAGCCGGCCGACCTCGGTGGCGATGTCGTCGGTGGCCAGCCGCGCGTTGCCTGCCACCGAATTCAGCGTCCGGGAGAACACCACCTTCGGGATCGGTCGCCAGATCCGGGCGAACTCCAGCTCCGCCGCGCCGGACATGGTCTGCTCGGCGGTCTCCCACACCAGCATTTCCTGGTACAGGCCGCGGCCGCACAGGTGCGCGGCGACGTGGCGGGTCTGCTCAATGTGGAAGCGAAACTGCTCCGCGTCCGGCGCGGTCCAGCCGATGTCGCCATCCGGTCCTGCGATGAAACCGTCCAGCGACACGCTCATCGAGTAGATCACGGGCAGCATCAGGTCCTCCTCGGCGACTGGGCGGTGCGTTCGAGCAGGTCGAGGGCCTCGTTGAGGTCTTCGGTCATATAGTCGCGGTGCGCGTCGCGATCCGCCACGACGCCCGCACGCGCGTATCGCGGCGGATCGCCGCGTACAGATCGCTCTTGGACCGGTCCGGCATCGACGCGCTCCTCGACAGCGTCCGACATTAAGCCATCACCGTCCACCCGGTGCCGTCAGAATTCGCGGATATCGCCATCCCACGACACCAGCGGATGGAGGAGGAGGGCTTCCTGCCGGTGCCCCTGCCGGAGCTGGTCTTCATCGCCGGCGAGGGTGCCGGCGCACTCGCTAGCGCGTGAATGTAGGCGTCGTCGGCAAAGCGCAGCAATTCGCAGATGCGAAACGTACGTCCGCCTAGGTCGCGACCTAATCGTCTTAGCGAGATGGCTGGCCGCCGCCGCTGCGTATTGGGCAGCACGGCAAGATTATTCGCGAGTACCTAGGTGGTGGGGTATGGCTTGCCCGCACTCGCTTTCGTGACGCCGACGGCGTGACACGCAGGGTCCGGCGCGTGGGCCCGGCAGACGAGTTCGACAAGTACGGAAAGCTCGCCGAGGATGCTCTGCTCATGGCACTGGCTGAGCGTCGCCCACCGATCGGTTCGGCTGCGATCGGCCCCGACACCCTGGTTGCGACCCTCGTTGATCGACACATTGACCGCCTTGCCGAGGACGGGCGGGCGGTCAAGACCTTGGACACCTACCGGTACGACGCGCAGAAGCTGGCCAAGTTCATTGGGGAGTCAGGGTAGGGGAGGCGACCCCGCCCGGCTGGATGCCGCATTGAGGTCTATGCGTTCGACGCACGGGCACCACGATGGCACGGCGAGGTCGGACCCTCCTGCGTGGGGCGCTGCAGCTTGCGGTTCTGAACAATGTGCTGGCGACGAATCCGGTTCGGGACGTGCAGTTGATCCGTTCGAAGTCGACGCCGACGGGCGCTGAGGCGCTGACCGCCGACCAGCTGCGTGAGTTACTGATCAAACTGCGGGTGTCGGAAACGTGCGTCAAGCGTGACCTGGTGGACCCGATCACTTTATTGATCGCGACTGGGCTGCGGCGGTCGGAGCTGCTGGCGCTGCGGTGGTCGGATTTCGACGCGGCAGCGGGCACCGTCGCCGTCACAGGCAAAGTGGTGCGCCAGAGCGGCAAGGGGCTGCACCGCATCGATGAGACCAAGACGGCTGCCGGTCGACGCACGATTCCCCTGCCATCATTTGCCGTGGCGATGCTGACAGAGCGCCGCAAATTGCCTTTCCTGGGGGAGCAATCGGTGATCTTCCCGTCGTCGTCAGGCACGCTGCGCGACCCCGATAATTTCGCGGGTCAGTGGCGCGCGGCCCGCCACGAACTCGGGGTGCCCGATGTGAGCTCGCACAGCTTCCGCAAGACTGTGGCAACCCTCATCGACGACGCCGGCCTTTCGGCCCGGATCGGTGCCGATCACTTGGGCCACGCGAAAGTATCGATGACCCAGGATCGCGACATGAGCCGGGGCCGTGTGCACACCCAGGCAGCAGACCTACTGGATCGCGTGGTGGCCGACGAGGGCAACTCAGGTCGCCCATAAACGACGAATAAACGTCAAACCGGCGATACAGAGCACAGCTAAATACCAGCTCTGACCTGCGCCCCCGGCAGGAATCGAACCTGCGACCTAGGGATTAGAAGGCCCTTGCTCTATCCAACTGAGCTACGGAGGCAACGCACCGGAGTGTATCTCGCGGCGACCGGGAACCCTGCGCTCGCAACAGCGCTATAAAGGCACACCGCGCTGCCGGGCGGCGGACTAGCGTGGTGACAGTACTTCGGCGTAGGGAGGGGGCGACAAGCATGAGCAACGTGCCGGAACTCGACGCGGCCGGACTTCCGGAGGAACTCAGCGCGTTCGACCAGATACTGCATCGCGGCGAGGCCAACCCGCGCACCCGTTCCGGCATCATGACCGTGGAGCTTCTCGACACCACTCCGGACTGGGAGAACTTCCGAGCGAGGTTTGACACCGCCTCGCGCAAGGTCCTCCGGTTTCGGCAGAAGGTCGTCATGCCGACGCTGCCCACCGTGGCGCCGCGGTGGGTGATCGATCCCGACTTCAACCTCGACTTTCACGTGCGACGGATGCGGGTCCCCGAGCCAGGCACGCTGCGCCAGGTGTTCGACCTGGCCGAGGTCGCGGCACAGTCGCCGCTCGACATCTCCCGGCCGCTGTGGACCGCCACCCTCGTCGAAGGCCTCGAAGGTGGCCGTGCCGCCCTGATGGTGCACATCAGCCATGCCGTGACCGACGGCGTCGGTGGCGTCGAGATGTTCGCCAACCTCTATGACCTCGAACGAGATCCGCCACCGCAGACCCTTCCGCCGCTGCCTATTCCGCAGGACCTCTCACCCAACGACTTGATGCGCCAAGGTTTTAACCGGCTTCCGGGCACGATCGCCGGGCGGGTACGTGGTGTGCTGTTCGGCGCGGCGCACGTCGTCGGCGAGATGGTCCGCGACCCTATATCGAGGATGGGTGACGTCGTCGAGTACGCGATGTCCGGTGCCCGCGTCGTTGGGCCCGTCGCCCCGCCGTCGCCGGTGCTGCGGCGCCGCAGCCTCTCGTCGCGCAGCGAGGCGATCGACATCGAATTCGGCGTTCTGCACAAGGCCGCCAAGGCGGCAGGCGGCTCGATCAACGACACCTACCTGGCCGGGCTGTGCGGCGCCCTGCGCCTCTACCACGAGGCCAAGGGCGTGCCGATCGAGGCGCTCCCGATGGCGGTACCGGTCAACCTGCGGTCCGAGGCGGATCCGGCCGGCGGCAACCGATTCGCCGGTATCAATCTCGCTGCGCCGATCGGTCTGCACGATCCGGAAGTGCGCATCAAGAACATCCGTTCGCAGATGACGCGCAAGCGCGAGGAGCGCGCGATCGACATGGTCGGCGCCATCGCCCCGGTGCTCACCCTGATGCCGGACACCGTGCTCGAGTCGATGGTCGGATCGATCGTCAACTCCGACGTCCAGGCCAGCAATGTGCCGGTCTACGCAGGCGACACCTTCATCGCGGGGGCGAAGGTCGTGCGGCAGTACGGCATTGGTCCGTTGCCGGGTGTGGCGATGATGGTCGTGCTGATCTCCCGTGCCGGCTATTGCACGATCACCACACGCTGCGACCGCGCGTCGATCGCCGACTCCGACCTGTGGGCTCGCTGCCTGCTGGCCGGCTTCAACGAGGTGCTCGCGCTGGGCGGCGACGGTCGAGCCGCCCCGGCGACATTCTCGATCAATGCACCAGAACCCACCCCAGTCTCACCCAACGGAAGTGCGGCGCAATGACTTCGGCCAACGGTCAGCCCAATCGACGGACCATGCGGCTGCCGGGCTCGGTGGCCGAGATCGATGGCAGCCCGCCCGGGCCCGGGGTTGGCGCCTTCTTCGATCTCGACGGCACTCTCGTCGCCGGGTTCACCGGCGTCGTCATGACCCAGGATCGGCTGCGCCGGCGACAGATGTCCGTTGGCGAGTTCATCGGCATGGTGCAGGCCGGCCTAAACCATCAGCTCGGCCGCTCCGAGTTCGAGGACCTCATCGGTAAAGGCGCCCGTATGTTGCGCGGCAACTCCCTGGAGGACATCGACGAACTGGCCGAGCGACTGTTTGTTCAGAAGATCGTCGGTCGTATCTATCCGGAGATGCGCGAACTTGTCCGCGCTCACATGGCCCGCGGCCACACCGTGGTACTCAGCTCGTCGGCGCTGACGGTCCAGGTGGAGCCGGTAGCGCGGTTCCTGGGCATCCAGAACGTGTTGAGCAACAAGTTCGAGACCGATGAGGACGGTCTGCTCACAGGGGAGGTGCTCAGGCCGATCATCTGGGGGCCGGGAAAGGCCAGGGCGGTACAGGCATTCGCCGCCAAGAACGGTGTCGACCTCTCGAAGAGTTACTTTTACGCCGACGGCGACGAAGACGTCGCGCTGATGTACCTCGTCGGCAATCCGCGGCCGACCAATCCCGCGGGCAAGCTCGCCGCGGTCGCCGCCAAACGCGGCTGGCCGGTGCTGAGATTCAAGAGCCGCAGTGGAAGCAACCCGGTCTCGCAATTGAGAACGGTTGCTGGTATCGCGTCGATGGTGCCGATCGCTGCCGGTGCCCTCGGCCTGGGCCTGCTGACTCGTAACAGGCGCACCGGCGTCAACTTCTTCACGTCCGCTTTCGGCCGGGCGCTCTTGACGGCCACCGGCGTCAACCTCAACGTGCTGGGGAAGGAGAACCTGACCGCGCAGCGGCCCGCGGTGTTTATCTTCAATCACCGCAACCAGGTTGACCCGATGATCGCGGGAAGGTTGGTCAGCGACAACTTCACGTCGGTCGGCAAGAAGGAGCTGGAGAGCGATCCAATCGTCGGCACGATCGGCAAGATCATGGACGCCGCCTTCATCGACCGCGACGACCCCAAGAAGGCCATCGAAGGACTGAAGAAGGTCGAGGAACTCGCGCGCAAGGGGCTGTCGATCCTCATCGCGCCGGAGGGCACGCGCATGGACACGACGGAGGTCGGTCCGTTCAAGAAGGGACCGTTCCGCATCGCGATGTCGGTGGGAATCCCGATCGTGCCGATCGTGATCCGCAACGCGGAGGTCATCGCCGCCCGCGACTCGAGCACGTTCAACTCCGGCACCGTCGACGTCGTGGTGTACCCGCCGATCCCCGTCGACGACTGGACCCCCGACAACCTGACCGACCGCATGGCCGAGGTGCGTCAGCTCTATCTCGACACGCTCAAGGACTGGCCGCACGACGAGCTGCCCACCCCGGAGCTGTACACCCGCAAGAAGGCCCCGGCGAAGAAGGCCGCTGCGAAGAGCCCGGCCAAGAAGGCCGTGGCAAAGAAGGCCGCCGAGAAGACGCCGGCAAAGAAGGCGGCCGCCAAGAAAGCGACGAAAAAGGCTGCCGCGAAAGGTCGGCCGTGAAAGTCCCCACCGACCATTTCGCGCCGTTCACCACCACGGACGACGCGCTGGTCCTGGCGTCGGTGTCGTCGCCGGCCGAAGAGGAGCTGCTGAACGACTGGCTGGAACGCCAGCGCCGCGAGCATCCGGACTCCAAGGTCGACGTGCTCCGGCTACCGGCCGAGGACGACCCGCCGCCTGGTGTGCTGGCGCGACTCGTCGAGGAGTTGGAAGCCGACGAGGATCGGTCTGTCGTTCCGGTGCGCGTGTTTTGGGTGCCCGGTGGCCTGCCCACCCGCTCCAAGATCGTGGCGTTCCTTTCCGGCCGGGATACCTATCGCCCGCCGGACTTGCTGCAGAAGCGGATTCTGCGAAAAGACCCGTCGCGCGCCCGCGTGGTGGCCGGTGAGCCCGCGAAGGTTTCCGAACTTCGCCAGCAGTGGACCGACACGACCGTCGCTGAAAATCCCCGAGAGTTTGCCCATTTCGTCATCCGGCGCGCCATCCTGGCGATCGAACGCGTCGAGCTGCGACTGCTGGGCCCGGAGTACAAGTCCCCACGGCTGATCAAGCCTGAGCTGCTGGCGTCGGCGCGTTTTCGTGAGGGCCTCGAACGGATTCCAGGCGCGACCGTGGAAAAGGCCGGGCAAATGCTCGACGAACTCTCCACCGGCTGGAGTCGGTTCTCGGTCGACCTGATCCCGTCATTGGGCCGCGCCATCTTCAGCCGAGGCTTCGACCCCAACATCGACTACGACCGCACCGAAGTCGAATCGATGCGGCAGCACCTGGAAAACCATCCCGCCGTGCTGCTTTTCTCGCACAGGTCCTACCTCGACGGCGTGATCGTGCCGGTGGCGATGCAGGAAAACCGGTTACCGCCCGTCCACACCTTCGCGGGCATCAACCTTTCGTTCGGCTTAATGGGGCCGCTGATGCGCCACTCCGGCGTCATCTTCATCCGCCGCAAGCTCGACGACCCGCTGTACAAGTACGTGCTGCGGCAGTTCGTCGGCTACATCGTCGAAAAGCGGTTCAACCTCAGCTGGTCGATTGAGGGCACGCGGTCGCGCACCGGAAAGATGTTGCCGCCCAAGCTCGGTCTGCTCGCGTACGTCGCCGACGCTTATCTCGACGGTCGCAGCGAAGACATCCTTTTACAGCCGGTGTCGATAAGCTTCGACCAGCTGCATGAGACGGCCGAATACGCCGCGTATGCGCGTGGCGGCGAGAAGACGCCCGAGGGTCTGTCCTGGATGTACAAGTTCATCAAGGCCCAGGGCGAGCGCAACTACGGCAAGATCTACGTCCGATTCCCCGAAGCGGTGTCGATGCGCGAATATCTCGGCGAACCGCACGGTCCGATGGCCACCGATAAGGCCGCCAAACGCCTTGCGCTGCAAAAGATGGCATTCGAGGTGGCCTGGCGGATCCTGCGGGGCACGCCGGTCAACGCGACGGCGCTGGTGTCGGCTCTGCTGCTAAGCACCCGCGGTGTCGCACTGACGCTCGACCAGCTTCACCACACCCTGCAGGACTCTCTGGATTATCTGGAACGCAAACAGACTCCAATGACCAACAGCGCGTTGCGGCTGCGCACGGCTGACGGCGTCCGCGCGGCGCTCGATGCGTTGTCCAACGGCCATCCCGTCACGTGCGTCGAGGGCGGCCACGAACCCGTTTGGCGGATCGCGCCCGAAAACGAACATGAGGCGGCCTTCTACCGCAATACGCTTATCGACGCGTTCCTCGAGACGTCGATCGTCGAGTTGGCGCTCGCGTATGCGGCGCGGGTGGAATCCGATCGGCTGGAGGCGTTTTGGTCGCAGGCGATGCGGCTGCGGGATCTGCTGAAGTTCGACTTCTACTTCGCCGACTCAACCGCGTTCCGCCAGCATGTGGCCGAGGAGATGTCGTGGCACGAGGACTGGGAAAGCCACGTCTCCGCGGGCGAGATCGACATGCTGCTCCGTGCCAAGCGGCCGCTGATCGCCGGCGCCATGCTACGACCGTTCTTCGAGGCCTACGTGATCGTGGCAGACGTGTTGCGTGACGCGCCCGCCGAGATTGGCGAGAAGGACCTGACCAAGATGGCCTTGGGCGTCGGCCGGCAGTACGTCGCGCAGAACCGGGTGCGCAGCAACGAATCGGTGTCGGCACTGCTGTTCGCGACTGCACGGCAGGTGATCGCCGATCAGCACCTGCTCGAACCCGCGGCCGATCTCGCCGAGCGGCGCACCGCGTTCCGCGACGAACTTCGCCGCATCCTCGGCGACATGGACAAGGTCGAGCAGATCGCCCGCGAACAGTTCTACGCGCGTGAGATGGAGCGACGCAGCCTCCGTAGCGAGCACGCCTACCCAGGACGGCCTGCGGGGTAATCAGCAACCCGCCATACCCTGGGCGCATGACCACGGTGGCCCCGAGCGTGCGCAGCAGCGCCGTGTGGCCCGTGCTGGTCGGTGTCGGAGTCCTGGCCGGCGCCATCGCTGCGGGCATCGGCGCGCTGTCGCTGGCCGACGCGCTCACCGCCACCGGATTGCCCAACCCGGGGCCGGCGACCACCTACGGTCTGCCGTTCCTGCGGGCCGCGGGGGAGATCGCCGCCGTGCTGGCCGTGGGTTCGTTACTGTTCGCGGCGTTTCTGGTGCCGCCGCAGTCCAACGGCGTGCTCGACGCCGGCGGCTACCGGGCGCTGCGACTCGGCACGGCCGCATCGGCCGTGTGGACGGTGTCTGCGGCGCTGCTCGTGCCACTGACCGTGTCGGATGTCTCGGGGCATCCGCTGCGCGAACACCTCAATCCGGTCAGCGTGTGGTCGGCGGCCAGCCTCGTCGACACCGCCGCCGCCTGGCGCTGGACCGCGTTCATCGCGGCCGCGGTCACGCTGGCCAGCCTCCCGGTGCTGCGTTGGGGGTGGACGCCGGCGCTGCTGGCCGGTGCGTTGATCAGCCTCGTGCCGCTGGGGCTGACGGGTCATTCGTCGGCCGGGGGCGCGCACGATCTGGCCACCAACAGCCTTCTTATCCACCTCATCGCGGGTGCACTGTGGGCGGGAGGACTGATGGCACTGCTGGCTGACGTGATGCGCTCGGGGGAGCACGTGGACCTCGCGGCCCGGCGGTTTTCGGCGCTGGCGCTGTGGTGCTTCGTGGCGATGGCCGCCAGCGGTGTGGTCAACGCGCTGGTGCGGATCCGGCTGTCCGAGCTCGTGCGCACCGAATACGGCTGGTTGGTGATCGGCAAGTTCGTCGCGTTGTGTGTGCTAGGCCTCATCGGATGGCGCCAGCGTCGCAGCGGGCTCACGGCGCTCGCCGCCGATCCCGGAGCCCGCGGACCGCTGATCCGGCTGGCGCTGATTGAGGCGGCCGTCTTCGGGGCGACGTTCGGCATCGCGGTCGGGCTGGGTCGCACACCCCCACCGCCGCTGCTGGCGAAGCCGAGTCCCGTCGAGGTGGCGATCGGCTACGACTTCGCCGGGCCGCCGACCCTAGCGCGGGTGTTGTTCGACTGGCGATTCGACCTCATCTTCGGCACAGCAGCGATCGTCGTGGCGGTGCTGTATCTGCTTGGGATGCGCCGCTTGCGTCGCCGCGGCGACGCGTGGCCGATGGGTCGCACGGTGGCGTGGATGTGCGGCTGCACGGCGCTGCTGTTCACCACGTCGTCGGGGCTGGGCCGCTATATGCCTGCGATGTTTTCGATGCACATGGTGGCGCACATGCTGCTGTCCATGCTGGTGCCGATCCTGCTCGTGTTGGGCGCACCGGTGACGCTTGCCCTTCGCGCGCTGCCTGCCGCAGGACGGGGCGACCCGCCGGGTCCTCGGGAATGGCTGCTGGCGGCGTTGCATTCGCGGTTGTCGCGGTTCCTCACCAACCCCATCGTGGCCACCGTGGTGTTCGTCGCGGGCTTTTACGGCCTGTACTTGGGTGGCGTTTTCGACGCCGCGGTCAGCAATCACGCCGCGCACATGCTGATGAACGTCCACTTCTTGCTCAGCGGATACCTCTTCTACTGGGTGGTGATCGGTATCGACCCGACGCCGCGGCAGATTCAGCAGCTCGGGAAGGTCGCGATGGTGTTCGCCTCGCTGCCGCTGCACGCGTTCTTCGGTATCGTGCTGATGGGCATGCAGGCCGTTCTGGGCGAGACGTTCTACCGGTCGCTGCAGCTGAGCTGGCACACCGACCTACTCGGCGACCAGCGGCTGGGCGGTGGAATCGCCTGGGCGGCAGGCGAAGTCCCGCTCGTGGTGGTGATGATCGCCTTGCTGATCCAGTGGCGGCGTAGTGATCAGCGCATCGCCAAACGACTCGACCGGGCCGCCGACCGCGACGACGACGCGGAGTTGGCCGGCTACAACGCCATGCTCGCCGAGCTGGCGCGCCGCGACAGCCGGTCGGGAAGGTAGCTTGCGCGCGACGCCGGCGAATGTAACGCTGTGGCGCGAAATCCGCCAATTTCTCGCCACCGGGTTACGGGCGGCGTACAACGAGCATTCGGACGCGTCTGGAAAAGAGACGTGGGTCAGCCAACCGCGCCGGCCGCGATGGCCGCAGGCCAACTGCCGTACGCGCTGATGTCTGGCCCCGTGGCAGCTGCGTCGTCGCAGCCGAACGCGGTTCGCCATGTGCCGTCGTCGAATTCGACTTTGCCGAGTTGCATCGGCGCCGGCAAGGCGGCCAGGAGCCTGCCGAGCGCGGCCGGGGACAGCAGCCACCGATGCCCGAGCAACGCCGCGCCCGATGCGCCGTCCGGTACCCGCGTGACGGCCGGCTTGGCCGGGAGGGTCGGCAACACCGACATCCGGTAGCGCGGCGCCGTCGTGACCTCGCCGGCCCAGCGGGCGCCCAGGTCGGTGAGCTGATGTGTCAGCGGTCCGCCGCGCAGATGCGCGCCGAATACCACCACCTCTACCGATTCCGCCACCGCCAGCGGCCAAACTTCAACGGGCGCTTGGTCTCCCGTTGCGAGCGCGGCGATATCGAGTGCGACGGCATCCTCGAAGGCGCGCGCCAGCACGGTGAGCCCGAACTGTGCCTGCCCCGCCGTGCCGGCCGGAACCGCGACCCCGCAGAGATCGAACAGATTGCAGAAGTTGGTGTAGGTGCCCATGCGCGAGTTGATGCCGACGGGGTCGGCGGCCACCTCGTCAATGCGGGGGTGCATCGGAGCGGTGGGCACCACCAGCGCGTCGACGCCGTCGAGTGCGCCCATCGCTACGGCGCGCAGCCGGTCGACCTCACGGCGGTCGTGCACCAGCCGATGCGCCGGGATATCGCGCGCCGCGCTGATGATGGGCCGCACCGTCGGATCCAGCGCGGCGTCCGGATGCGCATCGATGAATTCGCCTACGGCGGCGTATCGTTCGCTCACCAACGCGCCGTCGTAGAGCAGCTTCGCCGCGGCCAGGAACGGTGCGATGTCCACGGTGACGATGCGTGCGCCCGCGTCGGTCAGCCGCCCGACGGCGCCGTCGAACGCGGCACGCCACTCCCGGTCCAGCTCGAGCAGCTCATTGGGAACCGCAACGACGGGACTGGGCGGCGCCGCCAGCCGGACATCGGCGGGCTCCACGAGCCTTAGTGGTCGACTGCACAATTACAGTGATGTAATTCGGTCCCACACTTCCATACGGTTACGTGAGATGGTTCCCTTGACGAAGGGAGCAGCATGCCACGAACCAGCCCGTACAGCATTACTCTGGCCGATGCCGAGCGGACAGAACTCGAAGCCCGCGCGCGTCGATATACGTCATCGTATTCGGAAATTGTGCGGGCCCGGATCGTGCTCTACGCGGCCGAAGGCCTGGGCAACGACGAGATCGCCGCACGCCTGGACACGCCGCGCCAAGTCGTCTCCAAGTGGCGCAAACGCTTCTTCGACCAGCGTCTGGCCGGACTGACCGATCTGCCTCGGGGAGGACGGCCCCCGAGTTTTTCCCCTGACGTCGTGGTCGCGATCAAGGCGCTGGCCTGCGAACTGCCGACGAAGACGGACACGCCGCTGGCTCGTTGGCAGTGTCCCGACCTGGCCCGCGCCGCCGTCGAGTCCGGCATCGTCGCCTCGATCTCGGGCACCACGATCTGGCGCTGGCTCAGCGCCGATGCGATCAAGCCCTGGCAGCACCGCTCCTGGATCTTCCCCCGCGACCCCGACTTCGGACCCAAGGCGGCCCGGGTGCTCGACCTCTACGCCCGCCGCTTCGGCGACACGGCGCTGCGGCCCGATGAGTACGTGATCTCCGCCGACGAGAAGACCTCCATCCAGGCCCGCTTCCGCAAGCACGCCACCACACCCCCGGCAGCGAGCCAGCCGACGCGGGTTGAGGCGGAGTACTTCCGCGGCGGCTCCCTGGCCTACCTGGCAGCCTGGGACGTGCACCGCGCCAAGGTGTTCGGCCGCTGCGAGCAGACCACCGGCATCGAGCCCTTCGACCGGCTAGTCGACCAGGTCATGACCACCGAGCCCTACGCCTCGGCCCGCCGGGTGTTCTGGGTGGTCGACAACGGCTCCTCCCACCGCGGACAGGCCAGCATCGACCGGCTCCAGGATCGCTGGCCCAAGCTGCGCCTGATCCACCTGCCCGTGCACGCGTCTTGGCTCAATCAAGTGGAGATCTACTTCTCCGTCGTGCAACATAAAGTCGTCTCACCCAACGACTTCCACACCCTCGACGAGGTCGAGGCCCGACTGCTCGACTTCCAGCAGTACTACGAACAGATCGCCACACCGTTCGAATGGAAGTTCACCAAAGACGATCTGAACGCCCTACTCGAGCGCATCGCCGCCCACGAAGACGCCGCCCTCACGCCCGCAGCATAACGGCACCTACCAATACGTCACCGAAATTCCGTGCCAGACCACTTAGCGCCGGCGGCCATTACGCCCATGGCGCGGTTCGCCAGCTCGAGGTTCGGCGCGAAAATCGTGACACAGTCATAGGATTCGCACGCCGGCACCACGCCGTCGGTGCTGATCACCCCGAACGTGGGTTTGACTCCAACGATGCCCTGCAAGCCCGCCGGCACGCGCCCCGAGCCCGCTGTGTCGGTGCCGATCGCGATGTCGGCCTCGCCGGTGGCCACCGCGACCGCCGATCCCGCGCTGGATCCGCCGCTGATGAATTCGGGCCTGCGGCTGTCGGGCACCACGCCGTACGGCGAACGGGTGCCAACCAGGCCGGTCGCGAATTGGTCGAGGTTGGTCTTGCCGACGACGACCGCGCCCGCTGACCGCAGCGCTGCCACGGCGGCGGCGTCGCGCTCGGGTTGATACGCGAACTCCGGACAGGCCGCGGTGGTGGGTAGCCCGGCGGCGTCGACGTTGTCCTTCACCGCGAGCCTGACACCGGCCAGCGGGCCCTGGCTCCCGTCTAGCTCTGCCGCTATCTCGGCATCGGGCCTGCGGCTGATCCACACCGTCATGGCGACCAACCTAAGCGGCCACTATCCACAGTGCGCAATTCATCCACAAGGGCCGCGGGTTCAACGGGCGCCCGTGGCCGCGGTGTCAGCGCCGTCGCGGTCAATGACGGTGTCACCGACGAGCCCGGGCATGCGAGCGCGTCGAAGCAGATGAATGGAAGGAAAGACCATGTTCGAGACACCTATCACCGTGGTTGGCAACATCGTCACGAAACCCGACCGCAAATGGGTCGGCGATCAGGAGCTCATCAAGTTCCGTGTGGCCAGCAATTCGCGCCGCCGCACGCCCGAGGGCAACTGGGAACCCGGAAACTCGTTCTTCGTGACGGTGAACTGCTGGGGAAAGCTCGTTACGGGCGTCGGCGCAGGGCTCGGGAAGGGCGACGCTGTGATCGTTGTTGGATACGTGCACACCAGCGAATACGAGGACCGCGAAGGCGTCCGTCGATCGTCGGTGGAAGTGCGGGCCACCTCTGTGGGCCCGGATTTGGCGCGGTGCATCGCCCGCATCGAGACTCGCCGGCACTCCAGCACGAACGACGAGGGGCAGGAGGCTGTCACTAGCCCCGATGAGGGCACCGGCGAGGATAAGACGGCCGATGACGAAGATGCCGCGAACGCCGACTCGACCGTCGGTGGGAAGGCGCTGCCTCTGTCCGCGTAGCCAGATCCGGCCACGCCTACGATGGTCGCGAGCACCAAATCAAAGACTCGTACTCCTTCGGAAAGGCAACACCACGGCATGGCCGAATTCATCTATTCGATGCGGAAGGTCCGCAAGGCGCACGGCGACAAGGTGATACTTGACGACGTCAGCCTGAACTTCCTTCCAGGCGCGAAGATCGGCGTCGTCGGCCCGAACGGGGCCGGCAAGTCGAGCGTCTTGCGGATCATGGCCGGACTGGACACCCCCAACAACGGCGACGCGCTGCTGGCGCCCGGCGCCAGCGTCGGCATTCTGCAGCAGGAGCCGTCGCTGAATGAGGAGAAGACCGTGCGCGGCAACGTCGAGGAGGGCCTCGGCGACATCAAGGTCAAGCTCGACCGATTCAATGAGGTGGCCGAGCTGATGGCCACCGACTACTCCGACGAGCTGATGGAGGAAATGGGGCGGCTGCAGGAGGATCTGGATCACGCCGACGCGTGGGACCTCGACTCCCAGCTGGAGCAGGCGATGGACGCGCTGCGCTGCCCGCCTCCCGACGAACCAGTCACGCACCTGTCCGGCGGCGAGCGTCGTCGCGTCGCGCTCTGCAAGCTGCTGCTGTCCAAGCCCGACCTGCTGCTGCTCGACGAGCCGACCAACCACCTCGACGCCGAGAGCGTGCAGTGGCTCGAGCAGCACCTCGCCGAGTACAAAGGCGCGATCCTGGCCGTCACGCACGACCGCTACTTCCTGGACAACGTCGCCGAGTGGATTCTCGAACTCGACCGCGGCCGCGCCTACCCCTACGAGGGCAACTACTCGACCTACTTGGAGAAGAAGGCGGAGCGCATCGGGGTGCAGGGCCGCAAGGACGCCAAGCTGCAGAAGCGGCTCAAGGACGAGCTGGCGTGGGTCCGTTCCGGTGTGAAGGCACGCCAGGCCAAGAGCAAGGCTCGCCTGCAGCGCTACGAGGAGATGGCGGCCGAAGCCGAGAAGACCCGCAAGCTCGACTTCGAGGAGATCCAGATTCCGACCGGGCCTCGGCTGGGCAGCGTGGTCGTCGAGGTCGAGCATCTCGACAAGGGCTTCGATGGCCGGCCGCTGATCAAGGATCTGTCGTTCACGCTGCCGCGCAACGGCATCGTCGGCGTCATCGGTCCGAACGGCGTCGGTAAGACTACTCTTTTCAAGACGATCGTCGGCCTCGAGCAACCGGACAGCGGGACCGTCAGGGTCGGCGACACCGTCAAGCTGAGCTACGTCGACCAGAGCCGGGCCGGTATCGATCCGAAGAAGACGGTCTGGGAAGTGGTGTCAGACAAACTCGACTACATCGAAGTCGGCCAGAACGAGATCCCGTCGCGGGCATACGTGTCAGCGTTCGGTTTCAAAGGACCCGACCAGCAGAAACCGGCTGGTGTGCTGTCCGGTGGTGAACGCAACCGGCTTAACCTGGCACTCACCCTCAAGGAGGGCGGCAACCTGATCCTGCTCGACGAGCCCACCAACGACCTCGACGTGGAGACGTTGAGCTCTTTAGAGAACGCGCTGGAGAACTTCCCCGGCTGCGCCGTGGTGATTTCCCACGACCGCTGGTTCCTCGACCGCACGTGCACGCACATCCTGGCGTGGGAGGGCGACGATGACAACGAGGCCAAATGGTTCTGGTTCGAGGGCAACTTCGCCGCGTACGAGGAAAACAAAGTGGAACGACTTGGTATCGAAGCCGCCCGTCCGCACAGGGTGACCCACCGCAGGCTCACACGCGACTAATGTCAATCCTGCATGCCGGCGCCGGTGCGCGGGCCTGATTAGGAGCGAAGCGATGACGGTCAATCCGGGGTCAGGTACAGGCGTCGACGGATCCACCGATTCGCCGCCGCTGAGCCAGGACACCATCGCCAGGCTCGCGCGGGCCTACATGGCGACGTATAGCGGGCCCCACGGTGACGCGCCCGGCGCCGACACGGCGGTCACAGGGCCGGTGAACCGGACTGCTATGGGGTTGATGTCGCCGGCCCTGGTGGAGGCCCACTACCGGCTGGGCCAGCACCGGTCCTTGGGCGACACGCGAGTTGCGGTCTACACCGACGATGACCCGGGCGGATTTGGCCCCGCGCTACAGATCGTCACCGACAACTCGTCGATGCTGATCGACTCCGTCACGGTGCTGATGCACCGGCTCGGGGTGGCCTACACGGCCATCATGAACCCGGTGTTCCGGGCGCGGCGCGACCCCAGCGGCGAATTGCTGGCAGTCGAGCCGGCCTCCGATGCGCCATTTGGCGATGGCATCGACGAGGCGTGGATCCACGTTCAGCTGGCCGAGTCCGCCGACCCCAAGGCGGTGCAGGAGGTCAGGCGCCTGCTGCCAAGCGTTCTTGCCGAGGCCCGACAGGTGGCTTTGGACTCCACGTCGATGGCTGCCATGTTGCGGAGCCTGGCGGCCGAACTCGACGTCGACACCGAGGGCAGGTTCCCCGGCTCCGACCGGAAGGACGTCGCCGCGCTGCTGCGCTGGCTGGCCGACGGGCATTTCGTGCTGCTTGGCTACCAACGCTGCCAGGTCAATGACGGCCATTCGTCGGTTGATCCGTCCAGCCGCCTGGGTGTGCTGCGGCTGCGCCAGGACGTGCTCCCACAGCTCACCGCCAGCGACGACCTACTGGTGCTGGCGCAGGCGACCATGCCCAGTTACTTGCGGTGGGGCGCCCACCCCTACATCGTGGTGGTCCGCGAACGCGCCGCCGGGCAGGCGATCGAGCACCGATTCGTCGGGCTGTTCACAGTGGCCGCCATGAACGCCAATGTGCTTGAGATCCCGCTGATTTCACGGCGGGTCAACGACGCCCTCGCGATGGCGCACCGCGACCCTAGCCATCCTGGCCAGGTGTTGCTGGACATCATCCAGACCATCCCGCGTTCGGAGCTCTTCGCGCTTTCCGCCAAGGAGCTGATGGACATGGCGATGGCGGTGGTCGATCTCGGGGCACGGCGCCGCACATTGCTGTTCCTGCGCGCCGACCAACTCGCCCACTTCGTGTCCTGCCTGGTGTACCTGCCTCGCGACCGGTACACCACTGCAGTGCGGTTGGAGATGCAGGACATCCTGGTCCGCGAATTGGGCGGCGTCAGCATCGACTACGCCGCGCGGGTCAGCGAATCGCCATGGGCGGTCGTGCATTTCACGGTACGGCTGCCGGAGGGCTCTCGTCAGAAAGATGTCGACGTCTCCCTCGAAAACGAGTCCAGAATCCAGGATCTGCTCACCGAGGCCGCCAGGACCTGGGGTGACCGGCTGCTGGGCGCGGTGAAGACCGGCTCGATCAACCAAGCCGACGCCGAGCACTACGCGGCGGCGTTCCCGGAGGAATACAAGCAGGCGGTCGCACCACTGAACGCGATCAACGACATCGCGATCATCGAAGAGCTGCAGGACAATACGGTCAAACTTGTTCTCGGCGATCGCGGTGCCGACGGGGTCGCGCAGCTCATCTGGTACCTAGGCGGGCGGTCGGCATCGCTGAGCCAGCTGCTGCCGATGCTGCAGTGCATGGGTGTGGTGGTGCTCGAGGAGCGCCCGTACACGGTGACTCGCCCTGACGGGTTGCCGGTGTGGATCTACCAGTTCAAGATTTCGCCGCACTCCGACATCCCGACCCCGCCGGCGGGCCCGGACCGCGTGGCGATGGCCGAGCGGTTCGCCGACGCGGTCACCGCGATCTGGCACGGTCGCGCCGAGATCGACCACTTCAACGAGCTGGTGCTGCGGGCAGGCTTGACATCGCAGCAGGTGGCCGTGCTGCGCACATACGCGAAATACTTGCGGCAGGCGGGTTTTCCGTATAGCCAGTCCCACATCGAATCGGTGATCAACGGCAACGTCGGCACCGCACGATCATTGGTCGAGTTGTTCGAGGCGTTGTTCGACCCGAAGCCCTCGGACGAGACCCGTCGCAGTGACGCGCAGGCGGCCGCCGCCGCTGTGGCAGCAGACATCGACGCGTTGGTCAGCCTCGACACGGATCGTGTGCTGCGGGCATTTGCTTCGATGATCCAGGCCACGCTGCGGACCAATTATTTTGTCAGTAGGCCGGATTCGGCGCGTCAGCAGAATGTGCTGTCGGTCAAGCTCAACCCTCGCCTGATCGACGAAGTGCCGCTGCCGCGGCCCAGGTTCGAGATCTTCGTGTACTCGCCCCGGGTGGAAGGCCTGCACCTGCGGTTCGGGCACGTGGCGCGCGGCGGCCTGCGGTGGTCGGACCGCCGCGAGGACTTCCGCACCGAAATCCTCGGCCTCGTCAAGGCGCAGGCGGTGAAGAATGCCGTCATCGTTCCGGTCGGGGCCAAGGGCGGCTTCGTCGTCAAGAAGCCGCCTGCGGCTACCGGCGATGCCGCGGCCGACCGCGACGCGCAACGCAACGAGGGTGTGGCCTGTTACAAGCTGTTCATCGCCGGGCTGCTCGACGTCACCGACAACGTCGACAAGGCCACCGCCGGCGTCGTCACTCCGCCCGATGTGGTGCGCCGCGACGGCGACGACGCCTACCTCGTGGTGGCCGCCGACAAGGGCACCGCCACGTTCTCCGATATCGCAAACGAGGTCGCGGCTTCATACGGCTTTTGGCTCGGCGACGCGTTCGCGTCCGGCGGTTCGGTCGGCTACGACCACAAGGCGATGGGCATCACCGCGAAGGGCGCATGGGAGGCCGTCAAGCGCCACTTCCGCGAGATGGGCGTCGACACCCAAACCGAGGACTTCACTGTGGTGGGCGTCGGCGACATGAGCGGCGACGTGTTCGGCAACGGCATGCTGCTGTCCAAGCACATCCGCCTGTTGGCCGCCTTCGATCATCGGCACGTCTTCATCGACCCCAACCCCGACGCCGCGGCATCGTGGGATGAGCGCAAACGACTCTTCGACCTGCCGCGGTCCAGCTGGGAGGACTACAACCGGTCGCTGATCAGCGCGGGCGGCGGGGTCTACAGCCGCGAACAGAAGTCCATCCCGATCAGCCCGCAGGCCCGCGCCGCGCTGGGCATCGCGGAGGGCGTCGAGGAGATGACGCCGCCGGCCCTGATCAAGGCGATCCTGAAGGCGCCGGCCGACCTGCTGTTCAACGGCGGGATCGGCACCTACATCAAGGCGGAGACGGAGTCGGACGCCGACGTCGGCGACCGCGCCAACGACCCGGTGCGGGTGAACGGAAACCAGGTGCGCGCCAAAGTGATTGGCGAGGGCGGCAACCTGGGCGTGACGTCGCTCGGCCGCATCGAGTTCAATCTGGCCGGCGGCCGCTGCAACACCGACGCACTGGACAACTCGGCCGGTGTCGACTGCTCCGACCATGAGGTCAACATCAAGATCCTGGTCGACTCGCTGGTGACCGCGGGCAAGGTTCGGGCCGAGGACCGCACCCAACTGCTGGTGTCGATGACCGACGAGGTGGGCCGGCTGGTGCTGGCCGACAACGAGGATCAAAACGATCTGATGGGCACCAGCCGCGTCAACGCGGCCAGCCTGCTGCCCGTGCACGCGCGGATGATCACGGATTTCGTCAAGGACCACGGGCTCAACCGCGAACTTGAAGCGCTCCCTTCGGAGAAGGAGATCCGGCGTCGAGCCGAAGCTGGAATCGGGCTGACATCACCCGAACTCGCGACGCTGATGGCTCACGTCAAGCTGGCGCTGAAAGACCAGCTGCTCGCCAGCGAGCTGCCCGACCAGGAGGTGTTCGCCTCCCGACTGCCGCGGTACTTCCCGTCGAACCTCCGCGACCAGTTCGCCGGCGACATCCGCCAACATCAGCTGCGCCGGGAGATCGTCACGACGATGCTGGTCAATGACCTCGTCGACACCAGCGGCATCACGTACGCATACCGGATCACCGAAGACGTCGGTGTCGGGCCGGTCGACGCCGTGCGCAGCTACGTTGCAGCGAACGTGATTTTCCGGATTGGCGAAGTATGGCGGCAGATCCGCGACGCTGACGTATCGGTGGCGGTTTCCGATCGTATGACCCTCGATCTGCGCCGGCTCGTCGATCGCGCGGGGCGTTGGCTGCTCAATTACCGTCCTCAGCCGCTGGCTGTGGGCGCCGAGATCAACCGGTTCGCGGAGAAAGTCCGTGTGTTGACACCGCGGATGTCGGAGTGGCTGCGCGGCGACGACAAAGCCATCGTCGAAAAGGAAGCCCGCGAGTTCAGTTCGCAGGGCGCCTCGGACGATCTTGCCTATATGGTCGCGACGGGGCTGTACCAGTACAGTCTGCTCGACGTGATCGACATCGCCGACATCGTCGACCGCGACCCGGCCGAGGTCGCCGACACCTACTTCGCGCTGATGGACCGCCTCGGCACCGACGGACTATTGACCGCGGTCTCCCGACTGGTGCGCGACGATCGCTGGCATTCGTTGGCCCGCTTGGCGATTCGCGACGACTTCTACGGTTCCATACGGGCACTGTGCTTCGACGTGCTGGCTGTGGGGGAGCCGGAGGAGAGCGGTGAGGAGAAGATCGCCGAGTGGGAGGCGACCAACAGCTCCCGCGTGAGCCGGGCCCAGCGCACGCTGAGCGAGATATACGAAAGTGGCGAACTCGACCTGGCGACGTTGTCGGTCGCGGCGCGCCAGCTGCGCAGCATGACACGAACGAGTGGAACAGGGACCACTGGGTGACCAACGGTTTCGTAGCGCCGGTGCACGTGCGGTGGTCGGACATCGACATGTATCAGCATATCAACCACGCCACGATGGTCACCATCCTCGAAGAGGCCAGAATTCCTTTTCTGCGTGAGCCTTTCGGCCCGGGGATCAAAACGATCGGCCTGCTGATCCACGAGGTCAACATCCTCTACAAGGGTCAATTGCGCCTGATTGATTCGCCGCTGAAGGTGACGATGTGGTCCAAACGGGTGCGTGCCGTCGACTTCACCGTGGGCTACGAAGTGCGGCCGGTCAGCGCCCCGCCGGACTCCAAGCCGTCGGTGATCGCCGAGACGCAGCTTGCCGCCGTGCACATTCAAGAGCAACGGCTGCAACGTCTTTCGCCCGCCCAGCGGGACTATCTGCAGCGCTACCTTCGATGACTCAACCCGAACGCGGTATCTGGCTCGACGATGCCACGCACCGTGAGGACCTGGCGACGTTCACCGAACGGGCGTTGCGGCTCGACGACGCCGCCGTCGTTCGGCTGCGTGAGCGCGCTGCCGGACTTGTGGTCGCCTGGGTGGCAACCGGTTTCGACGTGTTGGCCAGCCGCGTGGTCCGTGGGCGTATCAAGCCAGCCGACCTGAGTGCAGGAGCCGATGCGCTGTCCGCTGGGCTGACGGCGATGGACCGCAGCGGTTACGTCGACGCTGGATTTCCGATGGATTCTGCGTGGCGCGGCGCCCTGCCGCCCGAAACCGGCTTCGTCCATCTCGACGACGTCCCAGCGCGCGCGGTGCTCGATCTTGCCCAGCGCGGCGTCGCCCTGGCGAAGGAACACTCGAGCGCGCACGGGCCGCCTGCGTCACTGCTGGATCAGGAGGTGGTGGCGGTCAGTTCGGGGGACGCCAGCGTCGGCATCCCGATGCGTTGCGTATTCGCCTTGACCGCAATGGCTTTCCTGCCGCAGTCGTCCGCGGCGGGGCAGGGGATGCGGCTGGACCCCGACAGCGTCGCCGCCGACGAGATCGTGCGGGTGCGAATACTGCCCGCCTGGCTGCGCATCGATGCACGATTCGGTTCGGTGTATCGGCGCCGCGGCGACCCCGCGCTGGTTTTGCGGTAGCTTCCGTTGGGCGAGCAGACGCAAAGGTACCCAAATCCGCGGCGTGTCGGGTGCTTGTGCGTCTTCTCGCCAGGAAACTAGATCAGCCAGGCGGCGGTGTTCGGCGGCAGCTTGCCGTCCACCAACGCGCCGCTCGTCAACAACACCTCACCGGCGGGCAGGGCCATCGCGCGGCGACCCGCGTTGAGCGCGCACACCAACCCGCTGCTGACCCGGAACATCAGACCGTCCGTCGGCGAGTCGAGCCACTCGAGTGCCGAACCGCCGAATTCTGGTCGGCTGTGGCGCAATTCGATCGCCCGCCGGAAGAAGGACAGCGTCGAATCGGGGTCGTCCAGCTGCTTCTCCACCGTCAGCGCCGCCCACTCGGGTGGAAGCGGTAGCCATGTGTCGGGATCTTCCGAGAAGCCGAACGGGGGAGCGTCACCCTCCCACGGCACCGGCACCCGGGACGCGTCGCGGCCGCGCCTGGTGTGCCCAGACCGTTCCCACACCGGGTCGCGCAGCGCCTCGTCGGGCAGCTCGACGTTCGGCAGGCCGAGTTCCTCGCCGTTGTAGATGAACACTGCGCCGGGCAGGGCGAGCATGACCAGCGCCATCGCCCGCGCGCGGGCCAGGCCGATTGGCCCGCCGCCGTAGCGGGTTGGCTCGCGGTCGACGTCGTGATTGGCTAGCGTCCAGGTGGGTACCGCGCCCACCATCTCCGCGGCGGTCACGGAATTCTCGATTGCCCCGCGGATGTCAGTCGCGTCGAACTTCGCCCGCAGCAGCCGGAAGTTGAAACCGAGGTGCAGCTCGTCGTGGCGCACATACCGGGAGAACTGCTCGTTGTCGTATACCCACACCTCGCCAATGGCGACGGCGTCCGGGTAGTCGTTGAACACCTCGCGGATCTGACGGTGGATCTCGTGCACCCCTTCGTTGTTGAACCGTGGGTCGTCGTCCATATCGGCCAGAAGCACCTCGGCCTTGATGACCTCCATGTCGGGTAGTCCCGGCGGCTTGGCCATGCCGTGCGCGACGTCGATGCGGAACCCGTCGATGCCGCGCTCCAGCCAGAACCGCAGAGTCTTCTCGAGGTCGTCGAAGACCTCGGGGTTGTCCCAGTTCAGGTCCGGCTGCTCGGCGTCGAACAGGTGCAGGTACCACTGGCCGGGATTGCCGTCGGCCTCGACAACCCGTGTCCACGCGGGGCCGCCGAAGATCGACACCCAGTTGTTCGGGGGGTGGACGCCTCCGGGACCGGTGCCGTCGCGGAAGATGTAGCGCTCGCGTTGGTCGCTGCCGGGACTGGCGGCCAGTGCCGCTTGAAACCAGGGGTGCGCAGAGCTGGTGTGGTTGGGCACCAGGTCCATCGTCACCTTCATGCCAAGCCGGTGAGCGGCGTCCGTCAGCCGGTCCAGCGCCTCGATGCCGCCGAACAGCCGGTCGACATCGCGGGGATCCGCCACGTCGTAGCCGTTGTCGGCCATAGGCGAAACCATCACCGGATTGAGCCAGATCGCGTCGACGCCGAGCGCCTCGAGGTAGTCCAGCTTGGCGGTCACTCCGTCGAGATCACCGACGCCGTCACCGTCGCTGTCACGGAAGGACCGTGGATACACCTGATAGAACAGCGCGTGCGACCACCAGGTTCCTGTCATCAGAAGGGCGAGTTCACCATCGAGTGGGCGGCCATCTCGAGATAGGCGAGCAGTTCTTTGCGGCGCTCGTCGTCGAGCGTCTGCGAGTCGATCTCCGCGACGGCGGTGTGCATGCAGCGCAGCCAGGCGTCGCGCTCAATGTAGCCGATGCGGAACGGGGCGTGCCGCATCCGCAGTCGTGGATGGCCACGCTGATCGGAATAGGTTCGAGGGCCGCCCCAATACTGTTCGAGGAACATCCGCAGCCGGTCCTCGGCGGCGTCGAGTTCGTCCTCGGGGTAGAGCGGACGCAGGATCTCGTCCTCGCGCACCAACTGGTAGAACCGCGACACGATGGTCTGGAACGTGTCGTGGCCGCCCACCGCGTCATAGAACGACTGCTGACTGTCGATTTTTTCCATCGCCTCCATTGTGGGCCATGTCGGCGACGAGCTACTTCAGTGGCTCCGCACGGATTAGCTCCGCGAGTTCGTCGCGATCGGCCACGCCCAGCTTGTAGCACGCGCGGTAGACGTGACCTTCGACCGTGCGGATCGACAGCGTCAGCTGCTCGGCGATCTCCTTGTTGGTCAGTCCTGCGGCGATGAGTTCGGCGATCTCCCTTTCACGGTCGGTCACGGGCAACGGGCGTGCGGCGATCTTCACGGCGGGCGTCGTCGCGCCGCCGCATCGATTGGCAAGACGCAGGGCTCGTGCCGCCGCCTCGATGCTCTTGCGATGGTCGCCGGCAACCTCATGCAGAGGCGCCGCCTGCGCGGCGGAGTCCGCTGCGGACAGCAGCAGACCGGCCTTTTCCAATTCGAGGCTCACCGCGACGAGCGCTGCAGGATCCGCAGCCGCAACCGCCGAAGCGTGCCGGGCCTGCAGGGCGACCACTGGACCGTGGACCTTGTCGGTAAGTGCCGCAAGCCGATCCGCGACCGTGCGGTCGCCGAATCTCGCGGCATGGTGCAGCGCCTCGGCCTCGACGGCGTACTGGCCGACCTGCTGTGCCTCGTCGGCTGCGGCGAGCGCCACTTCGATCGCGCGACGTTCCATCCCCTTGGCGGCCACCAAACAGGCATTGGCGAGCGTGCGCTGTGGCTCGTGCAGCGCGACGTATTCACCTGTGTGCTCCGTCGCGTCGACCAGCACCCGCTCGGCGTCTTCCGTGCGGCCCAACGCCGCATAGGCCCTTGCGAGAAGCAGCCTCGCAGGCAGCCGCCATGGCAGCGGCGCCTCTGCGGCCAGGGCCGCCAGCGCCTGCTCGAGTGACGAGATGGCAGCGGGAAAGTTGCCGCGGTGCGTCGCGACGAGACCGGCCGTGATTTTGGCGATAGCCCATGCGAGGAATTGGCCGGCCGAGGAGAAATTGGCGTAGTCGGTCGCCCGCTTGTCCGCCAGGTCTAGCTGGCCGGTGTACGTCAGCGCGAGCACGTCGCCGTAACGCACCATCACGCGGATCATGCCGTCGGTGGACCTCTGCTCGGCGCGGCACCGGGCGGCGTACGGTTCGAACTCATCGCCGCGCCCAGCGACCGGCATGGCCAATCCCGCCGCGAAGGCTGCGAATTCAACGGCTTGCTTGGGCGCCTGCGAATCGGCCAGCACCGCTTCGGCCGCGCTGATTCCTGCCTCGATCCTGTTCTCGTGCACCGCTATTGCCGCAGCGACCGCGTCCACGACAAGCTTCAGGGCCGGATTCTGCACACGCTCGTCCAACAAGTCGAGGATCTCGTGGGCCCGTCGCACTTCGCCAATCGACCAGAACAAAATCGACAGTCGGGGAAGGCTCCACAATAGGAGCTGAAGCTCGTCGAGTTGGTCTGGGTCGAACTTTGCCAGAATCTCTTCTGCCTGAACAGGATGGCCTTGCCACAGCAGCGCGCGTGACAACAGCTCGCCAGCCTGCAGACCGCCGCCACGCTCAAACGCCGCGCGCGCGATGCGTTCGCCGAGTGGAAGGTTGGACAGGAATATGGCGTCCTTGGCCGCGGTGACCAGAAGCCCGGTGTCGACGGCCTGGTCGCTGTCGATGGACAGTTGCGCCATCCGGATCCGGGCCGCGGGGGAGTCGAGTTCGCGATCACGAAGAATCTGAACCACTCGTCCCCGCAGCCGTCGCGCTGCGGCTTTTCCGAGCCGGCTGCGCACGACGTCGCCGACAAGCGGGTGGCTGAAGCGCGTGTTGAGCACCGGGCCGTCCTGCACCAGTCGAATCAGGCCGCGAGTCTCGGCCGCGTCGACGGCGTCCTCACCGGCGAGTTCGGTGAGCGCGTCGACGTCGAGTGGTTCGCAGAGAGCCAACAATTTCAACGCGTTTATGACGTCGTCTCCGGCTTGATCCAGCCGGCTCTCCATCAGCGCCGCCAAACCCGACGGGACGGCGGTGGGCCCACGCAGCTGCCATACGTCGTCGACTTTGGTCAATGTTCCGGCGTCGATGGATCCCTCCACCAGATGCCGCAAGAACAATGGGTTGCCGCCCGATGACTCCCACATCAGGTCGGCCGACAGCCCCTCGAGCGTGCCGCCGATGACCGATTCCACCAGGGCGATGCTCTGCTGCTTGGTGAACGGCTGCAGCTCGATCCTGCGCAGATAGCCGTCCTTCCACAATGATGTGACGGCATCGGGGACCGGTTCACCGGTGCGCACAGTTGCGAGGATGCGACCGGCCTGTTCGACGGCGATCTGATGCAACAGTGTCGCGGACAATTGGTCGAGCAGATGCGCGTCATCGACTCCAACGATGGTGTTCTCTTGCGTGACAAGGGATTCAAGAGCCGATGCGAGAAGCGCCGTTGGGTCACGCGACGTCGACGGTCCGACCAGATGCGCAAACACTCCGAGTGGGATGCTCTTTGAGGACTCTGTCGAGGCCACCCAGCGAACTTGGGAACGCAGCGAATTCGTGACGGCGCGAGCGAGCGTCGTCTTGCCGACACCCGCCGCCCCGACGAGAACCACACCCGAGCACTCGGGGCCGGTCAACGCCGATCGGACCGCACCGAATTCCGATGGGCGATCGACAATTTGCCAACCGGGGGCCATGGCCCGAAAGTGTAATTCGCCACATGCGTAACCATCGGCTAACCGCTCGGGCTGAGGGGGGTTGGCGGAGCCGTCATCGCTTCGGCGGCCCGGCGCACGTGCATTTCGAACGCCCGTTCGTTGCTCCGCCGGATTGCTGATCAGCGCCTGCCTGGGTCGCGAAGGCCCCGGTCAGACGGTCGCGTCACCGGATGTTCACGGGACTGACCTGCGAACACGGACAGAATTGTCGTGCGATCGACCCCAATCCGTGGTGGACTGTCGGTCGGAGGACGTATGGCGCAGCGCAAGAAGAGCCGCGGCCACCGGCACCACGGGGCCGCGGCGGGTTTATCCGGGCCGGCGGTAACGCATGCGCAGTCGCGCGTCCTTCACAGCGTCGACAGCCATCCGCCGAGTACCAACGAAGGCTCCATCTGGTGCCGGCGCCGAGTGCTGCTGCTGAACTCCACCTACGAACCGTTGACCGCTCTGCCCATGCGGCGGGCGGTCATCATGCTGATGTGCGGCAAAGCCACCGTCGTGGATGACGACCCGAACGGACCGGTGATTCACTCCGCGACGAGGTCGATCGTGGTGCCGTCGGTGATCCGGCTGCATTCGTACGTCCGGGTGCCGTACCGGGCCCGCATCCCGATGACACGCGCGGCGCTTATGCACCGCGACCGGTTTCGCTGCGCCTACTGCGGAGCCAAAGCCGACACCGTCGACCATGTGGTGCCGCGCAGCCGCGGTGGTGACCACTCCTGGGAGAATTGCGTGGCGGCGTGCTCGACCTGCAATCACCGCAAGGCCGACCGGTTGCTCGCCGAGCTGGGCTGGACGCTGCGTTCGGTGCCCGTGCCGCCAAAGGGACAGCATTGGCGGTTGCTGTCGTCGGTCAAGGAACTCGACCCGGCGTGGGTGCGATATCTGGGTGAGGGCGCGGCCTAGCCGTTGGCTGCGATACGGTTTGCGTCGTGAGCACCGCACTTACCCATTCCCTCATCGGAGGGGTGCCGTTGGCGCTGGCGGCGATCTTGGCCGCGCTGATCTGGCGTGGCAAGGACCCGCACCCGGCGACCTACAAGATGTCCGACGAGTGGACGCACGAACCGATTCTGTGGGCGTCTGACGAACCCGCCGACCACGGCCACGGTGGCCATGGTTCGCGCGTGACGGTAGGAGGCGGCGCAAGTGGCAAGTGGTGAAGTCGCGACCGTCAGCTCGGCGCTTCCGGCAGAACTGCCGCGCGGTTTCGTCGTAACGTCCAGCGGCCGGATCTCGGGCGTCACCGAACCCGGCGACGTGTCGGTGACCTACCCGTTCCCGGTCAAGGACCTGGTCATCCTCGACGATGCGCTGAAGTACGGCTCGCGTGCAGCCAAGGCTCGCTTCGCGGTCTACCTGGGCGATCTCGGTGCCGACACCGCCGCCACGGCCCGCGAGATCCTGGCCAAGGTGCCGACGCCGGATAACGCGGTGTTGCTTGCGGTTTCGCCGAACCAGCGCGCGATCGAGGTGGTCTACGGCGGCGATGTCCAGGGCCGCGGGATCGAGGAGTCCGCGCCGCTCGGAGTTTCGGCGGCCGCCGCGTCGTTCAAAGAGGGCAACCTGATGGACGGCCTGATCAGCGCCGTCCGCGTGCTCAGCGCGGGCGTCTCTCCGCCCTGACGCAGGTTCCGCGAGCGACCATGTTTGTACGGCGACACGCCGCGAATGCATGTACAAACACGGTCGCTCGCGGTGCTAGGTGACGTCGAAGGCGCGGGCCCGCAGTGCGCGCTCGACACCCGCGCGGCCCTCGAGCACCAGTCTCCGCAGCGGCGGCGGCACATCCGGGTCGGCCAAGAACTCGTCGGCTGCGTCCAAGCCGGCCTTGCTGATGTCCCACGACGGATACAGCCCGATCACCACCGTCTGCGCGACCTCGCTCGATCGTCGCTCCCACACGCCCGAAATCGCGCCGAAGTACTTGGCGTTGAAGGGCTGCAGCAGCTGATGCTGACCGGGTTGGACGAAGCCGGCGATGATCGACCGGGCGGTGATGTTGGCCAACGTGTCGTCCTCGATCACCTGTTGCGACGCTGCCTCCTTGACCGCGGGCTGCGGCCGTGCCGCCGACGCCTGCGCGGCATGCCGCTTGCCCGCCGCGGTCGGATCCCGCTGTGCCTCGGCGTCGATGAACGGCGTCTCCGGCCCGTCGGAATCGGCGACGCCCGCCGCGGCCAGCGCGGTCACGATCCGCCAGCGCAGGTCCGTGTCCACCTCGAGTCCGGCCAGGTCCTGCGAGGCCGGATCGGCGTCCAGCAGCGCCCTCAACACGTCGGTGTGCCCGTCCGACAGCACCGAGCCGCACAGCGCGTTGACATAGGCCAGTTGGTGATCGGAACCCGCTTCGGCGCCGCGAGCCAACTCCAGCAGCCGGTCCGCGAAGGCAGGCCAGCCCGATGAGCGTGCCCATTCCGGGTCGGCGTATGAACCGAGCGCCGTCTGAGCCTGCAGCAGCAACCGCTGCGCAACGCCGACCTCGGTTTCGGCGGGCACGCCCCCGGCGACCAGCGACACGAAGTCGCGGGCCTTCAGTTCGGCTTCGCGTGTCATCTCCCACGCCGCCGACCACGCCAGCGTGCGCGGCAACGGGTCGGCGATGTCGGCGATGCGGGTGAGCGCCGTCTGCAACGACTCGGGGTCAAGGCGCAGCGAGCAGTACGTCAGGTCGTCGTCGTTGACCAGAATCAGCTTGCCGCGCGAAACTCCTTGCAGCGCTGGAACATCCGTCCTCTCGCCGTCGACGTCCAGCTCCTCGCGGTGGGTGCGGACGAGCTTGCCGCTGCCGTCGTCGTCGTAGATGCCGACCGCAAGGCGGTGCACCCTGGTCTCTCCGGCACCCGGCTGCGCCCCACTCTGGGTGATCGCGAAGCGAGTGAACCGCCCGTCGGCGTCGAGGTCGAAGTCGGGGCGCAGCGTGTTGAGCCCGGTGGTCTTGAGCCACTGCTGCCCCCAGCCGGACAGGTCGCGGCCGGAGGCCTTCTCCAGCGCGCCGAGGAGGTCGCCGAAGGTGGCGTTGGCGAAGGCGTGGTCGCGGAAGTAGTCGCGCAGGCCGGACAGGAACTCCTCGAGCCCGACGTAGGCGACGAGCTGTTTGAGCACGCTGGCGCCCTTGGCGTACGTGATGCCGTCGAAGTTCACCTCGACGGCGGCGAGGTCCGGGATGTCGGCGGCCACCGGATGCGTCGACGGCAGTTGGTCCTGCCGGTAGGCCCACGACTTCTCCGCATTGGCGAATGTCGTCCACGCCTCTTTGAATTCGGTTGCCTCGGCCTGGCACAGCACCGAGGCGAATGTCGCGAACGACTCGTTGAGCCACAGATCGTCCCACCACTGCATCGTGACGAGGTCGCCGAACCACATGTGCGCCATCTCGTGCAGCACGGTTTCGGCGCGCCGCTCGTAGGACGCGCGGGTGACCTTGCTGCGGAAGACGTAGTCCTCCAGGAACGTCACCGCGCCCGCGTTCTCCATCGCGCCGGCGTTGAATTCGGGAACGAAGAGCTGATCGTACTTGCCGAACGCGTATGGGACGCCAAAGTTGTTGTGGTAGAACCCGAATCCCTGCTTGGTCTGGGTGAAGAGCCGTTCGTGATCCATGAACTCGGCCAGCGACTTGCGGCAGAACAGGCCCAGCGGGATGTCCTCGTGGTCGTCGCTGTAGGTGTCGTCCCAGCGGGCGTAGGCGCCTGCGATCAACGCCACCAGATACGTACTCATCCGTGGGGTGGCGACGAACGTGTGCTGCTTAGCCGCCCCGTCATCCTCGACGCTGAACGTCGCGCCGTTGGAGACCACCTCCCAGTGCGACGGCGCGGTGACGGTGACGTCGAACGTGGCCTTCAGGTCGGGCTGGTCGAAACACGCGAACACCCGCTTGGCGTCGGCGGTTTCGAACTGCGAGTACAGGTAGACCTCGCCGTCGACCGGGTCGACGAACCGGTGTAGGCCCTCTCCGGTGTTGGAGTACCGGCAGTCGGCGTCGACGACGAGAATGTTGTGACTTGCCAGTCCGGTCAGCGGGATGCCGGTGGACTCGTCGTAACCCGACACGTCGATGTCGCGGCCGTTAAGGGTGGCGCTACGGATCGAGTCGGCAGCGATGTCGGTGTAGGTGTCGGCGCCGGCCAGCGCATCGAACTCGACCGTCGTCACCGAACGGAAGGTGCGCTCGCCGGGTTTACCTTCGCCGTCGGTGAGGTCGAGGGTGATGCGGTAGCTGTCAACGGTGACGAGGGCGGCGCGTTCGACGGCCTGCTCTCGGGTCAGATTGGGAAGTGCCACGCGTCTAACCTATCGGCTGACGCGGGACGCGGCCCGACCGTGTTACTGACCGAGCGGCTGCAGAAAGTTCAGGAACGTGCCGTTTCCCAGCGAGGACATCATCGACGGGCAGTACATCGATATCGCAATGCCGGTGAAGAACGCCGCCATGTCGGGGGAGATGCCGTTGTTGCCGATGCTGGAGGCGACCGAGGCGAACGACTTGCCCGGCTCCACCAACATCGGACAGACCGACTGGCCCAGTGTGGTGGTGGCCGCGGGGTCGTTGTAGCCGATGCCGGCGCTGCTCAACGCAGAGAGGAACGAGTTGTCGGTGATTGGGTCGGCGTGTGCCGGCGCCGCGACGGTTACCGCCGTCGCGACCCCGACCAAAGTCACGGTCAGATTTCGTTTCGCTTTATTCACGGGAACAACACTGGTTTACAGCGGTCACACCGACAACACGGTTGTATAACCATTTGCACACTATGCGTGTCCTATGCCGCGGCCGTTTGGACTCCGTGGCAATGGGGAACAGCCGCGCCCCGGGCATAGTTGTGTTGAACGGATTACTGACCTTCGACCGAGAGGACCAAGCAGGAATGCCCGAAAAGTCTGTTGCGGATTTTTGGTTCGACCCGCTGTGCCCGTGGTGCTGGATCACCTCGCGGTGGATCCTCGAGGTCGAGAAGGTCCGCGATATCGAGGTCAACTTCCACGTCATGAGCCTGGCCGTGCTCAACGAGAACAGGGAGGACCTGCCCGAGCAGTACCGCGAAGGCCTCAAGCAGGCGTGGAAGCCGGTGCGAGTGGCCATCGCCGCCGAGCAGGCCAAGGGCTCCGAGATCCTGGCGCCGCTGTACACGGCGATGGGCACGCGGATCCATAACCAGGGCTATCGAGACTTCGACCCCGATTTCACAACTGTCATCAAGGAGTCGCTCGAGGAGGTCGGGCTGTCGGCCGAGCTGGCCGAGGCGGCCGACACCGACAAGTACGACGAGGCACTGCGTAAGAGCCACCACGAGGGCATGGACGCAGTCGGCGAGGACGTCGGCACCCCGACCATCCACGTCAACGGCGTTGCGTTCTTCGGTCCGGTGCTCTCGAAGATCCCGCGCGGCGAGGAAGCCGGCAAGTTGTGGGACGCCTCGGTGACGTTCGCGTCCTATCCGCATTTCTGGGAGCTCAAACGCACCCGGACCGAGCCGCCGCAGTTCGACTGAGCCAGGCCGGTCTTTCCCACTCGACGCCATCACTGTTGGTGGAGTTCGTCTGCCACAATGGCCGCCATGCGCGTCTACCTGGGCTCTGACCACGCGGGCTTCGAACTCAAGCAGGCCATCATCGAGCACCTCCGCAACGGCGGCCATGAGCCGATCGACTGCGGTGCCTACGTTTACGACCCGGAGGACGACTACCCCGCGTTCTGCATCGCCGCAGCGGAAAAGACCCTTGCCGATCCCGGGACTCTCGGCATCGTGATCGGTGGTTCGGGCAACGGCGAGCAGATCGCCGCGAACAAGGTCCCGGGTGTGCGCTGTGCACTGACTTGGAGCGTCGAGACCGCAACGCTGGCCCGCGAACACAACAATGCTCAAGTGATGGGCATCGGCGGCCGCATGCACAGCGTCGAGCAGGCGTTGGAGATCGTCGACGCGTTTCTGAGCGCCCAGTGGTCGAACGCCCCGCGGCACCAACGTCGTATCGACATCCTCGCCGAATACGAACGCACCCACATCGCGCCGCCCGTGCCCGGCGCCCCCTCCTGATCGGATGCCAGAAGGCCACACCCTGCACCGGCTGGCCCGGCTGCATCAACGCCGTTTCGGCCGTGCCCCGGTCATGGTGTCGAGCCCGCAGGGCAGGTTCGTCGACGGCGCCGCGGCGGTCAACGGAAGAGTTCTGAAGAAGGCCACCGCCTGGGGCAAGCACCTGTTCCATCACTACGAAGGCGGCCGCGTGGTGCATGTGCACCTGGGCCTGTACGGCACGTTCACCGAGGTGCCGATACCGATGCCGCTACCGGTGGGCCAGGTCCGGATGCGGATGATCGGCACCGAATACGGCACCGACCTGCGCGGTCCGACGGTGTGCGAGGTGATCGAGGAGCCCGAGATCGCCGATGTCGTAGCCAGACTCGGGCCGGACCCGTTGCGCCGCGACGCCGACGGCGCGCTTGCCTGGGTGCGAATCAACAAGTCCCGCAGGCCGATTGGTGCGCTGCTGATGGATCAGGCGGTGATCGCCGGGATCGGCAATGTCTACCGCAACGAACTGCTGTACCGGCAGCGGATCGACCCGTACCGCACGGGCACGCACATCGACGACGCTGAATTCGACGCGATGTGGACCGACCTGGTCGAGCTGATGTGGATCGGTTTCCGCCGCGGAAAGATCGTCGTCGTCCGGCCCGAGGACGACCACGGCCTGCCGTCGTACGCGCCGGGCCGGCCGCGCACCTATGTGTACCGCCGGGCCGGCGAGCCGTGCCGGGTGTGCGGCACGACGATCCGCACCGCGGAATTGGAAGGCCGCAACGTGTTTTGGTGTCCTTCCTGCCAGAAGTAGAGCGGGACGCACTAAGTCCGCTCCCTCGCGATCACGCAGTCCGAGGTTGGTGTCGACAACTAGGCGA
Organism: uncultured Actinomycetota bacterium; assembly: GCA_963770125.1. GTDB lineage: Bacteria > Actinomycetota > Actinomycetes > Mycobacteriales > Mycobacteriaceae > Mycobacterium. Next base: position 36,208 of record CAVYPI010000048.1, on the reverse strand, counting down.
AAAGTCGCACACAAGTCGACGTTCAGCGCCTTCAAACACGGCACGGTTCAAACCTCACATTTCGTTGGTGAGAATCGTCTACCAGGTGAAGGGCTCCAATTCGCCACGCCCTGGAAAGGATGCCAATCCATGGATATGCCCAGGGAGAGCCGGGAATTGATGAAGACGCTGGCTGACACGGACCCGGCGGCGCGCACAGCATGTTCGCAATGGACAGTGCACGATCTGGTTGCGCACCTAGCGGCAGGCGCGAAGGAGAACGCCGATCTGATCGAGGACGCACTGGCCGGGCGCCCCGCCCGTGAGACCCGCGGGTTCGCCGAACGCGAAGCAGTATTCGTTGCGATGCCCGACGAACAACTTCGTCAGGAATTGGTCCGCCAAACCCGCCGCAAAGTTGTTGCGATGGAGGAGCTTTCCGCCCGGGGGCCAGACGCAACGTATCAATTCACCGGACGGCCCTTCTCCGCCGCGCTCGCTCAAACCCACGGTCGCAGCGAAGCCGCAATCCACCGCTGGGACATCGCCGGTGACGACGAGACGAGCAGAGAATTGCTCGCAGCGCCAGAGCTGACCAGGCATGCTGTGGAGATACTCAACACGTTGCCGATCCTTTGCGAGGCTCCGTTTTCCCGTGCGCGCGTTGCGCAAGTCCGCAAGCTGCGGATTGTCCTGCGCAGCCCCGCCCAGCCCGACGTCGTGATGGACATCAACCCCGACGGCGCCCGCTTCGATCTCGCCGACATCGACCATCTGGCCGACGGCGATGCTGTCGTCGAAACCGATCCGGCGCATCGGCTGCTCAGCATCTGGGGACGCCGCACCCCGTACCACGCGGTCACGGTCATCGCCGATCCGAAGCTGTGGGCATCGGTCGCCACGGTGCTATGGGACGCTACCCCCTGACCGGCCGCGAGATCAGAGCCCCTCGACGAAAACGAGTCGCCGACGGAGCGCTAGAAGCCGCCGCCGAAGTCTCCGCCACCGAAATCGCCGCCGAAGTCTCCGCCGCTATCCCAGCCGCCGCCGTCCCAGCCGCCGCCGTCGCCGCTGTACCCGTCATAGCCGGAGGCGTCGGCGCCACCGCCGTCCCAGCCGCCGCCGTCGACACCCGTGTCCTGTCCGGCCGCGAACCCGTCGGAATAGCCGTCGCCGTAGCCGGTCTCGAAGCCCTGTGCGCCGTAGTCAACACCGTGCATTCCGGAGAACAGCGAGTCGAACAGCAGCACCGATCCCAGGCCCCACGCGCCTGCCACCAGAGCTGGTTTCCACCACGGCTCCGAATACCAGCCCGCGGGCACGGGACGGCCGGCGACGCGACCGCCGGGGTAGTAGTTCGGGGTGCGCTGCGACGGTGCCGGAGACGCCTCGATTTCGCGGCCCTCGAAGTTGATTCGCCTGTCCTCGGTCACGGTGCCCGCCGACCGCTGCCCGGACAGCGACTCCAATTCCGGCCCGGGGTCGATGCCCATCGCGGTGCGTGCGGCGCGCACGTAATACAGCCCCTCGATGGCGCTTTCCTTGGCCAGAGCGGCCTGCCGCGCGGTGGTGGCCTGGTCGATCTGAGACGACGCGGCGGTGTAGCGCTCCGACGCGTCGGCCATGGCCTGCTTGGAGGCGTCGTCGGTGCCCGTCAGGTTGAGCACCTGCCCGCCGAGCCGTTCGATGAGCCGACGGGCATCGGCCTTCGCGTCGGCCAGCGAGGCCGCGTTGCGCCTGCCCGAAGCCTTCGAGGAGCTGTAAATGGCCAACCCGATGGCTGCGATGACCACGATGATGAGGACGAGCAAGACGCCGTTCATGGCGTCCAGCGTACCGACAGGAAAGTGCCGGTTTGGAGCTGCGAATCAGTCACGAATTACGCCCAGAGCGGAGTAGACCTCGTCGGAGAGCGCGACGCTGCGTGGGTCGGCGTTGCACTTCGTGGCGTCGAAGTGATTCATCACGTACGCGTAGCCGATGCGGTGCTCGAGGTCGACGAACGCGAATGAGCCGCCGGACCCGCCATGGCCGAACGTCCGCCGGTTCGGGCCTGCGATGCCGCGCTGATTGAGCATGTAGCCCAGGCCCCAGCCGTGGTCGGCGACCCGCGCGCCCAGCACGACGTCGGTGTCGAAGCCGCCCTGGGGCACCCGGACTAGCTCCATGTGCTCACGCGATAGCAGCTTCTCCTGGGCCAGCGCGTTGTAGAACGTCGCCATGCCGAGCGCCGACACATGTCCGTTGGTGGCGGGGAACTCGAGCGAGCGCCACAACTCGAGCGCGTTCCAGCCCAACTCGTCGTCCGGGACGAACCCCATCGCCACCGCCAGCCCGGCCATCGGATGCTCGGTCAGCGACTCCGGATGCCCCGGCGCCTCACCGGCCGCGAGCACATCGCGGATGTGCGGCTTGTTGACCATCTCGGCGCAGCGGCCGTGCTCGGCCTTCGGCAGGCCGATGTGCACATCGATGCCGAGCGGCTCTGCGATCTCCGCGCGCAGGTATTGCCCGATGGTCCGCCCGGTCACCCGGCGGACCACCTCGCCGAGGATGAAGCCGAACGTCACCATGTGATAGCCCTGCGCCGTACCGGGCTGCCACCACGGCTCGGCGGCCGCGATGTGTCCGCACACCGCGTCCCAGTTGGCGGCGTCGGCCCAGTGCATCGGGGTGCGCGGCCCGATCACGCCGGAGCGATGACCCAACACCATCGCGACGGTGATGTCGCGCTTCCCGGCCTGGCCGAACTCGGGCCAGTACCGCGCCACCGGGGCGTGCAGGTCGAGTTCACCGCGGTCGGCAAGCAGATGCACGCAGGTGCTGGTCAGCCCCTTGGAGCCGGAGAAGATGCTCGCCAGGGTGTCTTCCCGCCAGGGCCGCACGCAGCCCGCGTCGGCGAAACCGCCCCACAGATTGACGACGAGGTCGCCTTCCACCAAGACCGCCACCGCGGCGCCGACGTCGCCGCGGTCGGTGAAGTTCGATGTGAAGGCGTCGCGCACCCGCTCGAAGCCGGACGCGCACGACCCATTGATGGGAGCTACGGATTCGTCGAGCAAGAATCCTCCTGGAACCCGCGTAGCTAGTTCTGGAACTTCTCATGTCGGCGCCGAACGCCGGTACGGAAACGCCTGGCAGGTTTCAATCGGCGGCTGCTTGAAAGCATACGGACGAGCCACATCGAAACTGCTGGCGTGCGGTCGCGGTTGGGCATCGCTGCGGCTACGGTTCGCTTGCGCCAGCGGCACGAGCTTCGCTTCAACCGCTTGGCCCGCGACGGGCCCGCGCATTCCGCCGCATGGTTTTATCCGAGGTGTGGCTGAGTTGAACCGTCGCAGTGCGATGTGGCGACCGGCCAGCGACCTGGGAAAAGTCGCTTACCGACCGGACCTTGGAGCGGGCGACGGGAATCGAACCCGCGTAGCTAGTTTGGAAGACTAGGGCTCTACCATTGAGCTACGCCCGCATGTGCAGCACCAGCAGACTGTACCGGCGCCGCTTGAATCAAATCCAATTGAAAGCATTGCGTCGCCAGCCCGTAGTATCTCGCGTGGTCAGGTCTGCGTTCAGGGCCGGCCACAAAGGGCGCGGGGTGTAGCGCAGCTTGGTAGCGCATCCGCTTTGGGAGCGGAAGGCCGCAGGTTCAAATCCTGTCACCCCGACTCCGGACGCATACCACTACAGACACAAGGAGCACGAGCGTGAAGAGCACCGTCGAGAAGTTGAGCCCGACGCGGGTTCGCATCAACGTGGAGGTGCCCTTCACCGAGCTGCAGCCGGACATCGACACGGCCTTCAAGCAGATGGCCAAGCAGATCCGCATGCCGGGCTTCCGTCCTGGCAAGGTGCCGGTGAAACTGCTCGAGGCGCGGGTCGACAAGCAGGCGATGTTCGACCAGGTCGTCGGCGATGCGGTGCCCGGCCGCTACAGCGAGGCGGTGACGAGCTCCGACGTACGCCCGCTCGGCCAGCCCGAGATCGAGATCACCAACAAGGAGTACGGCGAGGACCTGGTGTTCACCGCGGAGGTCGACGTCCGGCCCGAGATCGAACTCCCGGATCTTGAGGGGCTGAAGGTCACCGTCGATCCGATCGAGGTGACCGACGAAGAGCTCGACACCGAGCTTCAAAATCTGCGCGCCCGCTTCGGCACGCTCAAGGGCGTCGAGCGCGCGGCCCAGAACGGCGACTTCGTCTCGATCGACCTGTCGGCCACCGTCGACGGCGAGGACGTGCCTGAGGCGAAGACCGAGGGGCTGTCTCACGAGATCGGCTCCGGTCAGCTGATCGAGGGTCTCGACGATGCGATCATCGGCCTTAAGGACGGGGAGAGCCGCGTGTTTACCACCACCCTGGCCGCCGGTGACCACGCGGGCGAGGAGGCGCAGGTGACCGTCACCGTCAAGTCGGTGAAGGAACGCGAGCTTCCCGAGCCCGACGACGAATTCGCCCAACTGGCAAGCGAATTCGACACGATCGACGAGCTGAAGAACAACCTCACCGAACAGGTGCAGCGGGTGAAGCGGATCCAGCAGGCCGAGCAGATCCGCGACAAGGCGCTGGAGGTGCTGCTCGAGCAGGTCGACGTTCCCGCTGCCGGAGAATATCGTGCAGGCCCAGGTCGACGACGCCTTGCACAACGCCATCCACGCTCTCGAGCACGACGAGAAGCGGTTCGAGGAGGCGCTCGAGGCGCAGGGCAGCAGCCGCGAGGAGTTCGACGCCGACAACCGCACCAACGCGGAGAAGGCCGTCAAGACCCAGCTCCTGATGGACGCCATCGCCGACAAGCTCGATATCCAGGTCGGGCAGAACGACCTGACCGAACGGCTCGTCCTGATGTCGCGGCAGTACGGGCTGGAACCGCAGCAGCTATTGCAGTACCTGCAGGAGAACAACCAGCTGCCGGCGATGTTCGCCGACGTACGTCGCGGCCTGACCGTTGCCGCGGTGGTGCATGGCGGCACCGTCACCGACTCTGACGGCAACGTGATCGACACCGCGGAGTTCTTCGGTCCCTCAGGTGAGCAGGCCGCTGCCGCAGTGGCCGAAGCTGCTGACGAGGCCGCCGAGGAGACGGCGTCGGACGAGGTGTCCGCCGACGCCAAGTGAAGCTGTGAGCGAACGGGCGCTTTCGAGGGAGTGCGCGACGGCGCGGGTTGGTTAGTGTCGTTTGGAGACGGACACCGCGTCCAAGGATTTAACAGAAAGCAGGTATCCAGTCGTGACTGACATGCGTGGCGCCGCGCAGGGCCTCAACCTTGTCGACTCGGTGTATGAGCGGCTGCTGTCCGAGCGGATCATCTTCCTGGGCTCCCAGGTCGACGACGACATCGCCAATCGGCTGTGCGCGCAGATTCTGCTGCTGGCCGCCGAGGACGCAATCAAGGACATCCACCTGTACATCAATTCGCCGGGCGGATCGATCAGCGCGGGCATGGCGATCTACGACACGATGGTGCTCGCGCCGTGTGACATCGCGACCTACGCGATGGGCATGGCCGCGTCGATGGGTGAGTTCCTGCTCGCCGCGGGCACAAAAGGCAAGCGCTACGCGCTGCCGCACGCGCGGATCCTGATGCATCAGCCACTGGGCGGCGTCACCGGCAGCGCGGCGGACATCGCGATCCAGGCCGAGCAGTTCGCGGTCATCAAGAAGGAGATGTTCCGGCTCAACGCGGAGTTCACTGGCCAGCCGGTGGAACGCATCGAGGCCGACTCCGACCGTGACCGCTGGTTCACCGCGCAGGAAGCCCTTGAGTACGGCTTCGTCGACCACATCATCACAAACGCCAACGTCAACGGAGTGAAGCCATGACCGATCACACCGATCCGCGACTGCAGCCGCAGGCCCGCTACATCCTGCCGTCATTCATCGAGCACTCCAGCTTCGGCGTCAAGGAATCCAACCCGTACAACAAGCTGTTCGAGGAACGCATCATCTTCCTCGGCGTGCAGGTTGACGATGCGTCGGCCAACGACATCATGGCGCAGCTGCTCGTGCTCGAGTCGCTGGATCCCGACCGCGACATCACCATGTACATCAACTCACCGGGCGGCTCGTTCACCTCGCTGATGGCGATCTACGACACCATGCAGTACGTGCGGGCCGACATTCAGACGGTCTGCCTTGGCCAGGCCGCTTCGGCCGCCGCGGTGCTGCTGGCCGCCGGCTCGCCGGGCAAGCGGCTTGCGTTGCCGAACGCCCGTGTCCTGATCCACCAGCCCGCGCTGTCCGGCGTGATCCAGGGCCAGTTCTCCGATCTGGAGATCCAGGCCGCGGAGATCGAGCGGATGCGCACGCTGATGGAGACCACGCTGGCCCACCACACCGGTAAGGATCCGGCGGTCATCCGTAAGGACACCGACCGCGACAAGATCCTGACGGCCGAGGAGGCCAAGGAGTACGGGATCATCGACACGGTCCTGGAGTACCGCAAGCTCTCGGCGCAGACGGGGTAGTTCGACTTTCCGATCGCGACCTGACCTCACGCGCGATCGCAGCGATGTCGTCCGGGCGTACCCGACAACACCCGCCGATGATGCGTGCGCCTGCCGCCGCCCAACGCGGCGCGAGTTCGGCCGACCAGCCTGACTTTCCGATCCATTTTCGGCGGTCGCCGTCCCAGTCTTCACCGCTGTTGGGGTAGACGACGACGGGCTTTCCCGTCGAGGCGCGGGCTGCGCCGATCGCATGCTCGACGTCGTCGGGTGCGCAGCAATTCACGCCCACCGCAACGATTTCCGGCACATTGGCGGCGACCCCGAACGCGTCGGCAAGCGGCTGCCCGGCGCGCGTCGTCGTCCCGGCAATCGTGTAAGACAGCCACGCCGGAACACCAAGCTCGTGAACGAGGTCGACGAGCGCTTCGGCCTCATCGACGTCGGGCACCGTCTCCAGAGCGAGCACGTCGGCTCCGGCGTCGGCAAGGATCTCCAGTCGCGGCCGGTGCCAGTCCGCCAGCTGTGCGACCGACAGGCCGTAGCGGCCCACGTACTCCTCGCCGTTGGCCAGGGCCGCGCCGTACGGCCCGACGGACGCGGCCACCCAGCGTTGACCGCCGACCTCGTCGCGGGCGGCCTTCGCCAGCTCGACGCTGCGCCGCAACAGCCGCGCGGCGTCGTTTCGCGCGATTCCGCGCTCAGCGAACCCGTCGAAGGACGCCTGATAGCTCGCGGTCGTCGCGATTGAAGCACCTGCGCGGAAGAACGCGCAGTGCACGGCGACGATCTCCTCCGGCGCATCGACCAGCAGCCGGGCCGACCAGAGGTCGTCAGACAGATCGTGGCCGCGGGCCTCCAATTCGGTGGCAAGACCACCGTCCGTGATCAGCACGGTATCGTGGGGCGCAGCGAACACCACGTCGCGAACTCTACGGCCACGTACGGGGGGCGGCCTCTCGGTCCGGTAACGGCGGCGACACGCCAGGGACACAGTGGCGGGTTCCGGGGGGTCACGAGGCGAGTCAGGCGATATGTTGGCGCGAACACAGGTAAATACCACCGACGCGATTCGGCTTTATCGGTCGCATCGCGCCGGAACATACGGGTAGCGTCGGGACTAACACCCGAGGTGACTCGTGAACTAGCTTCATAACCGACTGCGACGAAAGTAGGACCCCACCACCATGGCGCGCATTGGAGACGGCGGTGACCTGCTGAAGTGCTCGTTCTGCGGCAAGAGCCAAAAGCAGGTCAAAAAACTCATTGCGGGCCCAGGCGTCTACATCTGCGATGAATGCATAGACCTGTGCAACGAGATCATCGAAGAGGAACTGGCCGACGCTGACGACGTCAAGCTTGACGAGCTGCCCAAGCCGGTAGAAATCCGGGATTTCCTCGAGGGCTATGTCATCGGTCAGGACACCGCCAAGCGCACACTGGCAGTGGCCGTCTACAACCACTACAAGCGCATCCAGGCCCAGGAAAAGATGCGCGACTCCCGCGCCGAGCCCGTCGAGCTGGCCAAGTCCAACATCCTGATGCTCGGGCCCACCGGCTGCGGCAAGACCTACCTCGCGCAGACGCTTGCCAAGATGCTCAACGTTCCGTTCGCCATCGCCGATGCCACCGCGCTGACCGAGGCCGGCTACGTCGGTGAGGACGTCGAGAACATTCTGCTCAAGCTGATCCAGGCCGCCGACTATGACGTCAAGCGGGCCGAGACCGGCATCATCTATATCGACGAGGTCGATAAGATCGCCCGCAAGAGCGAGAACCCGTCAATCACGCGTGACGTCTCCGGTGAGGGCGTGCAGCAGGCGCTACTGAAGATCCTGGAGGGAACGCAGGCCTCCGTGCCGCCGCAGGGTGGGCGCAAGCACCCGCATCAGGAGTTCATCCAGATCGACACCACCAACGTGCTGTTCATCGTCGCGGGTGCGTTCGCCGGCCTGGAGAAGATCGTCTCCGACCGCGTCGGCAAGCGCGGCATTGGCTTCGGCGCCGAGGTGCATTCCAAGGCCGAGATCGACACGCAGGACCACTTCGCCGACGTGATGCCCGAGGATCTGATCAAGTTCGGGCTGATCCCGGAGTTCATCGGCCGGCTGCCGGTCGTGGCCTCCGTGACGAACCTGGACAAAGAATCACTGGTGCAGATCCTGTCCAAGCCGAAGAACGCTCTGGTCAAGCAGTACACCCGGCTGTTCGAGATGGACGGCGTGGAGCTGGAGTTCACCGAGGACGCGCTCGAGGCCATCGCCGATCAGGCCATTCATCGCGGCACCGGTGCCCGCGGCCTGCGCGCCATCATGGAGGAAGTCCTGCTGCCGGTGATGTATGACATCCCCAGCCGCGACGACGTCGCCAAGGTGGTCGTCACCAAGGAAACCGTGCAGGACAACGTGCTGCCGACGATCGTGCCGCGCAAGCCTTCTCGCACCGAGCGGCGCGACAAGAGCGCTTAGTTCTCAGCGGTTCTGCCTTTTCAAACGCCTGCCGTCAGTAGGTGCTCGACGCTTGAGTCGTCGTTTGGGGCGGCGGCGGCCATCATGGTCGCGTGCGCCTGGTCGGGCTTCGTGTTGGGCGGAACCACCAACACGACAATCCTGTTGCGATTGACGCCAATGACCTCAAGGTGCTGATTGGCTGACCTCTTGACGCGTCACAACGACGTTCCTGTCTTAGCCGCGAACCGGCCAGTTTCTTGAGATCGGCGACGACGCAACCTTTGAACGGACGCATGCGTAATGCCACCGACACTTCGTCAGCCTAACCGCCCACGATCCAGCCTGCGGCCGTGCGACGGCGCCGCCGAGCGCTTTGCAATGCGGTGCGTAGGCCGTGTCGTCCGATAGCCGAGGCGCCGCCGAGCGTGGCGATCGTCGTGGCGGCGCTGAACTTACGTTCGGATGCAGTCTCGGGCGCGTCGTCGGATGTGGCGGTCAGGAACCGATCGGGGACGGCAAGCTTGTGAATCGTGCGCAGCGTCAGCAGGTACTGACGCGGCAGCGGACCGGTGGTATAGGGCAGGTCGTACTTGTCGCACAGGGCCCGCACCTCATGGGCGATTTGGGACAGGCGATTGCTGGGTAGATCGGGGAACAAGTGGTGTTCGATTTGGTAGCACAGGTTGCCGCTGAGAAACGCCAGGACGCGTCCGGCGTCGAAGTTCGCGGTGCCGAGCATCTGCCGGAGATACCATTCCGGCTTGCTCTCGTTGTTGAGCACGTCTGGCTCGAATTTCTCTGCGCCGTCGGGGAAATGGCCGCAGAAGATCACGACGTAGGCCCACAGGTTTCTGATGAGATTGGCGCTCGCGTTGGCGATCACTGTCCGCCGCCATCGCCGCCCGCTGAGGGCGGGAAACATCAGATAGTCCTTTGTTACTTGGCGTGTCACCTTAGCCACCAATGCCCTCGACTCCGCGGATTTCTCGGTGTCGTCCTGCGCGCGATCTTGCGCCGAGTGCAGGCCGTGCAGGGCGATGCCCCATTCGAATATCGCTGCCAGCAAGAGGTTTCGAAGCGGCTGCACCAGGTGGACCGGCTGCCAGGGCTCGTCGCGGGTAATGCGCATGATGCCGAAGCCCATGTCGTCATCCATACCGAGCACGTTGGTGTACATGTGATGCGTGTAGTTGTGCGAATAGCGCCATTGGGACGACAGACCCGGCATGTCCCATTCCCATGTGGTGGAGTGGATTTCGGGGTCGTTCATCCAATCCCATTGCCCGTGGCCGACATTATGGCCGATCTCCATGTTCTCGATGCTCTTCGCAACGGCGAGGGCCATCGTGCCCAGAAGCCAGCCCGTGCGCGTCCGGCTGCAGCCGATCACCAGCCGTGCCGCGACGTCGAGCGTCCGCTGGAAGGTGATCGTGCGACGGATGTAGGCGGCGTCCTTCGAGCCGAGGCTGTCCTCGATGTTGGCACGGATCGCGTCGAGTTCGCGTCCGAGCGCCTCGACGTCCTCGTCGGACAGATGTGCGTAGGCAGCGACCTGGCTGATAGCCACTCAAAGTCCTTGGATTGATGGGATGGAGCGCGCGTCATTCCGATGCGCGTGTGGTTATCCTTCCCGTCCGTGGATACGCACGCTGTGCCGGGCATCCACGTTTTCGGCACCAGTAAGTCCACCCGTTTCCGACTGGTGGAGCACCCGGACCGGCGGTCCAGGCAGGAACGTCGCTTCCTGAGATCGAGTCTACGGCAGGCGGGTCGCCCCGCCAGATGGCTAGGTCGGATGGGCCTCGAGCGACCTCGACCGACCGATCGAGGGTCGTGCCGAAGCGACAGCCACTTGGTCCGACGCGAAGACCACCGTGGCCGCAGCGCTGTCGGGCCCTAGCCGGACGACGGCGAACTGGATGGCCACCGAATCGGGATGTCTTGCCTGATGCATCACGGTGTCGAGTAGCGCCGCGCACGCAGCGCGGTCGAGAGCCGATTCGGGCTGCGTGAGCACTCGGCGGTCGGCGCCGGTCAACCCGAAGTGCACCTCGCGCCACTTGCCCCAGCCGGCGGGGCCACGCTCCCGCCATACGAGCCGTGCCTCGTCGGGATCTGGATCGAGCACGCCGCTCAGCGAGCTGATCAGGCACCAGATCAAGAAGGCCGCTATCGCGACGAACTGCAGTTCGGTAACCATGGTTCGAGCCTCCTTCGAAGACCGGCACTACACACGAGTAGCCGACTACGCGACTTTGTGGGCTCGCCCCGCACGTCGGCCCGCGGCTCGACTGGTGGGCGGACGTGCGGATCAGCACACGGGTTCATCGCTTCACCACCGCGCCTTGTTCGATGATCACCTCGTCGACCAACGCCGCGATCTCGGCGACACCGTCGCGCCGGGCGAACGCGGCCTCGAGCATTCGAGCGGCGCCCAGGTAGCGGCCGTCGGTCAGCACCTCGCGCACCGCGGCGCGCACTGCACCAGGTGTCGGCGTGCCGGTGCGCAGGTTGACGCCCGCGCCGGTCCACGCCACTCGGGCTGCGACCTCGGGCTTGTCTTCGGTGTTGCCTGCGACGACAAGCGGAACGCCCATCGACAGCGCGCGCTGTACCGCGCCGTAGCCGCCGTTGGTGACCATCACGTCGACCTTGGGCAGCAGCAGATCATGCGGAATGTATTCGGCGACAAACGTATTCATCGGCAGCGCCACGTTCAGCTGGGACACGTCGCGGCCGCCGGTGGTGGCCACCACGATGACGTCCTCGCCGCCCAGCGCCTCGATCGTCGGTTCCAGTAACCGGCCCAGTTCGGCGTTGTCGATGGTGCCCTGGGTGACGTGTACGACGGGCCGCTCACCGTCGAGTTCGGCCCACCACGACGGCAGCCGGAAGCCGCCCGACGGCGCGGGATGGACCGCGCCGACGTAGCGCACATGGGCGGGCAGATCGCTACGCGGATAGTCGAACTCCGGAACAGTCGGCGAGATGTAGCGATCAGCGAGCAGGCCGGAATCCAGAATGAACGTCGGCAACGGGCGGCTGTTCATGTGATCCAGCACGTGGTTGGCCGTGTTCTGCGATTGACGCAGCAAGACCTTCTGCGACAACAGGTTCAACGTGCGGTTGCGCAGCCGCCCGAACGCGGTTGACGACGGTGGCATGCCCATGCCGCTCGGGGCGGTGTCGCGGCTGCTGGTCATCAACGGGGTCGTCGTGTATGCCAGCACCGGCGGGCGGGCGGCGCGGTCACCCAGCAGGAACGGCACGATCCCGAAGAAGCCGGCGTCGACGATGATGGCGTCGAACCGTGTGTGGGCCATCAATCGGGACAGCACGTTGGTCTGGTGCGGCATCGGTTGCACAAACGGCCGGACGATGTCGACGTTGACCCGCTTGATGCCAGCGATCTTGGCGCGGCCGGGCAGGTCGATGTCGAGGCGGGTCGTGTCGAAGTCGGCCTCGACCGGTATCGCCTGCGGGGTGGCGCCGACGGCGCGGATCTTGCCGGCGTGGTCGGCGGAGCTGAGGACCGTGACGCGGTCGCCCCGATCGACCAGACCCTGCGCGACGTTCAACAGCGGTGTGATGTGGCCGACCATCGACAGTGAGGCAATGAGAATTTCTGGCATGGGCTCGATGCTCGGCGACTGCCTGCACCCAAGCTTGGAGGTTGTGAGGAGATCAGATGGAGATTGCAGGCAGGGGGCGGCGAACCTCAGTCGTCGAGTAGCCGCCAGGCGGCGAGGGCGAGCCTGGCCCGCGTGAGTCCGGCGGCCTCGGTGAGGTTGATGCCCAGGGTCTTTCCGATCTGTTCGAGTCGGCGGGCGACGCTGGTGTGGTGCAGATGGACAAGCTCGGCGGCTCGGCGTAGGGAGCCAGTGGCGCAGTAGGCGTCCAGCGTGTCCAGATCTTCTGGGACGGTGGCCATTCGGGCGATCGCGGCCACGTCGGCGTTGTCTCGTGCGGCGTCCTGCGGTATGTCGGCCAGGAGTGCGAGGGCGCCAAGGTCGTTGTAGTGGACGACCGGCTGGCGTGGGGTCGCGAAACGTAGGGCGGTGCGGGCTTCTCGCCAGGATCGGTCGGGCCTTCCGGCGGCGCCGATACCGGCCCATGCGTCTGCCGGAAACTGAGCCGGGTCGATGGTGGTGGCCAGGATGACGCCCACGTCGGATAGCGACGCCGCCTTGACCGGGCGCGCCGGGCAGACCAGGCTGCCCACTCGGTCGAGCGGAAGCTGTGTCCGCACCGCGACGACGCGGACCGGCAGGTCTGGGGCGAAACCCAGAAGGCGCAGCGCCCTGGCCCTGGCAGCCTCGTCGTCGCCGGCGCTGATCACCAGTTCGACGAGCGCGGGATCGGCCATGGTGGTGCGGGCCGGTCCGTATCTCTCGACCAGCGCCGCGGCGGCGATGGCGAGCCGCTCCAGCAGCAGTTCGTCGAGGCCGCCGGGCGGGCCGGGACGTTCCAGCCACGCGATGCCAATCTCCTCGTCGTCCAGGGTGATCGGTGCCGTGGTGGACGCCGGTGGCGGCGGGGCGGACGCTGCCCTACCGTCGGGCGAGACGCGGATCGTCTGTCCCGTGCCGAAAAGCCGAATACCGGCAACGCACTCGGCAAGGCTCGCCGAGGCCCGGGCGAGCGCCGGGAGATCCACCCGTCGGCGCATCAGCGTGTCGTAGAACATGACGACGCGAAGCGCACCCTCGATCTGCGAATCCAGCTGCGACAGCCGGATTACCAATGCCTCCATGCCACGAGATTATTGCAACGATCGGTGCGCAGTTGCGGTCCGATACCCTACGGATGGCGGATGAACTTCGTCCGATGCGAGCTGAAGATGGTCGATATGGACCCCGAATTGGAAGCATTCGTCGCGTTGTTCCCCAAGGCCGACCTCACCGACCCGGTCAGCGAGCGCAAGAACTTCGCGGAGTTAGCCGCCGCGGTGCCGGCACCCGACGTCACGGGCTTGGAAATCGAGGATCGCATGGTGCCCGCCGATCCGGACGGTGCCGGTGCGGATCTATCGCCCGCACCACGCGCAGGGCGCCATCGTTTGGTTGCACGGCGGCGGATTTGTCATGGGAGACCTGGACACCGAGCATCCGTGGGCAGCCCGCCTTGCCGACGGCTGCCGGCGCGGTGGTGATCTCGGTGGGCTATCGCGTGGCTCCAGAGAATCGGTTTCCGGCCGCGCTGGACGACGCTTACGCCGTGCTGACCTGGGCGGCGGAGAACGCAGCCGAACTCGGCATTGACCCTGAGCGGATCGCGGTTGGCGGTCATAGCGCCGGGGCCGGGCTTGCAGCCGCGGCGGCGTTGCGGGCTCGCGATGAGCGAGGGCCGTCGATCTGCTTCCAATTGCTCAATCAGCCCGGGCTCGATGACCGGCAGCAGACGTGGTCGGCGCAGCACTTCACCGAGACTCCCTGGATGAATCGCGACAAAGTCACCGCTATTGTGGCGGCACTACCTGGGCTCGGTGCCCGCCTCGGCCTACGCCGCCCCGGCCCGGGCCGCCGATCTGTCCGGTCTGCCACCCGCGTGCATCACTACCGCGGAGTTCTGTCCGAACCGCGACGAAGGCATCGGGTACGCGCTGCGGCTGCTGCAGGCGGGCGTGTCGGCCGATCTGCACCAGTGGGCAGGCACGTTCCACGGATCGCAGGCGATCCTGTCGGCCGAGGTATCTCAGCAGCAGCTCGCCGAACTCGGCGCAGTGCTGCGCCGGGCCCTTGCCAAAGAGTTGGTCTCGTCATGACCGTTACCCGATTGATCTCTTCACTGCTGCTATCCACTTTCGCCGCGACGGCGACGTCTGCGTCGAAGAGCGGATGCGGTCGGCTAACGGCTTTCCCGAAAATCCACCCATGCGGCATCGTTTTCCTGTGAGGCGACCGCGGCCTCGACGAATCGGACACCGATGAGGCCGTCGATGCCGGTGGGGATGGATAGTTCGCGGACCGTCTGCCCCCGCAAAATGTCGGCGAGATCCAGATAGAAGTTGGCGAACGCCTCAAGAAAGCCTTCGGGATGGCCGAGACCGATGCGGGTGAGGCGGGCAGCGTCCCTGGACAGGGTGCTCATTCCCTGCGCGAGAATCGTTGAGCCACCGTCCGGATTGCGCACGGTCAGGTGCTGCGGATCCTCGTGACGCCACTCCAGGCTCGCGTCGTCGCCGAAAACCCGTATCCGCAGACCGTGCTCATGACCGGTGGCCGCCATGGTCGCCCACACCGTTGCAGGCGCCCCGTTGGACAGCGTCAGCCGCATCGTCGCGTTGTCGAACACCGGTCGCCCCGCGACGAGTGTGCTGAGTTCGGCCGAGATGCGGGTGGCCTCCAGTCCGGTGACATACCGCAGGAGGTGAAAGGCATGGGTACCGACGTCGGCGACCGCGGTGGCCACGCCGCCTTTGCCCGGGTCCATGCGCCACTGATCGACCGGCGCCGACGCCCAGCCGGATGCGTGTTCTGCCGCGACGAACCGGATCCGGCCGAGGTCGCCGTTGCGGACCATCCGCGCGGCATGCCGAACCATCGCGTAGGCCGAATAGATATGGGGCACAGCGAGGATCACGCGATTCGATTCCGCGATCGCCACGAGCTCGGCCGCCGACGTTGAGTCGTTCGTCAGCGGCTTTTCGCATACGACCGATATTCCCGTTTCGAGGAAGGCTTTCGCTATCTCGTAATGGCTGTCGTTCGGGGTGACGACCGCGACGACGTCGACGCCATCATCGCGGCCAGCTTCCCGTTCGGCCATCTCGCGGTAGTCATCGTAGACGCGCTCGACGCCGAGGTTTTGTGCAAATTCAGCCGACGACGCCGGGTCCCTGCCGAAAATGCCTGCGGCGAGGACGTATTGGTTGTCCAGCCACATGGCGTGGCGGTGAGCGGCGCCGATCATCGCGCCGGGGCCGCCACCGACCATGCCCGCAACCAACCGATCAGTCATGTACCGATCTTCCGCGAGCGACCACGTTTGTACGGCAAATAGCGGCATGCCGCCGTACAAACACGGTCGCTCGTGGTTTGGGCAAACGCCGCATTGTGGTGTTGACGGCGGCGTAACAAGTTTGCCATCGATGATCCCTAATGTGGGCCGGTCAACGTAGAGCAAATCAGATGCGGCGCATCTGGGGTGATAGGAACTCAATTGAGCGGAAATGCGGTACGCCTGCAGGCGATCAACAACGTCGAGGCGTATGTGCCTCCTGCAATCAGCTTCGACCCAGGCGAGGAGCCGGGCGAGATCTTCGGATCGAATGTCTTCACCAAGGCTGAGATGCAAGTGCGGCTGCCGAAGTCGGTCTTCAAATCCGTGGTCGCGACGATCGAGAAGGGCGCGAAGCTCGACCCGGCAGTCGCCGACGCGGTGGCGGCCGCAATGAAGGACTGGGCGCTGGAGAAGGGCGCCACCCACTACGCCCACGTGTTCTACCCGATGACCGGTCTGACCGCCGAGAAGCACGACAGCTTCCTGGAGCCGGTTTCCGACGGCCAGACGCTGGCCGAGTTCGCCGGCAAAACCCTGATCCAGGGAGAGCCGGACGCGTCGAGTTTCCCGTCGGGTGGCCTTCGCAGCACTTTCGAGGCCCGCGGCTACACGGGCTGGGATGTCACCAGCCCGGCCTACATCCTGGAGAACCCGAACGGCAACACGCTGTGCATCCCGACGGTGTTCGTGTCGATGACCGGCGATGCCCTGGACTACAAGACCCCGCTGCTGCGCAGCCAGCAGGCGATGGGCGCGCACGCCGAACGCATCCTGAGGCTTTTCGGCCATACCGATCTCGAGAAATTGGTGTCGTTCTGCGGTCCTGAGCAGGAGTACTTCCTCGTCGACCGGCACTTCTTCCTTGCCCGACCGGATCTCATCAATGCTGGCCGGACCCTGTTCGGCGCCAAGCCGCCCAAGGGCCAGGAGTTCGACGACCATTACTTCGGCGCCGTGCCCGAGCGGGTGCTGGGCTTCATGATGGATACCGAGCGGGAGCTGTTCAAGCTGGGCATCCCCGCCAAGACTCGGCACAACGAGGTGGCACCTGGCCAGTTCGAGGTCGCGCCGATGTTCGAGCGGGCCAACCTCGCGTCCGACCACCAGCAGCTGCTGATGACCACATTCAAGACCATTGCCAAGAAGCACGGCATGGAATGCCTGTTCCACGAGAAGCCGTTCGCCGGCGTCAACGGTTCGGGCAAGCACGTCAACTTCTCGGTGGGCAATGCCGAATTGGGCAGCCTGCTGGTGCCCGGCGACACCCCGCACGAGAACGCTCAATTCCTGGTGTTCTGTGCGGCGGTGATCCGTGCGGTGCACAAGTACGCTCCGCTGTTGCGCATCTCGGTGGCCTCGGCCACCAATGACCATCGGCTGGGTGCCAACGAGGCGCCACCTGCGATCATCTCGATCTTCCTGGGCGACCAGCTGGCCGACGTGTTCGAGCAGATCGCCAAGGGTGCGGCGACGTCGTCAAAGGGCAAGGGAACGATGATCATCGGTGTAGACACCTTGCCCCCGCTGCCGACGGATCCCGGCGATCGCAACCGGACCAGCCCGTTCGCGTTCACCGGCAACCGCTTCGAATTCCGTGCGCCGGGTTCGGGTCAGACCGTCGCGGTGCCGATGACCATCCTCAACACAATCATGGCCGACTCGTTCGATTACCTCGCCACGATTTTGGAGAAGGCCGTCGCCGACGGCGAGGACTTCGACCAGGCCGTGCAGAAGCTCCTCACCGATATCATTACCGAGCACGGCGCGGTGGTCTTCAACGGCGACGGCTACTCGGAGAACTGGCAGATCGAGGCCGCCGAGCGGGGCCTGCCGAACTTCAAGACCACGCTGGACGCGCTGCCCTCGCTGATCACGCCGGAATCGATCGAACTGTTCGAGAAGTACAGCGTGTTCAACGAGCGGGAGTTGCACAGCCGCTACGAGGTCCGGTTGGAGCAGTACGCGCTCACCATCACCGTCGAGGCAAAGCTGACCGCTGAGATCGGTGCCACGGTTGTCCTGCCGGCCGCTATCCGATATCAGACCGAGATCGCGCGAAACGTCGCGACTCTGAAGAAGGCAGGCGTCACGCCGACCATGACTCTGCTGGAGGAGATTTCGGCGCCGATCGCCGAATTGTCGACCGCGCTGACCGAGCTGAAGGCCGGCCTGGATCATTCGGGCGACAGCGCTCTTGATGAGGCCGCGCACGCCCGCGACGTCCTGTTGCCTGCCATGGCGAAGGTGCGCGCCGCCGCCGACACACTGGAAAGCATTGTGGCTGACGATCTCTGGCCGTTGCCCAGCTATCAGGAGATGCTCTACATCCTCTGAGACGTCGTCGAGTGTGGGGGTGTCCTGTCCGAATCTCCGGAACTGGTAAACCGCAACCCCCACACTCGACGATTCAACCTCGCCGCGAGCGCATGCTCGCGCGGGTCACCGGCGGAACGAGTCAGTCGCCGGGAAAGACGATGCCCAGTTGGCGACGGATCTCGTCCATCGTCGCGAGCGTGGCAGTGGCTGCGGACAACGGGTGCAACAACGAATCGATGCCACCGGAATCGATGACGCGGGCGGCTTCCACTGCCGAGAAGTGCAGTCCGTAGCCGTCCGTACTCGTCTCCTCGTCGTAGCGCAGTGTGGTTCCGTCGTGAAACGACACGGTGAAAGGGCCTGGCTCGTAGAAGACGCCGGGGATCGTCAGCGTGGCTTCATCACCGGCGATGACGGCGGCGCACGGGGTGTCGCTCAGGATCGTCGTATGCAGGCCGGCCTGACTGCCGCCGGCGTGGGTGAGGATCGCGGAGATCTGTCCGTTGAGCTCGGCGTTCGCCAGTTGGCCACTGGCAAGGACGGATTCGGGTGCGCCGAGAACCTCGTGTGCCAGCGCGACGGGGTAGGTACCGAGATCGAGAAGGGGGCCGCCGGCCAAGGTCGGGTCATAGATCCGGTGGTCTTCGGTGAAGTGCTCGCCGTGGTCGGCGAGCACGGTGTGGACGGTCCCCAGCATCCCGTCGTCGATGATCTGGCGGATCACGTCGAACTTCGGCAGGAACTTCATCCACATCGCCTCGGCTGCGAATAGTCCTGCGCTGCGTGCGGACTCGGAGATCTGCGCGGCCTGCACGGCGTTGACGCCGATCGGCTTCTCGACCAGGACATGTTTCCCCGAAGCCAGCGCGGCGCGTGCACAACTGTAGTGCTCGGTGTGCGGCGTGGCGACGTACACGACGTCGATGCCGGGATCGGCGAGCGTCTCCCGATAGCTCCCGTACGCCCTCGGCACGGACCACCGGGCGGCGAACTCGTCGGCCCGTGCCTGATTGCGCGAGCCGACTGCGACCACCTCCTGGTCCGTATACTTCTGCAGCGCAGCGGTGAAGCGCCGGGCAATCCACCCCGGGCCTATGATGCCCCAGCGCAATCTGGGTGCCCGGTGCGGATCGGGGGTGCGAGGCGAGGGCAGATGCTGCGGTGCAGCCATGGCTACGTCCTGTTCGTCTTTCAGACTGTGCGTAGCACGGTCAGCGTTGACTCCGCGGCGAGTTTGAGGGCCTGGGCCACTGGCAGCGCCCGGTATGACGTCGACAGTATTTCTACGCCCCACGGTCCGTCGAAGCCGAGGTCTCGTAGCACCCGCACCAACCCGGTCAGGTCGAAAACCCCATCACCACAGAACAATCGGCGGTCGACGGTGTCTTCGAACAGGGTTCCCACCACGTCGGCCGCGGCATCGTCGAGTTCGACGCCGAAGATCATCTCCGGCCGCAGCGCACCGCGTAGCTGGTCCAGAGTCGTGCCTGCCCGGAAGACGTGCCAGGCATCGACGAGCAGGCCGGCCGCCGGATGACCCGCGGCAGAAACGATTTCGGCACCGATGGGTACCGTGGCGATGGCCGAGAACGGCATCGTCTCGATCGCGACCCGAGTTCCGTGTGCGGACGCCTGCTCGGCGAGATCCCGCAGCGGCGCGGCGAGAGCGAGGGGATCTGCGGTCGCGGGACCGCTCTCCGACCCGATCTTGATCTGCACCGGTGCCAGCGCGTCGGCCGCCTCGAACAGCAGATCCCGCACGGCGTAGGTGTGCCCGGGCTTGCCGCGCGGAATCCACCACCGCTCAAGCAGTTCGATCTCGACGTGATGCAGTCCCGCGTCGGAGATCAGCACATGTAGCGCATCGAACCCGATGCCGTCGCGGATCGCGACCAGGTCGTCGGCGATCAACCCGAGCCCGCAGAAGCCCGCATCCGCAATCGCGGCCACGCGCTCGGCGATGGGCACCGGACTAGTGGCCGGGATGCGCCTCGGGGAGGTGTCGCCTGCGCTGGTCCACGCAGTCGCGACGAGCCGGGGTTCAGTCACGGTCTTTTTTGTCCCCTTCGCGAGCGTGCGTGTTGTATGGAGATCCGACGGCGTGTCGCCCGCAGACACGCACGCTCGCCGGAGAGGGACAGGGTGAGGGGCTACTTGTTCTGCGGGAAGCCCAACTCGATGCCGCCGTGGCTGGGGTCGAGCCAGCGACTGGTGATGGCCTTGCCGCGGGTGAAGAAGTGCACGCCTTCGGTGCCGTGGGCGTGGCTGTCGCCGAACAGGGAGGCTTTCCAGCCGCCGAAGCTGTAGTAGGCCATCGGCACCGGGATGGGCACATTGATGCCGACCATGCCGACCTCGACCTCGTTTTGGAAACGCCGCGCCGCCCCGCCGTCGTTGGTGAAGATGGCGGTGCCGTTGCCATACGGGTTGGTGTTGATCAGATCCAGCGCCTCGTCGTAGGTGTCCACCCGCAGCACCGACAGGACGGGCCCGAAGATCTCATCGGTGTACACACTCATATCGGTGCTCACGTGATCGAGCAGGGTGGGTCCGAGCCAGAACCCGTCCGCCCCGCCGTCGGGGGTCACCTGGCGCCCGTCGAGCACGACGGTGGCGCCGGCGGCCTCTCCGGCGTCGACGTAGCCGGCCACCTTGTCGCGGTGCGCCTTGGTGACCAGCGGGCCCATGTCGGCGTCACCGGTGCCGTCCCCGGTCTTGATGGTGGCGGCGCGCTCGGCGATCTTGGCGACCAACTCATCGGCGATCTCCCCGACCGCCACACACGCGCTGATCGCCATGCAGCGCTCGCCGGCCGATCCGAACCCGGCGTTGATCATGGCGTCGGCGGCCAGATCCAGGTCGGCGTCGGGCAGGATCACCGCGTGGTTTTTCGCCCCGCCCAACGCCTGCACCCGCTTGTCATGGGCGGTGCCGGTCTCATAGACATACCGCGCGATCGGAGTGGACCCCACGAAGGACACCGCCTTGATACCCGGGTGGCTCAACAGTTCATCGACCGCGGTCTTATCGCCTTGCAGCACATTAAAGACACCGGGCGGCAGCCCGGCCTCCTCCCACAGTCGGGCGATCCACAACGACGCCGACGGATCCTTCTCGGACGGCTTGAGCACCACGGTGTTGCCCGCGGCGATGGCGATCGGGAAAAACCACATCGGCACCATCGCCGGGAAGTTGAACGGGGAGATGATCCCCACCGGGCCCAGCGGCTGGCGGATCGAATACACGTCCACCTTGGTCGAGGCGTTCTCGGTGAACCCTCCCTTGAGCAGGTGCGGCACCCCGCAGGCGAACTCCACCACCTCCTGACCGCGGCTCACCTCGCCCAGCGCGTCGGAGACCACCTTGCCGTGCTCGCTGGTGATGATCTTGGCGAGTTCGCCCTTGCGGGCATTCAATAACTCGCGGAAGTTGAACAGGATCGCGCCGCGCTTGGCCAGCGAGGTGTCCCGCCACGCCGGGAACGCCGCGGTCGCCGCGTCGATCACCGCCCGGGCATCCTCGACACTTGCCAGCATCACCTCACCAGTGACCGCACCGGTCGCCGGATTCGTCACCGGAGCGGTGGCACCGCCGGCGCCGGGGTAGGGCTTGTTGTTGATCCAATGCGTGATTGTGTTGGGAGCCATTGTCTTTCTCAGTTCTTGTATTTGTTGACGAAACCGGTCATTGTCTTCAGTTGATAGCGCGACACGTCGTGGGCGTTCTCGTCCTCGGCGAACACCGAAGACACCATCACGGTGTCCGGGCGGTCGTAGAACCCGATCTCGGCGAGGCCTCCGAAGAATTCGTCCCAGTTGATGTCGCCGTCGCCGATCTTGAGGTGCTGATGCACCCTGGCCGGATTACCCGGCGGATTGGTGATGTAGCGCAGTCCGTGGCTGCGGTGATGGTCCATGGTGTCGGCGACGTGCACCAGTCGCAGCCTGTTTCCGGCGGCGCGCATGACCTCGGTCATGTTGCCGCCCATGTGATAGGTGTGGCAGGCCACATAGACCATACCGAGGTTGGGCGAGTTGACACCGCGGATGATGCGCAGCGCCTCCAGCCCGTCCTCGACGAAATCGTCGGGATGCGGGTCGATTCGGACGTCGATGCCTTCGCGCTCGAAGATCGGCAGCAGCTCCTCCATCGAGCGGAAGAACGCCCGTTCGGACTCTTCGGCCCGCTCAGGGCGGCCGGAGAACTCGGTGTTGATCACGTTGACGTCGAGGTCGACGGTGATCTGGATGACGCGCTTCCAGTTGCGCACCGCGGCCTCGCGGGCGTCTTCGTCGGGACCCGACCAGCGCAGCACCGGCAGCACCGACGCGATGCCAACACCCGCGTCGGCGCACGCCTTGCGAAACTGTGCGACCAGGTCGTCGTCGGCGCGGGGGTGGTTGAAGAACGGGATGAAGTCCCGATGCGGGGTCAGCTGTAGGTACTCGTAGCCCAATTCCGCTACCACACGCGGGAATTCGAGCAGCTCGTAGTCGTGGTGGAACGGGGTGGGATCCAGGGCAATTTTCATCTCAGGCACCCACCCGCTCGGCCAGCTCGACCGCGACGCGCTCGCCGGACTCCAGCGACCGCACGCCTGCGGCGCAGACCGCCGCGGCGGCGTACCCGTCCCATGCCGTCGGTCCATCGACGTTGACTCCCGACCGCACCGCGTCGACCCACCGCTGCACCTCGATGTCGTAGGCCGCCCCGAAGCGTTCGCGGAAACCCGGCGTTATCCGCCCTCCCCACACTCCAGGGCTGGATTTCCTAACCAACCCGACGTCGAGACCAATTGTGGCGCTGCCGAGTTCGCCCACAATCTTCGGTGCGTACTTCGTATGCGACGCCTGTCGTGACGAACAACTCCACGTCGATGTGCCGCCCGCTCGCCGTCTGGAAGATCGCGATCTGCGGGTCCTGCAGCCCGGCCGGTGCCGCGGGATTGGCAGCGGGCCTGATGATTTGCACCGACGCGATCTCCTCGCCGAACAGGAACCGCGTCACGTCGACCTCGTGCACCATCGAGTCCTTGACGATCATCGCGGAGTCGAAGCTCGGCGGGACGGCCGGGTTGCGGTGCACGCAGTGCATGACCAGCGGCTGGCCCAACTCCCCACCGTCGATGAGCGCCTTCAGTTGCTGGTACTCCGGATCGAAGCGACGCATGAATCCCACCTGGATGAGCGGCTTTTCGAGCTCCGCCTCACGCCGTACCAGCTCCAGCGAAGTCTCGACCTCGGTGGTCAACGGCTTCTCGCACAACACCGGCTTGCGGTGTTCCAGGCAGGCGAGCAGTTGCTTCTCGTGCACGGTGCCGGGGGTGGCCAGCAGCACCGCGTCGACGTCGTCGGCGGCGATCGCGTCGAACGGGTCGTTGGCCGCCCGCGCTCCCGGGACCGCGGCCGCGACTTCTGCGGCCTTCTCCGGCAGGTAGTCGTTGACGACGGTGACTCGCGCGCCACTGATTCGGCTGGTGATTCGGGCGACGTGGTCGGCGCCCATCATGCCGACGCCCAGCACGGCAATACGCAGATCTGACATGGTCTTTCGGCTCCTAGAACTTCACCGACGGGACACCGCACGACCCGAGGTAGCGGTGGGTGCGCTGAGCGATCGGCAGCGGCTGATCGGGATCACACGGATACATGTCCTGCTCGACGATCGCGAACACGTCGATGCCGAGCTTCTCGACCGCGTCCAGTAGCGGCGGCATCTCCGGGATGCCCCGAGGCGGCTCCGTCATGGCGCCGAGCCTGACCGCCTCACCGAACGGCAGGTCCTCGGCCTCGACTTTGGCGCGAATCTCGGGATCGACCTGCTTGAGATGCAGGTACCCGATGCGGTCGGGTGCGCGGTTGATGATCGCGAGGTTGTCACCACCGCAGTAGCTGATGTGGCCGGTGTCCAGGCACAGGTTCACGAATTCGGAGTTCGTGCCGTCCAGGAAGCGGTAGACGTTCTCCTCGGTGTCGACGTGGCTGTCGGCGTGCGGATGGTATTGGGCTCGCACACCGTACTTTTCGAACATCGCCTTGCCGAGGTCGTTCATGCCGCCGGTCTTCTTGCGCCACTGTTCGGCCGTGAGGTTGCGGTCCTCGAGCACGTCGCCGGTGGCCGGGTCGCGCCACATCTCGGGAATCACCACGACGTGCTTGCCGCCGACGGCGGCGGTCAGCTTCGCCACGTCCTCGATCTGCTTCCACACCGCGTCCCACGAGTTGTCCTGGTGCAAATGCTCGAACACCGTCCCCGCCGAGAGCTTCAGGTTGCGCGATGCGAGTTCGTCGGACAATTTCTGGGGATCGGTGGGCAGATAGCCGTACGGGCCCAACTCGATCCACTGATAGCCGGAGTCGGCCACCTCGTCGAGGAAGCGGGTGTACGGGGTCTGATTCGGGTCGTCGGGGAACCACACGCCCCACGAGTCGGGTGCCGAGCCGACGAGAATGGTGCTCATCTAGCGTTGATCCTTTCCTGTCTAGCTGTCGGCGGGTCGCATCAGCGGGCGCTGGATTTTCTTCCACTCGGCGTATGTCTCGTAAGCCGCGCGGGTGGAGTCCAACGCCGAGACCTCGCTCACCGGAACGTCCCACCAAGACTGGCTGTCCGGCGCATATACCAGCGGGTCGGTCTCGACATGGATGACGGTGGTGTGCTCGTTGGCCTTGGCCACCTTGACCGCATCGGTGAATTCGGCGGCGGTCGTCACGCGGATCACCTCGGCTCCCAGGCTGGCGGCGTTGGCCGCCAGGTCGACCGGCAGCTTGGCGCCATCCAGCCGTCCGTCCTCGCTGCGGTAGCGGTACGAGGTGCCGAATCGCTGCGAGCCCAACGACTCCGACAGCGAGCCGATCGACGCGAAGCCGTGGTTCTGCACCAGCACCACGATGACCTTCACACCCTCTTGAACCGCGGTGACCAGTTCGGTTGCCATCATCAGATATGAGCCGTCGCCAACCATGATGAACACATCGCGGTCGGGGCTGGCCATTCTGATGCCGATACCCCCGGCCACTTCGTATCCCATGCAGGAGTAGCCGTATTCGACGTGGTAGCCCTTGCGGTCGCGGGTGCGCCATAGCTTGTGCAGGTCGCCTGGCATCGAGCCGGCCGCGCACACAACCACGTCACGGGGGTCTGAGAGCGTGTTGGTCAGCCCGATCACCTGGCTCTGGTTCAGCGGGCTGCCGTCGTCCTCGATGCGGTAGGCCGCCGACACCGTCTCGTCCCATTCCTGGGCGAGTTCGGCTGTCTGCGCGCGGTATTCATCGCTCACCGAGTAATCGCCCAGCGCAGCCGACACGGCATCGATCGCCTCTCGCGCATCGGCGACGACCGACAACCCGCCCTGCTTGACGGCGTCGAACGAGGCGACGTTGATGTTGACGAACCGCACGCCGGGGTCGTTGAACGCCGTCCGGGATGCGCTGGTGAAGTCGCCGTAGCGGGTGCCGATCCCGATAACCACATCGGCCTCGGCGGCCAGCGCGTTGGCGGCGGTCGTGCCGGTCGAACCGATCGCGCCGACCGACTGCGGGTGGTCGTAGCGCAGCGATCCCTTGCCCGCCTGCGTCTCGGACACCGGGATGCCGGTCTTCTCGGCGAACGCCGCCAGGGCGTCGTTGGCGCCGGAGTAGATGACGCCGCCGCCTGCGACGATCAACGGGCGCTGCGCGGACCGGATCACCTCGGCGGCCCTGGCTATCACCGAGCGTTCAGGTACGGGCCGGGCGATGTGCCAAGTCCGTTCGGCGAACAGCGATTCCGGCCAGTCGTACGCCTCGGCCTGGACATCCTGGGGCAGCGCGATCGTGGCCGCGCCGGTCTCGACCGGGTCGGTTAGCACGCGCATCGCACCAAGTAGCGCGGAAGGCAACTGCTCGGGGCGCCACACCCGGTCGAAGAAGCGTGACAGCGGCTTGAAGGCGTCATTGACCGTCATTTCACCGTCGTTCGGCGCCTCGAGTTGTTGCAGGACGGGCGCACTCACCCGGGTGGCGAAGGTGTCGGACGGCAGCAGCAGCACCGGCAGCCGGTTGATGGTGGCCAGCGCCGCGCCGGTCAGCATGTTGGTCGATCCTGGACCGATGCTGGCCGTCACTGCCCACGCCTGCAGCCGGTCCCTCTGACGGGCGTAAGCCGCCGCGGTGTGGACCATCGCTTGCTCGTTGCGGCCCAACACATATCGCAGCGCTGGTTCCGTTTCGGTCTCCGCGGCCTCGACCTCGGCCTCCAGCAGTGCCTGGCCGATGCCTGCCACGTTTCCATGGCCGAAGATGCCGAAGCAGCCGGCGAAGAACTTTGCGCGCTCACCGTCGCGCTCGATGTACTGGTTGGCTAGAAACCGAATTGTGGCCTGGGCGACTGTGAGTCGCACGGTCGCCTCGGTGTCCGGAGTCTTGAATGCGGACGCTTTGGAGACCACGTCACACTCCTCGTGATCGCAGGGGCAGCCGGGGGTCGACGTCCTGGTGTTCCCAGGTGCCGCGCAGCCAGGCGTGTTCGGGATCGTCGACGATCTTCCAGGCCCTTTCCTCGCCGGGGCCCGCCATCACGTTCAGGTAGTACATGTGGTAGCCGGGCGCCGCGACGGACGGGCCGTGGTAGCCGTGCGGAACGAGGACGACATCGCCGCTGCGGACCTCTTCGAGCACCTCGATCGGACGGTCCGGCGTGCCGTAGACGCGGTGATAGCCGAAGCCCCGGGAATCAGCCGGAGCGCCCGCGGGCGCGACATCGGGCCCACGCCCCGAGTCGATCTCGAAGTAGTAGATCTCCTCCAGCGCCGACTCGACAGGAGTGTTCTCGTCGTGTTTGTGTGCCGGGTAGCTCGACCAGTTGCCACCGGGGGTGATCACCTCGACCGCCATCAGCGAGTCGGCCTCGAAAACGTCTGCGGTGCCGAAGTTTTGCACCTGCCTGCTGCAGTTGCCGGTACCGCGAAGCTCGACAGGCACGTCGGTGGCGGCCACCCGTGCGGTTCGGCAGCTGACGCTTGGCCCTGGCTCCGCAGATCGCGAAACGACCCTCACCGCGCAGGGTGTATGTGTTGTCGACGCCGATGTAGACCATGTCGGCCGGGCCGTCGAAAACCGATGCCCGCGGTGACAGTTCGAATGTCTCGCTGTCGGCCTCGACGGTTCCACCGCCGGCCAGCGGCAGGATCATCACCTCGGTGTCGCCGGTCTGAAGCGTGAGCTCTAGCAGCGACTCCAGTTCGACCACCCTGAGGCTGGACTCGGTCCAGCCGGCCGACTCGGGGGTGACGTCGACGGTGTACGGGGGAGTGGCGCTGCGCGCGGGGATGTAGTACTTGCTGTGCATGCTCAATCCTTTCCCGTCGCTGCGCTCGCCCAGGTCCTCACCATCGAGACGGCGGCCGCGACCGCGGAACTGACATCGTCATCGGCCGGATAGAGCAGTGTGCGGCCGACGATGAGGCCGCGCACCGACGGCAGGCCGAGCGCCTTCTCCCAACTGGCGAATGCCTCGTCGGGGTCGGCCGGATCACCGCCGAGCAGCAGGGTCGGCAGTGTCGTCGACTCCATCACCCGGTCCATCTCGTCGACCACCGGCAGCTTCATCCAGGTGTACGCCGAGGTCGAGCCGAGGCCCTGAGCGATGTGGATGGACTTGATCACCGCGTCGGGGGACAGGTCGTTGCGGACCTTGCCGCCAATCCGCGTCGACATGAACGGCTCGACCATGGCGATCAGCCCATGCGACGCGAGCTCGTCGACCGCCCGCGCGCACGCCTCGAGGGTGGTCGACGGTGCCGGGATCGTCGAGATCGATGCGGCACAACATTTTTCCGCCGTTCATTCTCGCCGCTGCGGTGGCCGCGGCGGTGGCCGCGGTCATCCTGTCGTCGAGCTCGAACTGCGCGCCGGCCAGGCCGCCGCGGTTCATCGACGAGAACACGACCTTGTCCTCCAGCGCCCCGAGCAGCAACAGATCGTCGAGGATGTCGGCGGTGGCCAGCACGCCGTCCACGCCGGGGTCGGCGAGTGCGGCGCGCAGCCGGTCGAGCAGGTCGGTGCGGCTGTTCATCGCCGTGGGCCGCGAGCCCACCGCGAGCGCGCCGCGGGCGGGGTGGTCGGCGGCGACGATCATCAACCTGCCGTTGCCGCGCACGGTCGGCCGGGTGGTGCGGTTCTGCCACGCGCGGTCGATCGCGCCGGGATCGGTTGCGCGCAGTTCGGTGATCTCGGTGTAGGCCTTGCACATTGGGTCAGACATTGACGGCCTCCACGGCGGCCTGCTCGGCGAGATCAGCCACCTCCGCGGCCGTTGGCATCGCCGTCGAGCACTCCAGCCGCGAGGCGACGATGGCGCCCGCGGCGTTGGCGTAGCGCAGCGTCTTCTCCAGCGGCCACCCGCGCAGCAGCCCGTGGCAGAGGCTGCCGCCGAACGCGTCACCCGCGCCGAGGCCGTTGACCACATCGACGTCGTTGGGCGCCACCATCACCGAGGAGTGCCGCGTCTTGCCGAGCACACCGCGCGGGCCCTGCTTGACGATCGCCAGCTCGACGCCGAGGTCGAGCAGCGCATCCGCCGCCTTGCGCGGGTTGTGTTCACCGACGGCGATCTCGCACTCCTCGCGGTTGCCGACGGCGACGGTCACATGCGCAAGTGCGCGCTGCACCTGCTCGGTGGCCGCGGCAGGCGACTCCCAGAACATCGGCCGGTAGTCCAGGTCGAGCACCGTGAACGGCTTGACGCTCGCGCGCCTCCCAGGCGGCGAAATGCGCGCTGCGGCTTGGCTCCTCGGACAGTCCGGTCACCGTCGACCAGTACAGCCGGGCGGACCGCACCGCGCCTGCGTCTATCTCGTCGGACACGATCTGCAGGTCTGGCGCGCTGGGGCGGCGATAGAAGTACAGCGGGAAGTTATCCGGCGGGAAGATCTCGCAGAACGTCACCGGCGTCGGGTACTCGCCGTGGGTCGCCACGTAGCGGTTGTCGACCCCGAGTTCGGCGAGCTCGGCACGGACGAACCGGCCGAACGGGTCGTCGCCCACGCCCGAGATCAGCGCCGCACGATTGCCCAGCCGTGCCACGGCCACGGTGACATTGGCCGCGCTGCCGCCCAGGAACTTGCCGAACGTTTCGACCTCCTCGAGGCCCATACCGATCTGCAAGGGATAAATATCAACCCCACAGCGGCCGATCGCGAGCACGTCGTACTCGGATTGGCCGGGGGTAGGCTGCGTACTCATCAGTTGGCTCTCCCGACGACAGTGTTTGATGGCTCGGCTATGACTGTGCCCTCGATCACTCGGCCTGTCAATAGTTTGTCCTGACATTCTGTCATTCAGATCCAGGAGCCTTTCGCGTCCACGACAGACTCGTCAAACGGCGCCGCGGCCCTTCCAGGTGGACCGGTGATGTCGAGACCGGAGTTCGCGGCGAGGGTGCCGGTCGCTCGCTGCCTCAGTGCTTGGCTGCATGGGTGTGCGAGATGCGGTGGCTTAACACCTGCTGTGCCACAGCAAACAGTGTGGACCTAGATCAGTCATTTCGAGTCGCCCACCACAGGTCTTGAGGGCGGCCTGTTCCAGCGCAGCGTGCTGCCGTTGGCCCGCAGCAGACCCATCAGCGGCATCGTGTCGACGGATTCAGCCGATTCTGAATGCGAGTCGCTTCAATGGCTTGCCGTCAGGTCCATCTGGCGACTCGGCGGCGAACTGTGAATACCGTTCGATGACGGCATCGAGTGGGCTTGCACCACTGCCGGGGATCCCGGCCGCACTCGTCGACCGCACACGGACCTGTTCACGGCTCGCTTGACTCATGTGCAGTGGTGATGCGTTTTCGACGAGGCCACGCAGGTTTTCGTAGGCGGCCGCGCCGAGCGGCATAAGCGCGGTTGTGGTGTTCTCCGCGGCGGGTGTGATGGGGCCCGGCGACGAAGGCGGAGTTAGTTCCGGCGGTTCCTGTGACGGGCAGATGTCGTAATGTATTGACAATGTATTGACATCGAGTCAACGCATGTCCACACTTCCCTCACATGGCACGTCTCGGCCGTGGACGCCTAACGTCGGCGGCTCCGAACGGGTCTGAAGTTCCATACCCAATGTCTTTACGCGGCGTATACTTTGCCCGTCTTACGCAATGGAGAAGGCACGTGGCAGTTGCTACAGCAAACAGTCCTTCCCTCGAATCGCCAGTGGCTCGCGATGGAGGATCCAGCTACTACGCCCCGCGGCTGCGGGCAGCGATTGTGGGCACCGGCGGGATTTCTCGTATTCACGGCTGGCGCCTGCAGGATCTCGGCTCGACCGTTGTCGGCGTCTGCGGGCGCGACGTCACGAAAGCCCGTTCGGTTGCGAACGATTTCCGTCCGCGCGGGCGGACCGATGTTCGAGCCGACGACATTTCGATCAGCTCACCGGTCGATGCCTTTGATGACCTCGGGACCATGCTCGACCAGACCAAGCCCGACGTGGTGCACGTCTGCAGTCCGCACGGACTGCACGCGGCACATGCCATGGAAGCGGTCAAGCGCGGAATCCACGTCATCATCGAAAAGCCGATGGCCACCGAGGAGGCCGAGGCGCAGGCCCTGGTCAGCCGCCGCAAAGGACGCCGGCGTCCACGGCGCCGTCTGTCTAACCAAGCGGTCGTACCCGATGGTCGCCGAGTTGCGGTCACGAATCCTGGCCGGCGAACTCGGCGAGGTCAATGCCATTCGCGGCGGGTTCATGTCCTGGGATTCCAATCACGACAACTGGGGTTGGGGATTCGACCCCAAGATCGCTGGAACCTCTTACGCCACAGCCGATCTCGGCGTGCACTGGCTCGACCTGGCCGAGCACGTCACCGACCGCCGGATCACCTCCGTCGACGCCCGGTTCTCCACGTTGCGTCCTACCCGGTACCGCAACGGTCAGCCGATGAAGGTCGAAGTCGAGGACTACGTGCGGATCTTCTTGGATTTCACCGGCGGCGCGGTCGGCTCCGCGACGTTCTCGGGCGTCACGGCCGGCGAGCCGAACGGCTGCTCGATCGACGTCGACGGCACCGACGGGGGCTTCCACTGGAAGGTCGATCGGCCGAACGAAATCATCCATCGCCGGGCCGACGGATCGGTGGTGACCATCATCCGCAACCCGGACGCCATGGCCGCATCCGCCGCCCGCTTGTCATTCTCACCGGCCGGTCACGCCGAAGGCTTCGGCGATGCCTTCCGCAATCTGATCCGCGACGTCTACTCGGCCATCGGTGGGGCCGACGTCTGCTACCCGACTCTTGTCGACGGGTACCGCATGGTGTCCATCGTCAAGGCAATCCAAACCAGTGCACAGACCCGAAAGGCGGTCAGCGTTGACTAGTATCCCGGTAGATAAACTCCCGACGCATCCGGCGGGAAGTGCTACAGACCAACGCAATTCGATCGAATTGCGTGGCATCGAGAAGCGTTACGGCGACGCGGTCGCGTTGTGCCCCCTCGACCTGGACATCCGGGACGGCGAGTTCTTCTGCCTGCTCGGACCGTCCGGTTGCGGCAAGACGACGACGCTGAACATGATCGGCGGATTCGTCGAACCGTCCGGCGGCGTGGTGCGGATCGCCGGCACCGATGTGACCAAACTTCCGCCCAACCGGCGCCCGGTCAACACGGTCTTTCAGTCCTACGCATTGTTCCCGCATCTGAATGTCATCGAGAACGTGTGCTTCGGCCTGCGGATGGCCCGGGTACCCAAGGACGAACAGCGCACGACGGGCAAAGGAAGCCCTGGATCTGGTTGGCTTGGGAACATTTGCCGAGCGTCCGGTCGGCAAACTTTCCGGCGGCCAGGCCCAGCGCGTTGCCATCGCTCGCGCGCTGGTCAACAAGCCCAGCGTGCTGCTGCTCGACGAGCCGCTTGGTGCGCTGGATCTGAAACTGCGCAAGCGGCTGCAGACCGAGCTCGCGCTCATCCAGCGCCGCGTCGGTACGACGTTCGTGTTCGTCACCCACGATCAGGAGGAGGCGATGGCCCTGGCCGACCGCATCCTGATCCTCAACGAGGGCCGCATCGAGCAGCTCGGGACTCCTGAGGAGATCTACCGGCAGCCGGCCAGCCTGTTCGCCGCCGATTTCATCGGCGAATCGAACATCCTGCGCGGCAAGAAGGACGGAGACATCTTCGTGCTGGAAAACGGTGCCAGGGTACCGCTGTCAGCGCAGGCGCCCGACGCTGTCACCTCGGTGGTGATCCGGCCGGAGGCGCTGCGGATCGGCCAGGACGGATTCCTTGGCGCACAAGTACTTTCGCGTGAATACCTGGGGTCCATCACCCGCATGGTGATGCAACTGGAGAACTCGGAAACCCAAGTTGTGTCCTCGCTCAACGACCACGACATGCACGACCTTTCCGGGACTCGGGCTGGAACCCGGTCAACACGTGAAGCTGTCCTGGTCGGAAAAAGCAGCCCACCCACTCGTAGAAGCCCACTGAGAGTCAGGAAGTCGGCATGTCCAAAATCGCTGATATCAAGCTCAACCGCCGCTCGTTCGTCAAGGGATCGCTGATGCTGGGTGCGGCAAGCCCGTTCGTGTTGTCGGCGTGCTCCTCCGGAAGCAATTCCGGCGGCGGATCGTCGGGCGGCGGCACCCTCAACTGGCTGACCTGGTCGGATCACTACTCCACCGACCAGCTCGCCAAGGTCGCCGCGAGCACCAAGATCACCGGTCGCCCGAAGCTGTTCTCCGACAACGCCGATGCGTTCCTGCAGCTCAAGCAGACCGGGCCGCAGTTCGACCAGGTGTCGGCCGACGCGCTGTGGGTCAAGAAGTACATGGAGAGCGGTCTCATTCAACCGTTCGACCTGAGTTCGATCGGCGCCAGCTCCGAGCTGTACTCGATGGCCAAGAACTTCGATTTCCTCAACGACCCGAAGGGCGCCATCGGATACCCGTTCTCGTGGTCCACCGTTCAGATCTACTACAACCCGGCCAAGGTCAAGACGCCGCCGACGACCTGGGAATCACTGACCGATCCCCAATACAAGGGCCTGATCGTCGCCGAGAACATCCCGACCGACCTGATGGCGATCGGCGGAATCGCAACCGGTTCCAAGTCTCCGTACGGGTTGACCGGTGATGAGATCTCGAAGGCGGCCGGCTGGCTGTCAGCGATCAAGCCGAACATGATCAAGCTGGCGACGCAGAACAACGAGATCATCTCGATGATGGCCAGTGGCGAAGCCGCGATCGGCTTCACCAACCTGGGCACCGATATCCGCGTGAAGAACGCGGGTGGCCCTGAGCTGCAATCGGCGTACCCGCCGGAAGGAACGATCGGTTTCATCGACTCGGAGATGATCACCGCCAAGGGCAACAACTCGGCGCTGGTCAAGCCGTTCCTGGATGCGATGCAGCGCTCCGAGTTCATCGTGCAGAATTTCACGACCAACTGGCGCCCGCTGTTCAACGAGAAAGCGGCGAAGGCGTTGACGGCCGACCCGAAGACCGCTGACGCCGCCAAGCGGCTGTTCATGGACAACCCGGAAAAGGCGCTGTCCATGACCCTCAAGGGCCCGGCCCAGGATCAGCAGGCCTACACCGAGGCGTTCAACCGGGTCTTCGGAGCCTGACATGACCGCTGCCCCCACCGCCGGCGATGTTGGCGCGCCTCCGGGCGAGTCGGCACCGCGACGTGCTGACGTCAAGCGGCAACGCCGAGATTGGCGTCAGCTCGTCGGGTTCGGCCCGGCCGCAATCCTGTTCGGGGTGTTCTTCATCGCTCCGTTGTGCCTGATCGTTGTTTATTCGTTCTGGGAGACCAAGAACTATGAATTGGTCCCGGCGTTCACGACGAAGAATTACCACACGATCATCGGGACGAGTACCTATGTGAAAACGTTCGGTAAGACGGTGTTGATGGCTTTTTTGGCCACGATCACCACACTGGGACTGGCGTTCCCGCTCTGCTATTGGCTGGTGCGCTATGTGCCCACGAAATTGCAGCGGGTGCTGTTTCTTTTGGTGATCCTGCCGTTCTGGACCAGCTATCTGCTGCGGGTGTATGCCTGGGTGGCGATCCTGGGCGACAACGGCGCGATCAACTCGCTGCTCAAGGTCCTGGGTCTGACCCACGAACCGATTCGGCTGTTCCTGTACGACAACCCCGGTGTGTACATCGTCTTGGTGTACCTGTACTTCCCGTTCGCGGCACTCACGCTGTTCGCATCGCTGGAAAGGTTCGACTGGCGGCTGCTGCATGCCGCCGTTGACCTGGGCGCCACGCCGATGCGGGCCATCGTCACCACGTTGCTCCCGCAGATGCGGCTGGCGATGGTGACGGCCGGGATCTTCGTCTTCATTCCGATTCTGGGTGAGTACCTCGCCCCGGCGGCGATCGGCGGCACCAATGGCGTGATGATGGGCAACCTGGTTGCCAACTTCTTCTCCGGCTATCTGCTTCCGCTGGGATCGGCGGCCAGTGTGCTGATTGCTCTGGTGATTCTCATCGTGCTGATCATCTTCCGGCGCAGCCTTGACACGAAGGATATTTATGGCTGACGATCTGCGGGCCGTGAATCCGCGGGCCCGGCTCTTCCAAACCATCTTGTCGGTGTACGGCATCGGAATTTACATCTTCCTTTTCGCGCCGATCGCGGTGATGGTCCTGCTGTCGTTCAACGCCTCCAGCGTGGTCGGGTTCCCGATGGCCGGCTTCACGACGGATTGGTATGCCAAGCTGCCAAACGACACCGTCGTTCTCGATGCGCTGGGCAGGACGTTGCTGGTCGCCTTCTGGGTGTGCCTGCTCTCGACGCTCATCGGGACCACCGCAGCGTTTCCGCTGGTGCGTGCCAACATCAAGAATCGCGGTGGCATGCGTGTTTTCATCACGCTGCCGATCATGATGCCGGGTCTGCTGATCGGTGTGGCCATCTTGGTACTGGCCTCCAATGTGCTGCACATCCAGCCCTCGCTGAAGGTAGCGATCATCGGGCAGACCGTGCTGGCCACCCCGTTCGTCATCTTGGTGGTGTCCTCCCGGCTGGAGGCTCTGGATCGCAACTTCGAGCGAGCCGCGGCCGACCTGGGTGCCGGCCCCCTGCAGCGACTTCTGTTCGTGGTGCTACCGCTGGTCTATCCCGGCATCATTGCCGGTGCGTTGATAGCCGCCACCCTGTCCCTGGACGAGTTTGTCGTGACAAACTTCATTATCGGGGCAGATCAGACGCTGCCGATCTACATCTACAACCAGCTCAAGTTCGGTATCACCCCCGAGATAAACGCCTTGGCGACGATGATGCTGCTCGGCACGCTCGCCGTGGTCGGCGTGACCTTCGGGGCGCTGCGCCTGGTCAAGGTGCTGGCGGTGGTCGCCAAGAAGAGCGGACAAGTCGAAGAGGTCGAAGAAGTGGAAGAAACGATCGCGCTGGTGCTGCGGTCGCGGGATGTCTGATGGCACAAGACTGTGATGTCTCGGTGGTGCTCGAGGCCTTCCTCGACGATTCCCTTGACGAGGCGTTGACCTGGCTGAGCACCGAGGTGCCGGAGGTCACCGCCGTCGAGGTCGGTGCCGGCGGTTACGCTCCGCACCCCCACCTGGACCCCGACGCGCTGCTGTCCGACGCGTCGGCTCGCCAGGGGTGGCTCGGCAAACTCGCCGGCCACGGGATCAAGCTGGACGCGCTGAACGTGTGGGGTAACCCGCTGCACCCGGATGAGGCGGTCGCCACCGATCACGATGCGGCCCTGCGCCGGGCTGTGCGGTTGGCAGGTGAACTCGGCACCAACACGATCGTCGCGATGGCGGGCGCTCCGGCGGCTGCCACCGGCGACCACGCCGCGGTGTTCGGTGCCGGTGGCTGGCTGCCCTATCTGGAGGGCGTACACGACCGGCAGTGGGAGGAGTCGGTCGTTCCGTACTGGTCCGAACTGTCCGAGTTCGCGGCCAAGGAAAACCCCGACGTCAAGATCTGCATCGAGCTGCACCCGGGTACAACGGTCTACAACGTGGAGACCTTCGAGAAGTTCATCACCCTCGGCGAGAATCTGTACGCCAACCTGG
>CAVYPI010000047.1:0-130147 GCA_963770125.1 uncultured Actinomycetota bacterium | reverse complement strand
TCCTTGGTCGCGAGAACGTTGAGAGTTGTGTTGAGTTTTCAGGCTGCGTTCGGCAGGAGTCGGGCCTGGTCGATGGTTTCTGTGATGTGAATGTCTATGGTGTGCAATGCCTTTCGCAATGGTGGCGGGGCGGGTGGCTGGTCGGTGGCGAGTAGGGGTCGTAGCAGTCGGTCGTGCAGTTTGGTGTAGAAGATCGCAAACCGCAGGCCGTCGCCGGTGAGCCGGTAGCGATTCTTGCCGGGGATGCGGGTGATAAGCCCGTTGACGCGTAGCCGGGCCAGGTCGTAGCTGGCCTGGTTCCTGGTGTAGGTCGCCCCGCCGAGCAGGCCGGTCATCAAGGCGCGGAGGCTCTTGTTGGTGATGCCGGTGACGGCGAGCACGCTGGTGCATAGGGCGCCGGCCAGGGCCTGGACCCGAGGGTCGCCGAACCGCAAGGCCGGGGCCCTCCTGCCGTCCTCGGTGAGGGTGGGCTGTGCGATCCGCTCAAAGGCTGGACTCGCAAGGACGCAGCCCTGACCGACACGTTCAGTATCGAGCAGGGTGGTGTTGATCGCACGAGCGCGGGCCTGCAGTTCGTCGAGATGGCACAGCCGACGCCGGCAGCCCACATCGTCGGGGTTGTTGATCACGGTCTCGATGCGCAACGCCCGACCGTCCTTCAAATACTGTTTGATGCGCGAGTGCCGGTAGAAGGCGTTGACGTTGACCTCGGTGCCGTAGGTGACGATCTTGGTCTTGTATTCGCCTCTGGCCTTGGCGCCGCGGCGTTGGCCGCGTTTGAAGATCAGCTCGATCACCTCCGGGCGGCCGATGTCGAGGTTGTCGGTGACCAGGGCCTCGAAGAACCCGCGGGCCCGCCGCGGTGCGTCGAACACCAGGGTGCGCGAGGTCTCGACTTGGCGCATCGACAGCTCCCACCAATAGCCGGCGGATCGGTCGTGCTCGGTCAGCGGCAGCGGCAGGATCGACCACCAGCGTTCGGCGAACACCTGGATCGCGCCCGGGCCGAGCCGGTCGCAGATCGTCTGCAGCGCAGCCGGATCAGCGCAGGTGGCGAACCCGTTGGACAGCTCGGTGAACCCGATCCCGGCCTTGGTTGCCTGCCGTTTGGCCCACTCGTGGCCGTTGACCCAGATCTTCATCGGGTACGGGAAGTAGGCGCACACCTTGACGAACGCCGGCCCGAAATCGTCGTCCCAGACATAGAAGTAGTAACAGGTCACCCGCCGCTGGGACACCGCGAAGGAGAACCACACCGTGTTGCCCTGTTGTTTTTTGGTGGCGGTGAACACCGGCGCGAACTCCTGCGCCACCCCGATCGCGGCCACCCCCGCCCGGCCGGTCGCCGCTTGCCGGGCCAGATACGGCCGCATCACATCGATCTTGCGGTCGTTCTTGCCGAAGCGCACCACCGGGATGTGGTTGGCCTCGGCGAACGACGCCACCGCGCGGCGAAACGCGGTGCCGATCTTCTCGAAGATGGCCGGCGACGGAATCTCATAATCCAGATGCGCGGTCAGGAACGAGACCACCGCCCCACCCGTCTGCAGAGTCGGCACATAGCCATTCAGGTAGATGCGATCCAGACACTCAATATCCAGCGCTACATGCCCATCGAGCACATCGTTAATCGTCACTGTCGCAGCCATCTCCACAGCCTGACCGCAACAAAACCGCATGACCAGACCACATCGCTCGGCGGTCAGAGGCGAAGCCTCACTGGTGGTGTGTCTCGTCATTGGTTGACCGCTTGAAGCGC
Organism: uncultured Actinomycetota bacterium; assembly: GCA_963770125.1. Taxonomy (GTDB): domain Bacteria; phylum Actinomycetota; class Actinomycetes; order Mycobacteriales; family Mycobacteriaceae; genus Mycobacterium. The sequence continues at coordinate 128,388 of CAVYPI010000047.1, read as the reverse complement.
GACGCGTCCGCGGGCGACCTTGGCGAGGATGTCCTCCGCGGTGGCGGTCCATACGAATGGTTTGGGATCGTTGTTGTGCGCGGCGAGGTAGGCCTCGATCTTGGCGATGAGGTCGGGTACGGAGTGGAACACGCCGCGGCGCAGCGCCTTGTCGGTCAGTTCCCGGAACCACCGTTCGACCAGGTTGAGCCACGACGAGGAGGTCGGGGTGAAGTGCAGTTGGAATCGGGGGTGTTTGTCCAGCCAGGCCCGCACGCTCTGGTGCTTGTGGGTGGCGTAGTTGTCGCAGATGAGGTGCACCGCAAGTGCTTCGGGGACCTCGCGGTCGATGGTGCGCAGGAACTTCAGGAACTCGGTATGGCGGTGCCGGGGCAGGCATTGTCCGATAACTTTGCCGGTCAGCACGTCCAGCGCCGCGAACAACGTGGCGGTGCCGTTGCGCTGGTAATCGTGGGTCATCGTCTGCGCCCGCCCCTGCTTCATCGGCAGCGACGGCTGGGTCCGGTCCAGCGCCTGTATGGAGGACTTCTCGTCCATGCACAGCACGATCGCCTTCTCGGGAGGACTGAGGTACAGACCGGCCACGTCGATCAGTTTCTCCTCGAACTTCGGGTCGTTGGAGAGCTTGAATGTCTCGACCAGGTGCGGTTTCAAACCGCGCGCGGCCCACACCCGCTGCACCGTCGCCGGGGACACCCCCGCCTTCGCCGCCATCGTTCGGCACGACCAGTGGGTCTGGCCGTCCGGCGTGGAATGCCTTGTCAGGTGCACGATCTCGTCGATCTTCTGCTGAGGGATTGTGGACTTCCGGCCACGCCCGGCCCGGACCTTCCCCAGCTTCGCCAAGCCCTCCTCGGCGAACCGGGCCCGCCACGCCCGAACCGTCGCCGGCTTCACCCCGACCTGCGCGGCGATCCTCACATTCGCCACACCATCGGCCGCCAGCAACAGCGCCTTCGCCCGCTGAACTTGCCGATGCGGCGCGGTCTGCGACCGCGACAAGGCCTGCAACGCTTCTCGTTGACCGTCCGACATGACCAAAGCAGCCGCTGGTGTCATCACCCACGAAGTCTATCGAACAACTAGCCTATTATTTTGGAGACACACCACTAGTTCAGTCCCGCCTACATGACCGGGACGCTTTAGCAGGATGATCACAGCGTATCTCCAGATTGCGTCCGGTAAAGAGCTTTAGGACACGGACGCAGTGAATTCTGATCGCACGGGTTACTGGTGTGGATCGAGGCGCTGATGCGCATAAGATTCATACTTTTCGAGACAAATACCGCGATCTTGTTTTTCTTGCCTGTTGTCCGCGACCCACGCTCAGCCAGCGAATCCGGAGTTGAGCATTTTCTCGACGACACCAGCGAGTTCCCGTGGACATCGATGCCGACGATGGCCGAGGAGCTCGTCTACACGAGCCCAGCTCAACGGTCTAACACTTGATCGCGCGACGAGCACCGAATGCGCAATTCCGAATAAGTTACTTACGTAAACAAATACTGAACGGCAAGTCTTAAATTAGCAGCCAGGCCTGCTTGCCGGCGACCAACAGATCTCACGACTATTTCCGCCGCATTGGCTCCGCCGCGCCTCAACAGTCAATTCGTCCTTACGGTGACGTTTCTAGTGACTGGCGCGGGACCCAATCATTGTGTATCTAGCGGGAATCACCGCGGGCGAAACAGGGAGCCGCGCCGGCGGCGCTACAGGCTTGGTTCGCCGGCCGGGAGGCCGGTGCTGTCCTGGTTGTCGCAGCACGAGCACCAGCTGCCCATATGACGCATCGCTGCGGTGTTCGGCGCAGCGAGTTGACCATAATCACTATTATCAGCGAAATTAGTTGTTGCGCAATGGGTTCCAATATGCTCGAGCTTAACCGTTCTGTCCGATCCGCGAAAAGTTGAGAGTAATCCGGGTAAACATGAAAGTTGTCCGGTTGGGGCCAGATTCCACGAAGATGTGAGAGTGGCGATCCGCCCGGTCATGCGACTCTGGCTCGACTCGGGCGCGCGTGCGCAACTGCGACGTGTGCTCGTGGACGGGATAAGGCACATGGATCGGCGAGGGACATCCTTCACGACCGAGTGACCGACATGACCGGGACTTCGGTGATACAGGCAGTGGCGAGCCGTTTTCGTCACTGTGACGTATTGGCCCCGGATAAGCCTGTGGGGCACAAGGCATTCCGCATAACCCCAAACGGACATCTACTTCGCGATAGGTGGGCCACGAGTTGATCGACGGCGCATTGGTCTGCCGTTAGTTGTCGGTTCTTCTTCGACCGTGGTAGGCGACAATCGGTGGACAGACTCCCCCGGCCAGCGCGGATACCCCTCGCTCGCGTGGCTAAGCCGCTGCGCACCTCCGAGGCCAAACAGGTACGGCGCAACCCGAACGACGGGTACGTGATCACCCCATGCCGCCAATTCCTGGGTGTCACCAGCAATCTCAGCGACCAGCACTGGCTTAAGTGGTGGGACGTCAACGTGCGCGGCACGTTCTACTGCACCAGTGAGACGTTGAAATTCATGGAGCCGCAGGTAGCAGTTCGCGCACTGTGCCTCGTCCGCGTCGTGGCTCGGTCTCCCAAGATCGCCCATGGTCTTGGCTGACGGCAGTCCAGCGGCGAGAATGAGCAGCGGATCGGATGGGTCAGCAGCCACGTCGCGTTTGCCGGCATTTGTCGCCCGTCTTTCGTCGGGTGCGAGTCGATCGGTCCTGCGTCGCAGATGAGGCGTGGATGCAAACGCACGGGTATAACGCACTCATGGAAGACCTCGTCGGTCCGCGGGCCCGACAGCACCGCGTCAGCTGCGCCCGCCACACGATCGGAGCAGGAAGATCCGCTACGTAAGCGCATGGTTTGACGATGAGCTGACGAAACTCGAAGGCGCTGAATAGGTAATCATCTTGCCAACATGCCGACCGGGTCCGCCTGTCTCTAGTTCTATCCGATGCCCGCTCCCCCGAGCGTGAGGGCGATGACGCCGACATGGCGAGTTCGCGTCGTTGAACACACGGTCACCGCAGGCAGTCCGGGTCTGCTGCGTGCTCTGGAGTGACAGCACCACTGATGCCACGGGCTACCACAGCGCGTCTACCGTCCCGGCGTGGCTCGGCTGCGCTCGTCGGTGGCGACGTTGCCGTTCAATTGTGGTCAGCCATAAGGCGAATGGGAGCGCGAAGCTGGTTAAACAGCAGCGGATCGATATGGGTCGTCGCCAAGTTGCCGTCATCGACACCGCAGAATGGTGCGTCAGTTTGGCGTGCCGACTTCGGCCGTACGGCCCGCCGGAGCGGCGTTCGCCACAGCCAATTGCGCATAAGAATGAACCGCCTTGGTCAGCTCGAGGATCTGGTGGGAGATCCAGTAGTTGCGGCCCGGTGACAGCTTGACGGATCACTGCCGCGGCCCGGTGGCTCGGCGGAGCGGTGCCGCGATCACACCGGCCTGCCGTGATAATCGGCGACAAAAATGTTGAGGATACCGGTGATCGCTCGACGCGGCACGCCTGCCGCGTGTCGGTAACGCCGAGTTGCAGCCGAAACGGACCTCGCTCGTCAAATCCAATCCATTCCAACGGAATTGGCCATACGCATCATCGGTGGCAGGACGGTAAACAGCATGAGCCAACGCGATTAACAGCTCGACGACACGCGGCATCAGCGGCGTCAAGCCGGCGCGCGAGTCACATCACGCACAGCTCGCACAGTTTACGGTTGTCGCCGCCACGAACCTTCCGTCGAGAAGAATATGTCCCGTCGAACATTGACGTTCAGCCCACCGGGCGCAACGATCGACACCGTGGGCGGAGAGCCCGCCCATGGCGATAAAAGGAGCTCTCCATGGCAGACACCGATCTCAGCGCCCGGTTCGAGAAGATCTCCGACAGCGCGAAAACCGCGACAGACAAGGTGAAGGCGGCCGGTCAGCGGAGCAAGGAACAGCTAGAAACAGACGTCGCCAGCGCGCGCGACAAAGCCACCGCGGCGGCCGATCAGTTCAAAGACAAGGCTGCCGCCGCCCGCGAAAGGGCGGCATCGCAGTGGGACGAGGTCCGTGGCACGTGGCAGGCCCATGTCGCCAAGGTGAGGGCAGACGTCAAGGAGAAGAAAGCCGAGTTGGACGCGAAGGAGGCCGCCAAGGACGCCGACAGGGCCGAGGCCTACGCACTCGACGCCATCGATTTCGCCCAGACCACGATCGAGGAAGCCGAGTACGCAGCGCTGGATGCCGTATATGCGCGAGCCCAGGCAGTCGCGCTGAGTTCCTGACCCTCAGCCGGCCGTATCAGCAGCGGGGCCGCCAGGCGGTATCACCTGGTAGCTGTACCGCCACTCGACCTCGGTGCCATGCTCACCGCCGACCGGCCGTGATCCGTGGAGATGCAAAAAAGCGACCATGTCATCGTCGCCGACTTGAGCCTGAGCCTTCCGCTCCGCCAGCGCCCTTACTTGGGCCGGGCTCATCGTCTCGGGCACCACGATGGTGTCGTGCCGCACGTTCGAGGCATCGGCCATAGCGCCAGGCTGCGGCATGTGAGGCTTCCGTTTCCCGACGACACGCGCCCTCACACAACCGTGATCGACACGTGCTCGACCTGCGACGCAACCACCGCCACTCGCCATTGACCATGCCGAACGGGCACCTAAGGCAACCGCGAGGACCAGTTGGCGGCGGCTCTCACTTGCTTGCGCTGTGACCAACTCTCCGGGGTGCCGGAGCGCGGCGCACCGAAAACATCAACGCCTTGGCCAAGGCATCGGCGGACGCATCGGTGACATCGCTCCGGTCCTGCTTGCCTTGCCCCGCTGCGGGGAGCTGACAGCGGCACAGTTCCTCGGAGAAACCGCGGGTGACCCGTGTCAAAAGCAAGGTGCGGTCATTGCAGCTAGCTGGTCATGCTCTCAGTGTCGCCGGTTGTGGGGCCGGTCAGAAACACGCGCTGCTCGTTTGCCCTGTTGCGAAACCCGAACCTGACCTCTGGCTCATGGCCCGAGAGCTGTTGTGTGCAATGACACCGTCAACGAGTCGGCGTTGTTGTGCGCGACAACGGCGCCGGCCGCGCCGGTCAGGATCATGGAGGGGTCAGGCAAGTAAGGCGGATGGAGCCGACGTGCCGAATTGTAGGCTTAAACCGGCGGCGCTGACCGGCATCTACGGTGCCGAGGAGGAGCGGCGCCGCCGGATCTGCTTTGGAGTCTGGGCGCGTTGACCCCCATCGGCGGGCGGGTCGTGCTTTCGTCGACGCGGGGCCGGCGGTGTTCGGGCCGGTCGACGCGAAACTGCGGCGTCACATCCACGCGCGCCTGCAAGAGATGGGCGCCATCGAGACGCGATGGCGCCCCGTCCGGATCCACGCCGCTACCGCGATGGCCAGGGCACAAACCTGGATTCGGGAGGCTACACCGCCGTGGCTTACGTTGGGTACGGCCGACGTGAGGGTGCGTCTGATCGTTTTTGCGGCGTTGGTGTTCGCGGTCCTGGCGGGAGTTGTGGCCTGGGTTCTCAACGCGCCCGCGTTCAACGACTGGCTGCGCGTGCATGCAGGGATTTCCGACTTGTCCGGCCCCTACTATGGCTTCTGGTCCGGGATCGGATCTGATATCGCTGAGTTCAGCCTCGTCGGCGCGGCGCTTACGGGCGTGTACCAGCTAACGCGCAAGTTCAACTGCCATCAGCGCCGCTGCTGGCGCGTTGGCACCCACGAGGCGGCCGGCGGCCAGTTCGTGCTGTGCTCCCGCCATCACCCTGACTACCGCGGAAAGAAGCCGACCCGCGAGCTGATCGAACAGCTGCACCGCCAGCACATCGAGCGCGAGGAAGCGATCCACGACAAACTCGACGAGACTCAACGGCGCCTGCATCAACCAGGGCATAACCCGTGACGCGTACGACCAGCGGACGTTGGTGTCTCCGATTTGTCCGCCGTGACAACGAAGTTGAGTGTCTCGATCGGCAAGATTGCTTGATCGGCGATGTGCTGTGGAGAGAGCCCAAGTGTCGAACCCGGCATCGAATCTTGTGGCGACCCGCGGCGCGTATCCGAGCGTGTTGCGGTTGCCTGTCGTTCAGATGTGATCCCCGTAAACCGGCATCTCGCCCTCGCACCTGGCGCTGATCGCAGATCATTCCGAAGGGAGGGGTCCAAGCCGCAAATATAAGTCGGGCACGCAAATAGACCCTCGATCAACATCACGATGGTCACGAGGGCCATGAACGGAAGTCTTCAGCACCAGAAGACAAAACACGAAGCGAATTCGGTTGGCTGTGAAAGGGTTTTCATTATGACTAATGTTGATGAGTCAAGGCCAGGTCTGCTGCATCACCTGTGGAAGTCCACACTGATCTCCGGACTGCTGGCAGTGATCCTGGGAGTTCTGATTCTCGTCTGGCCGGGGAAATCGATCATCGTTGCCGCTGTTTTTCTCGGCATCTATCTGGTGGTTAGTGGCGTGGCGCAGGTGATCTTCGCATTCAGCCTGCACGTCTCCGCGCCCAGCCGGATCCTGCTGTTCGTTAGCGGCGCGGCATCGCTGGTCCTGGCGGTGCTGGCCTTCCGGCACTTTGGCGAGGGTTATGCGATTCTGCTGCTGGCCATTTGGATCGGTGTCGGGTTCGTCTTCCGTGGCGTCGCAACGACCGTCGCCGCTGTCAGTGACCCGCACCTGCCCGGACGGGGATGGGCGATCTTCTTCGGCGTCATCACGATCCTTGCCGGCATCATCGTGCTGGCGTATCCGTTCGATTCGCTCGTCACACTGACACTCGTGACCGGCATCTGGCTGATCATCATCGGGGTGATGGAGATTATCTCCTCCTTCGGGATCCGCAGCGACCAAAAGAAGCTCAACGAGCTCAAGGCCGGTGCCACCGCCTAAGCTGCACAATTTTTCACCGCAAGCCCCGCAGACGATCTATGTGAGACGGGTTCCGTGCGTCAGTCGTTGACGGTCTGGCCGGGCTTCCGTTTGACCGCCAGGTGAACGTGGTGCGAACATCTGCTGCGGCTGCTGGCCGGCGTGGCGGTGACCGCCGCTGGATTCGGCACTCCCCCCGGAGCGAGCCCGAGCTTCGCCCGCTGCGTCGTGCAACCGTAGTCGTTCTTAGCTACGATCTACGTACGGAGACAGTCATCTCCCCGTTGGGTTTCCGTGGCCGTACCGGCGCTGTGCGTGCCGGTCATCAGGGCGGCGAGGTCCTCGGGGGCCAGGAATGACGGCGGAGGCGGCGGTCCCCAATTGAACAGGCCCAACGCGTCCTCGAGCGTCTCCGGCGTCCACAGTTGGTCGTCGATGATGCAGTCCATGTCCGAGTAGTACTCGCTGAAGTTGCCCGCCGGGTCCTTGAGATACCAGAAGAAGTTCGACCCGGCGTGATGGCGTCCAAGACCCCAGACGTGGCGGTCAGGATCGGCTTGCAGCATTCGGGTGGCGCCGCGGCCGACTTCGTCGATGTCGTCCACTTGCCACGACGTATGGTGCAAGAAACTCACCGGGGCGGCGAGGATCAGCACGTTGTGATGATCAGTCGAGCACCGCAAGAATGCTCCGGCATCCTTGATAACGTCACTGACCTTAAAGCCCAGGCCGTCGACGAAGAAGGACTTGCTGACCGCGAAATCGGACGTCCCTAGGACGGTGTGTCCGAGCTTTCGAGGACGAACAGGTCCGGTGCGAAGCACGCCGGGCGCGCGTTGTCCACACCGTTCGAGCCGTCCGGGTCCGTTGTAGGCGGTCGCCGGTACCGGTTGCTGGGTCAGCCGCGGCGCCACCGTGACCGTGACCCGGACACCGGTTGCGTGCTCCACGGCGGTCACTCTGTGCGCTGCGCGTTGCGCCTCAACCCCGATGCGGCCGAGGCTCCCGGTAATTCGCGCGATGTCGTCGTGGTCGTCGGCAGCCAGCTCCATCTCGATCAGCCGCCGCGTCGGGGCTTCCACGATCCGCAGTTGCCGGCCGCCGTCGAGGGTGCTGAACCAGCCATCGTGTTCGGGGGCGAGGCCGAACTCGGTGTAATAGGCGATCGTTTCCGCGACGTTGGGCACGCCGATCGTGACCGCACTGAGTCGGTGAAGAGTCATATCGTCCTTCCTTCGTGCGATGTCGCGGCTGCGGCGACAAAGCGCTGTCTCAGTTCCCCGATCCCCTCGGCATAGCTGACGAGTTCGTCGCCGGCCCATGATCTCCATCAGGACGCGCGCCCGATCGGCGGCCGCCGCGGGCGCCGCACTCGTTGCGGCCGCCGGGTTGGTCATAGCATCGGCCCCCGCCCAAGCGACGACAGCGACGGTCTCCCCCGGCGACGAGATCCGGGCTGTCGGCGCCGCCAGCGTGTTGCGGTGCACCCTCGGATACACCTACACCGATCCCGTCACCGGCACCGCCTACGGGGTCACCGCCGGCCACTGCAACGAAGGCCACAGCAGCTACGTCGAAGACCGCACCACCGGAGCGATCGGGCACTTCGTGCTCACCGCCGCCAACCCCAACGACCCCCTCGACGACGACTACGGCCTGATCGACTTCGGCGCCCACACCGCCACACCGACGATGTACGGAATGCCGGTCGTCGGCATGGCCAGCATCAACACCCGAAATGCCATCTGCCACGACGGGATCCGCACCGGCATCGCCTGCGGCCAGCTCGGCGACCGCCTCATCGGACCCCAATACCTGACCACCGGAATGCCCGACAGCATCCCCGGTGACTCCGGCGGTCCCGTCTGGCAGGTCAGCGCCACCGGCGCCGTCATCGTCGGTATCTGGCTCGGCGAGCACATCGACTCGGGTGGAACCCACTACGGCCGGTTCATCAGCCTCGCCGACATAGCCGACCAGATCGGCAAGACCCACTTCGTCGTCTAACAGCCGCGGCGGGCTCCCTACCCCGATCAGTCGGTGGCTGCGCAGCCGACCGTCACAGCGGCAGCGGCCGATCCGGCCAGACCCCGTCCACCACGGCGCGGTCGGCCGGCAACGATTCACCCAAGACCAGCCAGCGCAGCCACGATTCCGCGGCCGGACCACCAGCAGCGACTAGACGCTCAAGCAACGCCGACTCCATACCCCCATTATCGCCCGCCCTCGCCCGGCGCGGCGGCACCGCGCGATGGCCACCTGCCGGTGGCCCGGAATCCGTAGCCCCTCACCTTCTTTAGCCGTCAGCGGTGCACCCAGCATGACCGATCGGGGCCCCGGGCCGCTCAACCCACACCCACACCGGGCTGCGCGGACCGGGTGACCTTTTCGGCCCAACGGCAGCCCGCCCCAGGGCGCTGCGCGCCGGCGGGCCCGGGCCGAAAACCCCGCTGCGCGCGGCGCGGCCTCGTCGGGGTTGACCCGCCCACCCCACCGGTCCGAGCGCACACCGCACCGACCGGCACCGGGCCGGTCACCGTCAGAAACGGAGAACACCGATGACCACCACGACCCCGATCGCGGGCAACTACACCGACAACGCGGCCGTCGCGCAACGACTCAAAGACGCCGCAGTCGATGCTCTCTACTCGTTTCGGCCCGGAACGGGACCGCTGACCGTCGCCCCGATCTCCGACGAGCTCGAGGTCACCGCACGGTTCATCCAGCACACCTGGGGATACAGCGCCCAACTGTGGGCACGCGACGAGAACGCCCGCATCCACGCCGCCGCCGAGGCCAGCGTCATCGACCCCACCGGCGGCAGCACCATCCGCTCACGCATCAAACAGTTCCGCACAGGCCAGCTGCTGTGGACCCACATCGCAGCGCCGGTCAACCAGGAACCGATCATCAACGGCCCCAACGCCTACATCGCCGCAGCCGGTGAGTACGTCTACCAGCTGCACCAGGAATACGACGGCCGATACCGGCCCGTGTGGCTGCTGACCAGCCCAGGGCTCGACCTCCTCGACGAGGAGCGCCGCTTCGCCGGCATCCCCAGCGCGGTCGCCTACATCGCCGACACATTCACAGCGGCACAGGCCGCCTAGCGGTCGCGCGACTCGGCCCGGTCGACCCGCCACCTGCGGGGGTTGACCGGGCCCCTTTTTGGCTTCCGGAACCCCGGCGCGCCTGGCGGCGCGGATGGCCACCTGGCGGTGGCCCAAATCCGTAGCCCCTCACCATCCGCTTTTTAGCCGTCAGCGGTGCACCCAGCATGACCGATCGGGGCCCGGCCCGCTCAACCCACACCCACACCGGGCTGCGCCGGCCGGGTGACCTTTTCGGCCCAACGGCAGCCCGCCCGAGGCGCTGCGCGCCGGCGGGCCCGGGCCGAAAACCCCGCTGCGCCCGGCGCGGCCTCTTCGGGGTTGACCCGCCCACCCCATCGGTCCGAGCGCACAACCGCACCGACCGGCACCTAGCCGGTCACCGTCAGAAACGGAGAACACATCATGAGCGCCTACATCGTCGACGACGAACACATTCACGTGCTGATCTGGGCCGCATCCAAGCCCATCGCGCCGCCCAACTGGCAGATGCGCTGGCTGCACGACAACCCGACCCGGGTCAACCAAATTGAACCTGACGGCAGCAACCGCGACGAGATCGGGCACATGCTGCTCGCCGAGAACGCAGCATCGGTCAACCACCTCTACCGCGAAAACACCGACGTCACCGGCTGCCCCTACCAGTACCGGCGTCCCCAGCACACCAGCTGGAACACCGCCGAATTGCTCAACGCCCTGCACGCCTACACCTACCAGTCGTGCGAACACGCCGGCTGGGAAGCCAGCCAGGCCAAGGCGTTCTGCGACGCACTGCGAGACCGGCTCGTCTCCACACTGCCCGGCTACAACGACGGACCGTGGACCATCACCCGGCTCAGCGTCCCCGCCAACGTCCAGCGGCGCGCCGCCCAACAGGCCTGAAACCCACCCACTCTCGAAAGGAGACACCCACCATGAGCGACCACACCGAATGGGGCCACGCCGGCGACGCGCTGTACACCCTGCACCCGCGCGAGCGGGCCGCCGAGGAACTCCGCGCCGATAACGCCGACGAAATCACCTGCCCATACGTCGTCGGTCTGTGGAACCAGACCGGCGACGGCCTGGCCCTGCAAGGCACCCGCCGCGAACTACTGACCTACCTGCGGCAGGTGATCGAACACGTCGAGCGCGAAACCGACCCGCGCGGCGAGCTCGACCAGGCGCTGCAACGGCTGCACACACTGCGCTCCGAGCGCAGCGCCGCACTGGAGTCCGGCGACCACGCCGCCGTCACACTCCTCGACGAGCAAGAGGTCAGTGTCCTCGACGACGTCGCCTACGCCGCCGAGATCGTCAACGACCAGTTGTAAACCCACGCACCGTGCACCGGGCCCGGTCACCCTCGTCAGCTACAGTGACCGGCTGGCCTAAACTGGGTACATGCTTTCAGGGAGCTGTGTGGCCATGAACAAGATTCTCGTCACCCTCGCCACACTCGCGGTGTCGGCGACTATCGCCCTTGCCGGAGCGCCTGTGGCCTCGGCTAATGACGACGGTCTCTGCTGGAATGGTTGGATCTGGACCGCCTGCATCCAGGGTCCGGGCTGGGTGGACTGGAACCCGGGGTGGGGCTGCAATCCCGGGCACGGGTGTGGGGATTGGCGTCACGGCGGGAAGCATGGGTGGAAGTAGCTAGAGCAGCTCCCGGCTCTCCAGCTCTTCGACCCCGGCCATGGTGATGGTGCAGACCATCCGGTTCTTGCCGGTGCGCTCGCTGAGCCTCAGTGTGCCGATAAACCCGCCGGATATACCAGTGATCTGGGCCGACGCTTCACTTTCGGACATTGGGTAGTTACGCCTAGTGACTACCCAGGCACCTCCGGGGGCTGGGGCCGCCCGCGCGTGCCGGACGATAGATAACCATGCCGACATGGAAAACGGTCGACCCCAATGCGATCTACCCGCTCGAGCGCTACCACGCGGTCAGCGGCAACCACGAATACCGCATCTTTTACGGCCTCACGGCAGCAAGCCAAGAGCGCCCGTGGGTCCTGGTGATCCGAGAGGTCGGGACGGCGTGCACACGCATATGCACCATCCACCCCACCGCCGACGAGGCGAAGAAAGCCGCCGAGCAATGGGAAGGCCCGCCACTCGGAGGATGACGGAAAGGGGTGGTAGTTCCATTTAGTGACTACCTAGGCAACAGGTGTGGCCGGGCCCCCTTTTTCTTCCGGGATCTCCGGGCGCGCCTGGCGGCGCGATGGCCACCTGGCGGTGGCCGGAATCCGTAGCCCCTCACCTTCTTTAACCGTCAGCAGGGGTCGAAGCGTAATCGGCCGGGGGCCCGAGCGGTCAACCCACGCCCGCACCGGGCTTCGCGGGCCGAGTGACCTTTTCGGCCCAACGGGGAGCTCGCCCAAAGGCGCTGGCGCGCCGGCGAGCCCGGATAAGTATCTCGCTGCGCATCGGGTCGACAATTCATAACCCAACCCAGGCGAACCGAGCGCTCGCCAAGGGGGCTCGCACCAGGGTGTACGTCGGCGCGCGGTTGCGACCACCCGAAAGCGCGCGCAACCGCCCTGCGCTGTGGGGCGTGCTTCCTCGATCCTGGATGATTTTCCCGAATCGGACTCAACGACGTCGGTCCTGATAAGTAGCATCCGACGCGTGGCGAGAACGCCTTCAGCAACTGGAATCGGTCAGCCTGAGCCGCCGCGATCTCACCGTGGCGTTCAGTTGGTCGCTGTTCAACTGGATCGCCGACGTGGCGTGTCTGGCCTTCGCGGCCTACGCCGCGGGCGGGAAGCCGTCGCTGGCCGGGCTGACGGTCGCCTACGCCGCGGCACGGGCGGTCGGCTCGATCCCGCTGATGCCCGGCGGGCTGCTTGTCGTCGAGGCGGTGCTGGTGCCCGGTCTGGTGTCCAGCGGCATGACGCTGGCGGCCGCGATTTCCGCGATGCTGATCTACCGCCTGGTGAGCTGGATTTTCATCTCGGCGATCGGCTGGGTGGTGTTCTTCTTTATGTTCCGCACCGAGACGGACGTCGACCCGGACGCAGGACTCGACGAGGTCGACCAGGCTGAAGCCGTCAGCGATGCCGAGCCCAAACACGACTCATAGGAGCGCTACATGCCGACCAGAACCCGCTCCGTCGTCGCAGTTCTGGGCGCACTCGCTCTGACGGTCGCGTCGTGTTCGTCGGCAACCGACGGCCAACAGGGCACGGCCCAGTCCCCCTCGGCCACAACGAGTTCCACGTCACCTGAGGTTCCTGTCGCATTCACGCCGGTCCTCGCAAAGGTGGTCGCTGCCCCCGTACCGGTGCCCGCCACCGATGGCAAAACCCATCTCGCCTACGAGCTAGAGCTGACCAACACGCTCAATCAGGAGGTGACGCTGACGTCGGTGGCCGTCCACGCCGGCGACAAGACGCTGCTCACCCTGGCCGGAGACAAGCTCGGCTACTGGACCCGCGTGTACGGGACGCCCACGCCGACGACGAAGTTGGGACCGGCCCAGGGCGGCGCGGTCTGGCTCGACGTCGCACTGGACACGTCCGCCCCTCTCCCCACTGATCTCGTACACACGGTCAGCTTCACGGTCCCGAAGCCGACACCGCCGCTGATCAACGCGGTCATGGACGAGAAGGTGGCGCCCGTCGTTGTGCTGTCCCGGAAGCCGGTCGTCATCGCGCCACCGCTGGACGGCCCAGGCTGGTTGGACGGCGGCGGTTGTTGCGACATGAGCGCACACCGTAATGCGTTGAACCCGCTGTCCGGAGGCCTGTGGGCGGCCGAGCGGTACGCCATCGACTACCTTCAACTACAACCCGACGGGGTGCTGTTCACCGGAGACCCGACCAAGCTCGAGAGTTATTCCTACTTCGGTACCGACATCCACGCGGTTGCCGAAGGGCCTGTCGTGGCGGTGCTCGACGGTCTGCCCGAGCAGATTCCCAGCAAGACGCCGACCGGACTGCCTCTCGAGCAGTACGGCGGCAACCACATCGTGCAGGACATCGGCGACGGCAACTATGCGTTCTACGCGCACCTCAAAACCGGCAGCCTGAAGGTCAAGGTCGGCGACCGGCTCACCACCGGGCAGGTCATTGCGGCGCTGGGTAACACCGGCAATTCCGATGCGCCGCACCTGCATTTCCACGTGATGAGCACCCCTGATCCGTTGCGCTCCGACGGACTTCCGTTCGTGTTCAAGTCTTTTCGTCTCGATTCCCGGATCGCCTCGACGGTCGACCTCGAGACAGGTGGTGACGGCGGCGGGAAGCCCGCGCCGATGCAGCCCGGATTCACCGCTCGCGACGAAACCGACGTCATGCCACTGGATGACGACGTGATGACCTATGCGACGAAATAGCGCGCTGGCTGCGCTCGCCGACATCGTCGGCGTGCTGGTCTTCTGCGCGGTCGGCAGGCGCAGCCACGCCGAGGGGCTGACACTGACGGGTGTGGCCGAGACCGCGTGGCCGTTTCTCGCGGGCACCGCGGTTGGCTGGCTGCTCAGCCGGGGTTGGCGCAGGCCCACCGCCATCGTTCCCACCGGCGCAGTGGTCTGGGTCTGCACGGTCGCGGTCGGGATGCTCTTGCGCAGAACCACTTCCGCGGGCGTCGCGTTCAGTTTTCTCGTGGTGGCGTCGGCCGCCACCGCGGTGCTGCTGCTCGGATGGCGGCTGCTGGCTGCGGGCATCCGGCGGCGCGGGCTCAACTCTGGTCAGTCGAATCCTGCAGCGGCTCAGTCGACAAGGTAAGGGTAGCCCGCAGCCCGCCGAGCGGGCTGTCGGACAGCACGATGTTCCCGCCGTGCAGTGCCGCCTGCTGAACGACCAGCGCCAGGCCTAGTCCCGAACCTCCGGCCGCACACACTGCGCTCCGAGCGCAGCGCCGCACTGGAGTCCGGCGAGCACAGCGCCGTCACACGCCTCGACGAGCAAGAGGTCAGTGTCCTCGACGACGTCGCCTACGCCGCCGAGATCGTCAACGACCAGTTGTAAACACACGCACCGGGGCCCGGTCACCTCTTGCCCCCGGAGGTGGCCGGGTCCCCCTTTTCTTCCGGGATCTCCGGGCGCGCCTGGCGGCGCGATGGCCACCTGGCGGTGGCCGGAATCCGTAGCCCCTCACCTTCTTTAACCGTCAGCAGGGGTCGAAGCGTAATCGGCCGGGGGCCCGAGCGGTCAACCCACGCCCGCACCGGGCTTCGCGGGCCGAGTGACCTTTTCGGCCCAACGGGGAGCTCGCCCAAAGGCGCTGGCGCGCCGGCGAGCCCGGGCCGAAAACCCCGCTGCGCCCGGCACGGACTCTTCGGGGATTGACCGCCCACCCTCAACCGATTCCCCGCACCCCAGCGCTGACCGGCGCACCAATCACCACACAGAACGGAACACAACCATGGCAGACACAGCCACCCCGGGTACGACGCAATCCGATCACACCTACGCGATCGCCGAACGGTTACGCGGCATCGCCAGCGACAGCCTCTACACCTTCACGCCCGGCCTGCAGCAGCTCAGCATCGACACCTTCCCCGAGGACCTGCGGCTGCTCGCCCGATTCATCACCCACGACTGGGGCATCAGCGCCCAGATCTGGGCCCGCGACGAGCACGGTGTCCTGCAGGCCAGCGCGGAAGCCAGCGCCGGACCGCTCGACGAAGTCTCGTCAATCCATTCGCGCATCACGCACTTTCGCTCCGGACCGCTGCTGTGGACCCGCGTCGGCCCACCAGTCAGCCTCGCGGCGATCGGCGCGCTCGGCGACCGCATCCCCACCTACACGGCGGTCGGACGGCACTGCTACCGCCTGCACGCCCAACCGCGCATCGACCTCGACGCGCACCCGGTCTGGCACCTGAGCACAGACGACCTCGACGTCGAGCATCCGCTGTTCGCCGGCGTCGCCTCCGCGGTCAGCTACATCGCCGAGGAGTTCGAACGCCCACCGGCATCCACCCGGCGGCGCCGCCCTGCATCCAAGCCGGCCGACACGCACCCGTGGAGGCGCTGATGTTCCTCGACGGCACGATCACCCGCCAGATCAACGGTCGAGACGTCGAGATCCCGTTTCACATCAACACCGACACCGGCACCTACAGCCAATGGGGCCACGACACGTTGACCCTCGGCGAAAACGTCGACCTGCTCGAAGCGCTACGCGACGCCGCGATCGACGTCACCTAACCACCACCCCGGCCAGGCGCCTACGGCGCCATTGGCGCTTGGCCGGGCCACCACATCCCAGAAGGAGAACATCAACATGACCGCAACCCCACCGCACACGTTCAAGGCCGGCGACCGGATCCGCTCACGCGTACACCGGTACGGCGTCCTGAACATCAGCCCCGGCGACACCGGCACCGTCAGATCAACCGGACTACGCGACTACACCGAGCCCTACGTGTCGGTGACCATGCACGTGCGCGGCGGTGTCGTGCACACCAGCTTCGCCCCCGACGACATCGAGAAAACAGGCGCGGCGTGATTCCGCTGTAGCCACCGATCAACCCCTCACCACTGGAGACCTGACCATGGCAACCTCGCTCGAGCACATCGACTTCACAACAATTCCCGACACCCACAAAGGCGACCTCCGTAACGGCTGGTACAGGCACCCCAGCGGCCTTTACCTGAGCCCGTTGGCGATCGCCAAACACCGGATGGGCGGCCACCCACCAACCCAGTTCACCTACGACCGCTGGCGTCACGGCGGCTGGTACGTCCACGAAACCATGTGGCCCAACGGCGGATGCGGATGCGTGTCACGCAACTACACCGACCGCAAATGGCGCATCGCCTGCGATCCCCGGCCATTCGAACAGCAGCCGACATTCGCCACCCGCGACGCTGCCGCGCGCGGCGAATGGCTGTTCGTCCAGGCGATGGTGCAGCACACCGACTGGTGAACCGCTCCTCAAATGAGGGCCCGGTCAGCCTGTCGCGGGGTTGGCCGGGCCCCCTTTTTCTTCCGGATCGCGGAAGGGGATGGCCACCTTGCGGTGGCCGAAATCCGTAGCCCCTCACCTTCTTTGCCTGTCAGCGGTGCACCCAGCATGACCGATCGGGACCCGGCCCGCTCAACCCACACCCGCACCGGGCTGCGCCGGCCAAGTGACCTTTTCGGCCCAACGGCAGCTCGCCGAAGGCGCTGGCGCGCCGGCGAGCCCGGGCCGAAAACCCGGCTGCGCCCGGCGCGGCCTCTTCGGGGTTGACCAGCCCACCCCACCGGTCTGACCGCACACCGCACCGACCGGCACCCAGCCGGTCACCGTCGATCGAAAGGACCACCCCAATGACCACACTGGCCGCCACCGTCTACCTCAACCACGGGCCCGACAACTTCTTCGGCTTCAACGCCACCGCACAGCTGCGCCAGGCCGCCCAGTTCGACCTGACCCTGGCCGACCACCTGCGCGGGCAACACCTCGCCGACGCCGCCCTCGAGCTCATCTTCGAACAGCTCAACATCGATGTCCCCGAACATGACTGGGCCATCGCCTACCGCGAGGCCGGCCACCGCAGCTTCAGCATCGGCGACGTCGCCGTTGTCGGTGAAACCGCCTTCGCGTGCGACTCCGGGTGGACCCGCATAAGCGCCGACGACCTGGCCGCCGCACTCGCCCACTAACCCCAACCACCCGGCCACCCACCGCGGGGGCCGAGCCCCATCTCATATCAGAAAGGACACCCTCATGGGCCAATACTTCATCCCCACATTCCTCGACGCCCACGGACGCATCGTCCGCGCACTCAACCCCTCTGACTACGGATCCGGCGACAAGATCGCCGGACACAGCCGAGCCGACACCCGACTCATGTGGGCCGTCGAGGCACTCCTGGCCCTCGACGGCGGATTCCGCCTCGTGTGGGCCGGCGAATACGCCGACGACGAAGCCGACCAGACCGCCAACCTCTACTGGCTGTCCGAGCCGCGCCACTTCGTTCGGTTCCGAGAACTCATCTGCCCCGAGCCTGGTGTCGAGGCCAACGCCTCCCTGCCCCAACACAACCCGCACAAGATTCACGGGTTTGTCTGCAACGCCGACCGACGCGAGTTCATCGACAAATCCAGCCTGCCCGTCGACGACATGGGCTGGCGGCGCACATCGCTACCCAACCTGACCTTCGAATCCAACCGCCCCGGAAACGGGCGCTGGGCACGAGACCGCCTCCACTACAGCCATACCCCGCCGCCTGCCGACTGGACGCCCGCCCCGGCATTCACCTGGACCTGACGAACCCCCACCGAAAGGAACACCCATGTACGACCTCGGATACCACGACTTGCTGGCCACCATCACCGACCGATTCGGCATCACCGTCGACTGCTTCAACAGCGGCGGGGGCTGCCTCATCTGGGAAACCCGCCTGGAAACCGGTGACTGGATGTGGGTCACCGACTGGGACGCCGGCATCCAGCCGCTGGCGCGGCGCCTAGAACGGGAAGCCCAAGGCGTCACCGTCGGCTGGCACATCGGGATCTACGCCAACCTGACCGACACCGCCGGCGACCAACCCGACTCCTGCACCCGCCTGGCCGGCGTCGAACACCACACCGCCACCGCCGCGCAGCTGCCCGACCTGATCGACCTGGCACTGCGAGGCACGCCCCGCAACGAGCAACACGAGTTCGGCGCCAACGGAACCCACACCATCAGCTACGGGATCCGCTACTACTGACCCACCCGCCCGGCTCGGTCACCCTCCCGGCGGGGTGGCCGGGCCCCCTTTTTCTTCCGGAACTCCGGCGCGCCTGGCGGCGCGGATGGCCACCTGGCGGTGGCCGAAATCCGTAGCCCCTCACCTTCTTTGCCTGTCAGCGGTGCACCCAGCATGACCGATCGGGACCCGGCCCGCTCAACCCACACCCGCACCGAGCTGCGCCGGCCAAGTGACCTTTTCGGCCCAACGGCAGCTCGCCCGAAGGCGCTGCGCGCCGGCGAGCCCGGGCCGAAAACCCGGCTGCGCCCGGCGCGGCCTCTTCGGGGTTGACCCGCCCACCCCATCGGTCTGATCGCACACCGCACCGACCGGCACCAGCCGGTCACCGTCAGAACGGAGAACATCATGACCTTCAGCAAGATCGCCACCATGGCCGAGATCCGCACCCACCTCATCAAGAACACGCCACCCGACGCCTCTCTGGCCAACCGGGCCGGACGAATGGCCGCCGACCACGACCAGCACCGCCACCTCGTCAAGATCTGCGACGGCCGCTACCTGGCCGGTGCCCTGCTCTACCAACGCATCGCCGATCAGCTCAGCGGCGAACCCCAAGTCGGTGCGCTCACCGTGGCCGCCCTGTGCGCCCTCAACGGCGGAAACCCCGGCCTGGCCGCCAGCGCCATCACCCGCCTCGAGGTCATCGCTAACCGCCGCCACATCGAGGTCTCCCCGCTCGTCGACATCCTCAAAATCGACCACCGCATCGCCGAGCAGCTGCACCACAGCGTGTAGCCGCCCGCCCCGCCGGCCGGGTCACCCAACGTGGCCCGGCCGGCAAGCCCCCTTTTCCTTATCCACCCAGCAGAACGGAGAACACTCATGCCCGCACCGACCCGCCGCGACGGAAACGCCGTCTACTACAACCAGACCGACCCGCCGCGCCACCACTTCATCGAGCAAGCCGTCACCGTGTACCTGCGGTTGTCCGACGACGGCACCCGCTGGATCGTCGACGGCCCCAGCGTCGACGGATACCCCCTCAACAGCGCACACGAAGATCTGCGCGCCACCAACTGCGAGTGCGCCTGCGAGCGCACCGCCGACTGCCGCGAGGTCCTCGAGGCCGCCGACAAGCTGCCGCTGCCCACCGCCGCCGAGCTCGTAGGTCTCATCACCGAAGCGCTCGACCTACCGCGGCGAAACTGACGATCCCGCACCGGAGCCCGGTCACCCTTTCCCCCGAGGGTGGCCGGGCCCCCTTTTTTGCTTCCGGAACCCCGGCGCGCCTGGCGGCGCGATGGCCACCGGTGGTGGCCCAGATCCGTAGCCCCTCACCATCTTTTGCCTGTCAGCAGGCGCCGAGTCTGACCGATGGGACCCCGGGCCCGCTCAACCCACACCCGCACCGGGCTACGCAGGCCGAGTGACCTTTTCGGCCCAATCCTGGGCCCACGCAGCGGCGCTGCGCGCCGGCGGGCCCGGGGCCGAAAACCCTGCTGCACCCGCGCGGCCTCTGCGGGGTTGACCAGACCCACCCCACGGTCCACCCACCTGCAGCTGACCGGCCCCCAGCCGGTCACTGACGAAAGGAACATTCGCATGTCCGACTGCATCGACGCCGACGAAGGCAGCTGCGCCGGCCAGGTTTTCGAGCGCTACACCCTGTCCCGATCCGGCATGACCTTCCCGCGCTGCGACCACCACTACGACGCTTACGTGGAGCGCACTCAGCCGATCATCGACGACATCGACCGTCGCTACCCCGCCACCGCGCCCGCCGACTTCGACCCGAGCCTCGCCGGAGAGGTCTGGTCCGAAGATGAGTACTGACCGAGGGATCGAATACACCGAGCACTGGGAGCAGTGGGTCGGATCCAACGCCCGGCCTCTCGAGCACCCCAGCCCCCGGGCCCGGGTCACCAAACGCGACGGACGCAGGTGGATCACCTGCCCCGACGAACTCGGCGGCAAGAAGGTCATCATCGAGATGCCCGACAACGCACCCACCAAATCCTGCCAACAGGGCCGGCACGACGCCTGCGCACATCGGCTCGGCGGCCCCGCCGAAGGCGGCATCCTCTTCAAGTACAACTTCTTGTGGCGCTGCGGCTGCCCTTGTCACCGCGATCCCCACCGCGCCGGGCGCTTGTTCTGACAACCGGGGCCCGGTCACCTCTTGCCCCCGGAGGTGGCCGGGTCCCCCTTTTTCTTCCGGAACCCCGGCGCGCCTGGCGGCGCGGACGGCCACCTGGTGGTGGCCGAGATCCGTAGCCCCTCACCTTCTTTAACCGTCAGCAGGGGTCGAAGCGTAATCGGCCGGGGGCCCGAGCGGTCAACCCACGCCCGCACCGGGCTTCGCGGGCCGAGTGACCTTTTCGGCCCAACGGTGGGCCCACGCAGCGGCGCTGGCGCGCCGGCGAGCCCGGGCCGAAAACCCCGCTGCGCGCGGCGCGGACTCTTCGGGGATTGACCGCCCACCCACAACCGATTCACCGCACCCCAGCGCCAACCGGCGCCAACCAATCGCGTTGACGAACGGAGAACAACCATGACCACCAGCCACGCCCTGACCACCGATCCATGGGCCAGCGCCGACCACGACCCGACCAGCAATCCGCAGGCCCACATCGTGCACCCCGCAGCGATGAGCACCAGCCACGCCCTGGCCATGGCGCGCGCAGACATCCACACCGCCGTCAACGCCGATGACGACCACCAACGCCGCCAATACGCGATCTCCGCCCGCGACAACGCCGCCGAGGTCCTGTGCGACGCGACTTCCACACCCGCCGAAATGCAGTACGCCGGCTACTACTTCGCCGACGCCGAAGCGATCATCGCCCAAACCGGCGGCGACCCCGACACCGCCTAGCCAGTCCGCTACAGCCGGGCCCGTCCTCACCTTGCGAGGGCGGGCCCGGTTCGTTTTCGCACCCACCGAAAGGAAACCAGTCATGTCCGAAATCGACTACGCACTCGCCTGGGACTTCATCGACGCAGACGGCAAGCCCAGACAACTGCGGTTCCAGCAGAACTACGCACCCGCCGGGGATCCGCGCATCTTCGACGGGACCGGCCAACTCGTCGCCGTCATCGCCGACGGACACCGCCCCGACAACGGCGACGAAATCGCCATCAGCGAGCCCAACGTCGCGCTCGGCGCCGTCACCGCGGCGCTGCAGGGATGGGAAGAGTGGGCCGCTCTGCATGTCGCCGACAACGGATTCGACCGCGCGATCAGCCTGCCCGCTATCCAGCGACGCATCCAAAGCGCCGGCCTCGGATTGAAGCAACCTCAATGAGTCACCGCGGCTGATCCCCGCACCGGGCCCGGTCACCTCTTGCCCCCGGAGGTGGCCGGGTCCCCCTTTTTCTTCCGGAACCCCGGCGCGCCTGGCGGCGCGGATGGCCACCTGGCGGTGGCCGAGATCCGTAGCCCCTCACCTTCTTTAACCGTCAGCAGGGGTCGAAGCGTAATCGGCCGGGGGCCCGAGCGGTCAACCCACGCCCGCACCGGGCTTCGCGGGCCGAGTGACCTTTCCCGGACAAGGAGCTGGGCAAGGCGGTCCCGTACGGCGTCTACGATCTGGCCGCCGACGCCGGCTGGGTCAGCGTCGGCGCCGACCACGACACCGCCGCGTTCGCCGTGGCCACCATCCGCCGCTGGTGGCAGGCGGTCGGCACGGACCGCTACCCGGATGCGTCGCGGCTGCTGATCACCGCCGACGCGGGTGGCTCCAACGGCTACCGCACCCGGCTGTGGAAGACCGAGCTCGCCGCCCTCGCCGCCGAGACCGGGCTACAGGTCACGGTCTGCCATTTCCCGCCGGGTACCTCCAAGTGGAACAAGATCGAGCACCGGCTGTTCTCCCGTATCTCCTCCAACTGGCGCGGCGAGACCCTGACCAGTCATGAGGTCGTGGTCAACCTGATCGCCGCGACCACCACCCGCACCGGCCTGACCGTGCGCGCCGAACTCGATCACGCCGAGTACCCGAAGGGAATTAAGATCAGCGACAAGCAGATTCGTGAACTAGAGGCGCGTGCCATCACCCGCCACGACTGGCACGGCGAATGGAACTACACCGTCACCCGCGCGCCATCTGGCCCGTGAGCACCGCTATCGGCCAAATATGCGCGTGTTATTTCCTCGCGTGTCCTAACCGATCTCGCCGAAGGGTCGGTCGGCCCGTAATGCATCACACGTTGGGAAAGACCCCAGCCAACAGACCTTCTGTTAGTCTTAGAAGTGGCTGGGAACAAATATTTGACATCCATGCGATGTGGCCAACAGCGACGATCGAGAGCGTCACGGAGCCCTTGGGACGTCACAGCCACCTAGAACGGACTGAGATCGGTAGAATCGGTTCGCAGTGCTGAGTACGACGGGAGTCGAGGTAGAACTAGCGATGTCCGACCTCGACGCGGCGGCACGAAACGGCCAACGCACCAAGACGACAGGGCGGCGGAGCTCTACCAAACCCGCAGCGGAGTCCAGCGACCCGACGGTCGATGCCACACGGCGCACCGAGATTCTGAAAATCGCCAACGCGGTGATCGCGACATCCGGTTTGCGCACGTCATTGCAGCAGATCGCCGACGCCGCCGGAATACTGGCAGGCAGCCTTTATCACCACTTCGAATCCAAAGAAGCGATTCTCGTCGAACTGATCCGGCGGTATCACACAGACCTCGACCGCATCGGCGAGCTCGCACTGGCGCGTCTCGACGAGCCAGACCCCCGCCCGATCTCCGAGCAGATCATCAGCCTCGGTTGCGCGATCGCCCGCTGCGCGGTCGAGCACCGGGCCGCACTTCAGATGTCGTTCTACGAGGGCCCCAGCGCCGATCCGGAGCTGATCGAGCTCACCCGCCGCCGCCCCGAGAAGATCCAGGCCGCCATGCTGCAGGCTCTGCGCGCCGGCCGATGGAGCGGTTACATCAGACCCGACGTCGACCTTCCCACGCTTGCCGACCGAATCTGCCAGGCGATGCTGCACGTCGGCCTCGACGTGATCCGACACAAGGCGTCAGCCGATCAGGTGGCGACGCTGATGTGTCGCATCATGCTCGAGGGACTGGCGACCGCCCCGCCCACCGACGACGACCTCGACCGCTCCGCCGCCTTCGCCGCGGCCGATGCCGTGATCAACACGTGGATCGACGAGGAGGACGACGACAAAGCCGCGCATGTGCGCGCAGTGGCCCGTGCGGAATTCGGGCGCCGAGGCTACGAGATGACGACCGTTCGCGACATCGCCGCCGCCGCTGGGCTGGGCACCGGAACCGTCTACCGGGTCATCGGCTCGAAAGACGAACTGCTAATGTCGATCATGCTGTCGTTCGGCAAGAAGGTCGGCGGAGCATGGACGAACATACTGCGTTCTGACTCCACGACTGTCGAGAAACTCGACGCGCTGAGCTGGCTGAACATCAACGCCCTCGACCAGTTTCCGGACGAGTTCCGGATCCAGCTCGCCTGGTTGCGGCAATCGCCGCCTGACACTCCCTCCCCCGCGTGGTCCTACACAACCCGCATCCGCCAGATGAAAGCCCTTCTCTCCGAAGGGATCCAGTCGGGAGACATCGAGATCGACAGTCCCGCTGTGGAGATGCTCGCGCGCTGCGTCATCGGTGAGCAGTGGATCCCCGAGAACATCCTCCACGACGTGGGCGCCCGCAAGTCCCTGATCCTCGCTCGCGACACGGTGCTGCGAGGTATCGCGGTTCGTGATTCGTAGCCTGATGGCGGAGCTGTCAGGGCAGCGGGCATGGAACGAGAACAGATATTTGACGCCGTCGCGGCCGAGCGCCGCCGCATCGCAGATCTCCTCGATGCCCTTGACGAGGATGCCCTCGCAACACCGAGCCTGTGCGCAGGGTGGGACGTCAAGACGGTAGCTGCCCACCTGGTCAGTGTCTTCGCCGACAGCTTTTGGACGTTCCAATGGGCGACGCTACGCCATGGTGGATTCCACCACGCGATCGACGAACTGGCACGACGCCGTGCCCGCACCCCGACAGCGGAGATCGCGCGGACTCTCCGTCAGCGCGCGCTGACGCGACTCGTCATCTATCGCCACTCGCGTCAGTTCCAGATCACCTTCAGGTGCTGCGGCGAACGGAAGAACGTGCCGGCGACGTAGGGCGGCGGTGCGTCCGGATCGAGCCGGAGTCCGGTAAGCCTGTCGAAAAGCGTGTTGAAGATCAGGGTGCTCTCGAGGCGGGCGAGGTGCATGCCGAGGCACACATGCGCACCATGCCCGAAACCGATGTGGGGCTTGCGGTCTCGGAAGACATTGAAGGCTTCGGGGTCGTCCCACCTGTTCTCGTCGTGGTTGGCGCTTCCGAGGTTCACCGCGATGGTCGAGCCTTCGGGGATGTCCACCCCGTGGAATTCGATGCCGCGCGTTGTCTCCCGCATGAAATTCAGAAGCGGGGTCTCCCAGCGGATGCCCTCCTCGATCGCCTGCGGCAGCAGGCTGCGGTCCGCCTGCACCGCGGCGAGCTGGTCGGGGTGGGTCAACAGTCCGAGCGCCAGGTTCGCTGTGGAGCGTGACGTGGTCTCTGCTCCCGCTGGCAGCAGGTTGCGCATGAAGCCGTAGATCTGTTCGTCCGACATCGTGACGCCGTCGATGTCCGACTCGGCCAGCACCGTCACCATGTCGTCTTTGGGCTCGCGTCGACGGTCGGCCAGGATTTCGACGAAGTACTCCTTGAGCTGTGCCGACGCCTTCAGCGCGCCATCCATGTCGGAGTGAAACCCCAGCAGGTCGATCGCCAGTCGATGAAACTCGGGAATGTCGGACTCCGGCAGGCCGATTAGCGCTGCGATGACCCGCACCGGGATTGGCATGAAGACCTCTTCGACCAGGTCCGCCCGCTTGGCCCCGCGGACCCTTTCGGCGGTGCGCTCCACCAGCGGCCGGACCAGCTCGGCCTCCCACCGTCGCATGGATGAACGGGCGAAGGCGAACTCATGGAGCTTGCGATACAAGGCGTGCTCGGGCTCCTGCATCTCCAGGATCGTCGGCCCCTGGAGCGGGCGAACGATCGCTTCGTAGCAGCGCGTGCTGAACGTCTTGTTGTCGGTGAACACGGCCTTAACCGCATCGAAGCTGTAGACCGAGAAGATCTGCTGGCCGTCCTCCGGGCTCGTCGCTATGCCCATCTCGGGCCAACCGCGATGAACAGCTGCCGTCGCCCTCAACTCGGCCAGCATCGGATACGGCGACGCGTCGCCGACGGCGCCCATGCCTTCGTCGAACTTTGCCTGTGCATCCTTGACGCCCTGTGTCAGCTCGTCACGGACGACCGGTTCCGTCATATGACGACTTCCTTCCGGCCGACACGCCGCACTGCGGCAATAACAGACCTAACGTTTGTTCAGACCTTATCCAAGGGTGCCGGGGCAGTCAACGAATGCGGGCGGTCTGATAGCGTCCACCAAACTTTAGTTCCCTCTTATCTGCTGGTCGGCGAGCTAGAGTTTGAGTACGCGAATGACGGGAGTCCGGCGTGACGGTGTCGAGGGGTGCGCCCCAACCCGGGCATGCCTACGACGACGGAACGCGCCGCGCCGAGATTCTGGAGACCGCCGCATCGCTGATCGCCACGTCGGGACTTCGCACCTCGATGCACGACATTGCCGACGCCTCCGGTATCCAAACAGGCAGTCTCTATCACCATTTCGAGTCCAAGGAAGCTCTGCTGGTCGAACTGCTCCGCCGGTACCACGACGACCTCGACCGCGTTGCCGACCACGCACTACACACGCTCGACGACCCATCCTCACGTCCTGGGTTCGTACAGATCGCGGCGCTGGGCACCGCGATCGCGCAGTGCGCAGTGGCGCATCGCGCCGCCATCCAGATCTCGATGTACGAGACGCCAAGCTCGAACCCCGAGCTGATCGACTGGACGCAACACCGTCCGGCAGCGGTCCTGGAGGCGATGTATCAGACCCTGCGCGCCGGCCGGTGGGCTGGCTACATCCGCTCCGACGTCGACCTCCGTGTCCTGGCCGACCGAGTCTCGCAGACAATGTTGCAAGTCGGGCTCGACGTCTTACGGCACAACGCCGCAACGGATCGGGTGGCGACGTTGTTGTGTCGGATCATCCTGGAAGGTCTGGCTGCCAATCGTCCGTCGGATACCGAACTTGGTCAGTCGGCGGCGTTCATCGCCGCAGACGAAGCCATCCAGAGTTGGACCGACGACACCGACACCGACGACAAGGCGGCCCATGTCCGGGCGGTGGCGCGAGCGGAGTTCGGACGCCGAGGCTACGAAGGCACCACCGTGCGCGACATCGCGGCCGCCGCGGGAATCGGCCACGGCACGGTATTCCGGTTGATCGGTTCGAAAGACGAACTACTCTCCTCCATCATGGGTACCTTCGGCGAGAAGACCGAGGAGGGTTCGCGGGAGGTCCTTCGCTCGAAGTCGTCACCGATCGAAAAGTTGGACGCATTGAGTTGGGTCTACATCAATGCGCTGGAGCGGTTCGGGGACGAGTTCCGCATCCAGCTCGCGTGGATGCGCCAGATCCCCCCCAACGCACCGAATCCGAGCATCGAGTTCCCGACCCGACTCAAGCAGACCAAAATCCTTCTTTCCCAAGGAATTAAAGCGGGTACCATCGGTATCGACGATGCGCCAAAGGATATGCTCGCGCGTTGCGTCATCGGCCTGCAGTGGGTGCCCGAGAACATACTGCGCGATGTCGGTGCCAGCGCCTCGCTGGTCCACGTCCGCGACACACTGTTGCGTGGAGTGGCGGAAACCCCCCACTAGCCCGTTACGACCGGCAATCTCCCCCATCCGCGGACGCTGGAGGTGTGCGCCATCGCCGCATTCTCGTAGTCAACACGCCATTCGGGCCATCGTTTGAGGATTTCCTCGAGCGCCACCCGCGCCTGCATCCGCGCCAGCGCAGATCCAAGACAGAAATGCAGGCCTTGCCCGAAGGACAGATGTCCACCGCTGCGGTGGATGTCGAAACGCTCTCCGTCCGGGAAGTGACGCTCGTCGCGGTTGGCGGAACCGTTGAGCAACAACATCACCGAGCCTTCCGGAATCCTCTCACCGCGGCATTCGGTGTCGTGGGCGACAAACCGTGCCTGGACCGGTGACGGTGCCTCGTATCGCAATACCTCCTCGATGGCCCGAGGGATCAGAGAGAAGTCGTCGACCAGCTGTCGTCGTTGGTCGGGGTGCTCGGAGAGCAGCTGGCCGATGAAACCGATCAGCCGCGTGGTTGTCTCGTTGCCCGCGCCGGCGATCATGCTGGTGTAGGTAAGCACCTCGGTGCGGGTCAGTGGCCGGGGGTTCCCATCCTCTTCGATCTCCGCGTTGAGCAACTGTGTCATCAGGTCATCGGACGGGTGTTCGGCGCGCCACTCGATGTACTCGGCGAAAAGTTGGTAGCTGTTCTCGAACGCATCTGCCGTGACGGTCTTGAACGTGCCTTCCTTCAGGCCCAAGGTCCGGCCGGTCTTGTCCCGAATCTGCGCCTGATCCCCTTCTGGGATACCGAGCAGGTAGCCGATCGTGCGCATCGGAATCTGCGCGCCGAGATCCTCGATGAAATCGAACCGGTCCGAACCGATCAAGCGGTCGAGCGCGCGCACGCAGTACTGCCGCGTCAGCGGCTCGATCGCCTCCATCCGCCGTGGCGTGAAAACTCTTGAGAGCAAACGCCTGTGCAGATCGTGAAGCGGCGGATCCTCGAACAGAATGACACCGGGCGGAACCTCGAGACCGCTCATGATGACGTCTATCGTCGTTCCACGCCCCGAACGATACGTCTGAAAGTTCGGAAGCTCTCGCGATACGTCCTCATAGCGACTCAGTGCGTAGAAGTTGAACTTCTCGTTGTAGTAGAGCGGAGCGTCGTCGCGCAGGCGCTTCCAGACCGGATACGGGTTGTCGTCGATATCGAAATCGAACGGATCATAGTACAGGTCAACAGGACTCGCGTCGTTCACCGCCCCGTCCTCTTGGTCGATATCAATTCGTTCAATGCATCCCCAAGGCCATCGCCCGATGCCGCGGCGCCGCTCGCCCGCGCGGCCTCTGGCAACACCACCTCGCCGACCCGCTCGAGATACGGCCATGCCAGGTCCGGCGGCAGGCCGCCACACAGCGGCGACAGATTGAGCATCTCGCCGGCCGACACGCGCTCGACCGCTTCCGGCACGCTGAGGATGCGGTGCGACTTGGACGTCGCCCGCAGTTCGGCAACATCGCTTGCGTGCGAGATTCCCGCGGAGGTTTCGTTGTCGGGGTTCCACTCCGCGTACATCCGGGCGTCGTGAAGGAGGTGTTCCCCGATTTCGTCCCATGCGCGATCCACGTCGTCGGCGACGAAGACCACGGTGGGGGTGTCGCGGTCGGGTAGGAGGACTGGTCCCGGCTGGTGCCCGTGTGCCCTCGAAGCGGATTCGTATGCCTCCTGCATACCCGGTTCGGCGCCGTTGGCCAGTAGCCCGAGACCGTACCTGCCGGCCCGGCGAGCGGCCGCCAAGCTCGCCCCGCCCCACATCAGCGTCGGGCCACCAGGGGTGTGCGGTGGTGGCGTCACCACGATGCGCCTGCCGTTGTGCACGACCTGCTCACCGGACAGCAGTCGGCGGAGCAGGTCAAGTTTCTCGTCAGCGAGCTTCCCGCGACGGTGGATATCGAGGCCGAAGTGCTCGTATTCCTCGGGCCGATAACCGATTCCGAAGACGACCGATACCCGACCGTCGCTGATGATGTCGAGCACAGAGATGTCCTCGGCGAGGCGCACGGGATCATAGAACGGTAGGACCACGACGAGGCTGAGAAGCAGACGCTCGGTGCGGGCAGCAATCGCGGAAGCGAGCACGATCGGCGATGGCAGATGGCCGTCTTCGGAACCATGGTGCTCACACAGCACCGCGGCGATGCAGCCGCGCGTCTCCGCCCACGCGCTCATGTCGGTGGCTGCGGCGTACAGCGCGGAGGTCGGCGCGCCGAAGGCGGGCGCACGCATGTCGAATCTCAGGGTGAACATGACAGGCTCCTCCAGCAAGAGTTTGTCCGGACGGCCCGCTCAATCGAATACATGTCGCGGCAGGGTTGTCGGGATATCCAGGGAGCTCAGCAATCCGGGCGGTGCGTCGACGACGAACGGGACCGCGTTGACCACCCGCATCGCGGTGGCCGCCATGGCAGCGTGGCCGGCACCATGGCCCTGAGCTTCGCCGAGAGTCATCGCGCAATGGACATCGGGATCGCCTTCGATGTCGACGCGATAAGTCGCGTCGAACTCCGACGTCGGCCAGTCCGGGGCGACGTCGCGCGCCATTCGGATGATGTGCTCGATGACGATCGCCTCCCGGCCGTTGACGACGCCGGCCGCACGCGTGCGCACTGCACCGCAGGTACCCGCCTTGATCGTGCCGAACGCGACCTCGATATCCCGGTCCGTCAACTGACGGTCGAGGGTGCCACGCACTTCCTCCACTTCGACACCGAGCCCCTGCGCAATGAGATGAATCGGCGCCTTCCAAGCCAGCTCGATGAACCCAGGCGTTTTCAGCATCGGCTCGAAGTCCAGTGGGCGACCGAAGCCCATCCCGTCCATCATCACGTCCGCGACCGGGTAGTGATCGTTCAGTGCGACCTCGGTGGCCGTGATGGTCCGAATGAGTTTGGACTGCGTCGTCATCAGCAGGGCGAGCTGGTCGGAGGCGAAGCCGGGGAATACACCCGAAACGTAGAAGGACGCGTTACCCGCGTTGGCCGCCGACTCCAGCTGAGCAAGCCAGTCCGGTGCGTAGTACGACGGCGGGTACACCAGGCTGGTCGACGTCGTCGACACGACGTTGATCCCCGTCTCCAGTAGGCCGTACGTAATCCGGCACAGCGCCGGCGTCACGCTCGGGGCCGCTCGCGGCGTAAACCACGCAGTCCGGGCCAAGTGCGATAAGCGCATCAGCATCGTTGGTGGCGGCTATCCCGATGGCGTCACCGCCCGCCAGCTCACCGACGTCTTTGCCGACCTTCTCGGGCGAATGAACCCAGACGCCAACGAGTTCGAGGTCGGGACGTCGACATATCGCATCGATCGCGATCGTGCCGACGCCGCCGGTCGACCACACGACGGTCCGCAGCCGTTTCTGGGGCGATGCCATGGACGATCTCCTCACTCCACGATGCACGACGTTGTAGCCGGAAGGCGCTCGACAGCCGCCATGGGCGCCCCGAACCATCTGTCCCGACACTAACCTAATGTTAGTTCTGCCCGAAAAGCGTCCGGGCAACTTCCTGCGTCGACCGTCGCCCCTTGACCAACGGGTCCTCTACTGCTAGCTTGCGGATCAAACATTAGGTATCGCCGACACTGCAGCCAAGGGAGCGTAACCGATGGCCGTTGTCCGCGTGATCAGTCGCTGCGACACCAAACAACGCCTGGCTTCGGCGGCGGTACCGAGCCGTTGATCGAAACGGCGTCCGGTCAGACAGTCAACGACAGCCGCCGGCGGTCGTGGCGACTTGGATGGTCAACCGCCGCTCTGGTTTTCATCGCATTAGCGACAATCGCCTTGGTCAATATGCAGACCGGACTGCACGGGGACCCTCGGACTACGAACGCGAACCCAGACGCCGCACCCTATCCCCCATTTCTCGGAGTGCCCAACTGGCCACTCGTGAGCAGCGTCATGTCGGTGATCCTCACGGTCGCGTTCTTCAGCTACTTGGCCTGGCAATCGATCCGCCACCGCAGCACACACTGGCTGCTGATCGTCGGTATCGCGGCCTTCTTCGCGGGCGCACTGGACCCACTTGCAAATTGGGCGACTTTCACGGCCTTTGACCCACGAGTTGCGCACTTCCCACTGTCTTGGCCCTACTTCAACGCCTCGCCGCTGCTCGAACCGACGCTGTCATTCCTCGGCGGCTACGCGAGCTACTACGTGCTGACCGGGCTTGGTCTATTGGCGATCCATCGCCGTTTCATCGAACCGGTTATCCGTCACAACAGCTGGCTCGAGCGGCATCGGTTGGTCGCCGTCTTCATCACGGGATTCGTTGCGGGTCTTCCGCTGAACGCGCTCATGCAATTCATGTGGTTGAAGGTGGGTCTGTTCGTCTACACCGAGGCGGCGGGTCCCGTGGTGCACCTCTTCGGCCGACAACTGCCGCTGTACATGGTGATCTATGACAGCGTGGTTTTCGCGATCGTCGCACTGCTGTGTGTCCGCGACGACAACGGCAGGCCTGCGATCGTGGCCGGGTTGGCGCATAGCCTTCCGGTCTTGGGCGGGCGGATCACCACTGCGCGACTGCTTGTCATATCGACGGCGGTGTTGATGATTGCAGTCCTATTACCGATTGCGGTGTTCAGCCTGCTGCGGATCGGCGGTGATCCGAAGCCCGCTTACGACCTGTGGCCCTATCCGACCGTGAAGGTCTACGACCCATATGACGACCTCGAGCGGGCGGGCAAGGCCGGACCGTTCTATCGGTGATCAAGGAGGAAGAGATGACAGAGGGTCAGCACCGTGTCGTGGTGTGGTCCACAGGCGGCATCGGATCGATCGCCATTCGTGCCATCCACCAGCGGCCGAACCTGGACCTGGTCGGGGTGTGGGTGCACTCGCCGGAGAAGGACGGTAGGGACGCCGGCGAACTGGCCAACGGCGATCCGATCGGCCTGGCCGCCACCACCGACGTCGACGCGCTGATCGCGCTCAAGCCCGATTGTGTGGTGTACGCGGCAAGCGGGCCCGAGCGCGACGCGCTGGCGATCCCCGACTACGTAAAGCTTCTCAGCGCCGGGATCAACGTGGTGACGACGAGCACCACACGGTTGGTGAATCCGCATGTCTACGAGCCGGCCGAATGGCGGGACCAACTCGCCGCCGCCGCAAAAGAGGGGCGGGTGTCGCTCTACGCATCGGGCATCGAACCCGGGTTCGCCGCCGACTACCTACCACTGGTTCTGTCGACTCAGTCGGCGTCGATCGAAAGGATCCACTCGTACGAAATCGGCCTGTACGACGACTACGGGGTTCCGGACATCATGATCAACGGGATGGGCTTCGGCCAGCCGCTCGATTACGAGCCGTGGGTCAGCATCCCGGGTGCCATCGCCGGTGAGTGGCAGGGCCAGATCCGGTTGATCGCGGACGCTTTGGGGGTCGAGGTCCAGGAGGTGCGGGAGACGTTCGATCGCGCGGTGACGAATCGGACCCTTGAGGTCGCGATGGGCACAGTGGAGGCCGGCACCTGCGGTGCGTTGCGCATGCAGGCGATTGGCGTGGTCGATGGACGCAACGCAATAGTCGTCGAGCATGTCACCAGACTGGCGTCTGACGTCGCCCCTGAGTGGCCACAGGGCAACGGCGACCTGTCGTACCGCGTCGTGATCACGGGCCAACCGGACATCGACTGCACGATGGCGGCGACGCTGCGCGATCGTCGTCGCGCCGGTATTGAGGGCATGACGTCTGGGGCGGGCGCGATGGTGGCCACGGCAATGCGAGTGGTGAACGCCGTGCCGTATGTCGTTGCGGCGCATCCGGGTTTGCTCAGCTCGGTCGACCTACCGCTGACGATTCCGCGGAACGCGTTCAGCCAACCGGGGTGAGTCTGAACCGCATGCGCCACTCGGACCGATGGTCTGGTCTCAGCCGACGAGCTGAGATCTGTCGGGGTAGCCCTTCCAGAACGTGTGGCGATTCCATTCGGAACCGTTTCCTGAAAGCCCGCTGTGTCCGCACTGCATGAAATTCCTGCGCTGAGCATATGGTCAGCACACGGTCTGCACAGGAAGTCGGCCGGATGTCGCAGGTCAAATCGCCATGGGGGCCGCTCGACCAATGACTACTCGGGCAACCGCAGCTCGGGCTTTTCCACCTCTTCGATGTTCACGTCCTTGAACGTGATCACCCGCACCTGCTTCACGAACCGGGCAGGCCGGTACATGTCCCACACCCAGGCGTCGGCCAGCCGCAGCTCGAAGTAGACCTCGCCCTCGGAGTTGCGCGGCACCAGCTCCACGCTGTTGGCCAGGTAGAACCGCCGCTCGGTCTCCACGACATAGCTGAACTGCCCGACGATGTCCTTGTATTCGCGGTAGAGCGAGAGCTCCATCTCGGTTTCATACTTCTCGAGATCTTCGGCACTCATCGGCTCAGCTGTCCTTCATATAGCGGCGCCTACCGCTCTTCGCGTGAACGCTCATCGGCGCCATCGGCTCTTCGCGTAACCGCTCATCGCAGTCCCATTCTCCCCTACCCGAGTTGGCTCTGCTGCTCGGGCTCGGCGTCTAGCGCGTCCTCCGGCACGAGTTCGCCCTCGACCGCCACCAGCCGGCGCACATTGATGAACGAGTAGCGGTGCTGGCTGCAGGGCCCGAGCTCGGCCAGCGCCGCGCTATGGGCCGGAGTGCTGTACCCCTTGTGCTCGGCGAACCCATAGCCCGGATGTTCGGCCTCCATCTTGACCATCAGCCGGTCACGACTCACCTTGGCCAGCACACTGGCCGCCGCGATGCAGGCCGCGGCCGCGTCGCCACCGACCACGGGAAGCGACGGCATCGGCAAGCCCGGAACCCGGAACCCGTCCGACAGCACATAACCAGGCCGCACCGACAGGCCCGCCACCGCACGCCGCATGCCCTCGATATTCGCCACATGCACACCCCGCCGATCCACCTCGACCGACGGGATGAACACCACGTGATAGGCCAGCGCGTAGCGGCGAATCAGCGGAAACAGCCGTTCGCGCTCCTTCTCGTTGAGCTTCTTGGAGTCGTCGAGCGCCGCCAGGCTCTCCAGTCGGTTGGGCCCGAGCACACACGCCGCCACCACCAGCGGGCCCGCACACGCACCACGGCCCACCTCGTCGACGCCCGCCACCGGGCCGAGCCCACCGCGATACAGCGCGGACTCCAGGGTGCGCAGGCCCGAAGACTTCCGGATCACCGTTCGCGGAGGCCATGTCGCCGGCAAGTGCAAACACTCCTATTGAGTCTGCGGGTTCACCGCGTGGACCCCACCCCATCGCGACGGCGGCCAGGCGATGAACCGTGCCTTTCCAATGACATTGTCTATCGGCACCGTTCCCGGCGTCGGGTCGCCCGTGCATAACAGCCCGCGCTGAGCGTCGGCGGGCGTATTGCCGCAGTGCGCGCGCGAATCGGCCGAATGGGTGCGGTTGTCGCCCATCACCCACAGCCGCCCGTCGGGCACCTTGACCGGCCCGAATTCGGGGCCCAGGCACGGGTAGACGTTCGGGTCGGCCATCATCGTCGCCGGGTCGAGGAACGGCTCCTTGAGCCGCTTGCCGTCCACCGTGAGGCCCGTGTCGGCGCGGCATTCGACGGTCTGTCCGCCCACCGCGATCACGCGTTTGACCAAGTCGTTCTCGTCGGGCGGGACGAAGCCGACGAACGAGAGCGCGTTCTGCACCCAGCGCACGGCGGTGTTCTTCGAGCGGATCGACTTGTAGCTGATGTTCCAGTTGGGCGGCCCCTTGAACACGATCACGTCACCGGGCTGCGGCGAACCGAACCGGTAGGTGAGCTTGTCCACCATGATCCGGTCGCCCGTGCACCCGTTGCACCCGTGCAGCGTCGGCTCCATCGACTCGGACGGGATCAGGTACGGCCGCGCGACGAACGTCAGCATCACGTAGTACAGGACCACCGCGATGGTGATGAGAATGGCCGCTTCCCGCAGCGCGCCGCGCTTCTTGGGTTCGTCCGTCTTCGCGTCTTCGACCGCCGCGTCCGCAGGCTCGAGCGTCTGCTCGTTGGCTGAGTCGTCGGGCTCCGTGGATCCGGTCACCGCATCAGAGTAGCCAGCGCGATGCTTAACGCCGCGCCGCTCGCTTTCCAAGGATCAGACCTCGTCGGTCGGCGAAGTCAGCGCTTCTCCTTGATCTTCGCCTTCTTGCCACGCAGTTCGCGCAGGTAGTACAGCTTCGCACGGCGCACGTCGCCTCGGGTGACGACGTCGATGTGGTCAATGTTGGGCGAATGCACCGGGAAGGTCCGCTCGACGCCGACGCCGTAGCTTTCCTTACGCACGGTGAAGGTCTCACGGATCCCGCCGCCCTGGCGGCGAAGGACGACACCCTTGAAGACCTGGATGCGTTCCTTGGAACCCTCGATGACCTTGACATGCACATTGACGGTGTCGCCGGGGCCGAAGTCCGGGATGTCGTCGCGCAGCGACATCTGATCGACGAAGTCCAGCGTGTTCATCGGTGACACTTCCTTGCTGTTGGCGGCTGCGGGCGTCTGTCGCGTATGACGCGTCGCCGAGCCGATCTATTCGGGCGTACTGGGACGTCTCGCAGAGGGCGAGGGTAGGCCCACGTGGACAACTGCTCAATTGTGCCAGATGAGCCTCATTCCAGTGAAATCCTTGCCTCCCGAAATCTCGAAATGCGCAAGCGGCCTAATCACGCGTTGGGGACACTCACCGGTTAGGCTTAGGCCACCGGTAGGGGCGTGCGGCGAACCTGTATCCGGCTCAGAACACGTGAGGAGGGCCATGCGAGGGCGGCCGTCGAGACTGGTGACGGCAACCGCAGCCGTCGTCATTGCGGTCCCCGTCGCCGCCGGTTGCGAAGCCAAGGTATACGGCAGGCCCCCGGAGCCCCCAGCATCCCAGCTGACCGTCATCGCACCGAACGGCACCAAGGCCCCGCTGCCGGAATCCCCGCCCGATGAGCCTGCGGCGGCCTTCAAGGGCCTGATCGCCCGCGAACAGCTGGCCACCGCCGATGCGGCCAAGGCCGGAGCGACGATTTCGGCCGTCGTGCTGGACCGCAACACCGATCGGGTCATCTCGAACGGCAACGGAGCCCCGCTCCCGATCGCGTCGGTGGCCAAGCTGTTCATCGCAGACGACCTGCTACTGCAGGAGGCGAAGGGACAGATCCAGCTCTCCCCCGCCGACCGCGCGGGGCTCGACGTCATGCTGCGGTCCTCCGACGACAGTGCGGCCGAGAATTTCTGGAATCGTGGCGGCGGCAGCGCCATCATCACCCGGGTGGCCGCCCGCTACGGGCTGGGTTCGACGACGACGCCGTACGACGGGCATTGGTGGAACACCATGAGCACCACCGCCGACCTGGTCCGCTATTACGACATGCTGCTGGAGGGCAGCGGCGGGCTGCCGCCCGAACGCGCCCAGATCATCATCAGCAACCTGGCCAAGTCCACCCCGACCGGCATCGACGGATACCCGCAGCGGTTCGGAATCCCCGACGGCCTGTACGGCGAACCGGTCGCGGTCAAGCAGGGCTGGATGTGCTGCTGGAACGGCGGGAACTGGATGCACATGTCCACCGGCGTGATCGGCGCCGATCGTCGCTATGTGATGGCGATCGGCACGATGCAGCCCACCGACGACAGCACCGCCCGCAACACCATCACGCAGGCCGTCAAGACGATGTTCCCGGGCGGCCGGATCTAGTCGAGCAGATCGGGGCGACGCTCCGTTGTGCGCTGCAGCCCCTGTTCATGCCGCCACGCCGCGATCTTGGCGTGGTCACCCGACAGCAGCACCTCGGGCACGTCGAGCCCTCGCCAGGTCGGCGGCCGGGTGTAGCTCGGTCCCTCCAGTAAGACGTTGGAATGCGAATCATCTTGGTGCGACGCAGGATTGCCGAGCACATCGGGCAGCAGGCGGACGATCGCCTCGATCATCACCAGCGCGGCCGATTCGCCCCCCGGCAGCACGTAATCACCGATCGAGACCTCCTCGACCCGCATCCGGCGCCCCGCATCGTCGACGACACGTTGATCGATGCCCTCGTATCGCCCGCACGCGAACACCAGGTGCTTCTCGGCGCTCCAGCGTTGCGCGTGGGCCTGATCGAACAGCCGGCCCGCGGGGGTCGGCACGATCAGAAGTGTTTCGTCCGAGCAGATTTCGTCGAGCGCCTCCCCCCACACCGGCGCCTTCATCACCATGCCGGGGCCGCCGCCGTACGGGGAGTCGTCGACGGACCGGTGTACGTCGTGGGTCCAGCGGCGCAGATCGTGCACCGAAAGCTCGATGATGCCGGCTTCAATCGCCTTGCCCGGCAACGACTGTCGCAGCGGATCCAGGTAGTCCGGGAAGATCGTGACAACGTCGATACGCATCGTCAGCCCAGCTCCAGCAGACCCTCTGGCGGGTCGATCTCGATCGTCTGTTCGGCAAGCGATACCGATGTCACAATGGCGCTGACGAATGGCACCAGCACTTCGCCGTCCTCGGTACGCACCGAAAGCAATTCGCCTGCCGCGGTGTGCAATACCTCGGCGACTGAGCCGACGGCCGTGCCCGTGGTCGTCACCACCTGCAGACCCTCGAGCTGATGATCGTAGAACTCGTCGGGATCCTCGATGGGCGGCAGATCCTCGGAGTCGACGACGAACACCGTGCCCCTCAACGACTCGGCGGCCTTGCGGTCCGCCACCCCGTCGAGCCGCACAAGCAGCCGACCGCCGTGGTCACGGACCGACTCGATGGTATAGCGGCCTTCGGGGCCGCCCCGCGATGGCCTGCCGCGCAAGGACGAACCGGGGGCGAAACGGGTGTCGGGGTCGTCGGTTCGGATCTCGATGACGACCTCGCCGGCGATGCCGTGCGCCTTGACGACCCGCCCGACTACGAGGTCCATGCAGCTATCGGTCGGTGTCCACCACGTCGACGCGGATGCCGCGGCCGCCGATGCCGGCGACCAGCGTGCGCAGCGCGGTCGCGGTGCGGCCGCCACGGCCGATGACCTTGCCGAGGTCGTCGGGGTGCACATGCACCTCGACAGTGCGGCCGCGGCGGCTGGTCACCATGTCGACCCGGACATCGTCGGGGTTGTCCACGATCCCGCGGACCAGGTGCTCGACGGCGTCAACGACGACAGAGCTCATGGCGGCGCTCAGCTCTCGGTGGCGCCGGCCGCAGTGGCGTCCTCGCCCTCGGCCGCGGGCTCGGACTCGTCCTTAACGGGGGCTGCCTCAGCCTCGGCCTCGGTGGCGGCAGCGGCCGTGTCGGCGGCCTTCTTGGTGGGCGCCTTCTTCTTCTTGGGCTGGGTCGCCACGCCGGACGGCGCACCGTCGGCTTCGGCCAGCGCGGCGTTGAACAGATCCAGCTTGCTGGGCTTGGGCTCCTTGACCTTCAGCGTGCCCTCCGCGCCGGGCAGACCCTTGAACTTCTGCCAGTCGCCGGTGATCTTCAGCAGTTGCAGAACGGGTTCGGTCGGCTGGGCGCCGACGCCGAGCCAGTACTGGGCCCGCTCCGAGTCGATCTCGATGAGGCTCGGCTCTTCCTTCGGGTGGTAGCGGCCGATGACCTCGATCGCGCGGCCGTCGCGGCGGGTGCGCGAGTCGGCGACGGCGATGCGGTACTGGGGATTGCGGATCTTGCCAAGCCGGGTGAGCTTGATCTTGACAGCCATGATGAAGCGATCTCTCCTGTGATTGCCACGCTGCAATTCAGCGATCTCAGGCGGGTTGCCCGGATCCGGTTTTGCCGTACGTGTGTGACCGCCGCGCAGCCGTAGTCGCGCGGCAGACAGCCGACCATTGTGCCAGAACAGTCCCTACCGGTGGAAATCCGCCCGGGAGGTCAACCATCGACCTTTACAAATCATCGTGAAAGTGTCACGCTTTCGCTATGGATGACGCCGCTGCCCTGCTGGAGATCGAGGCGATCAAGCAGTTGAAGGCCCGGTACTGCCGGTACCTGGACACCAAGGACTGGGAGGCATGGCGCGGGATCTTCGCCGACGACCTTCTCAGCGACACCTCGCAGGCCGGCGGCAAGGTGATCCGCGGCGCCGACGATTTCGTCGCGTTCACTCACAAAAGCCTTGGGAACCGGGCCACCGCGCACCAGGTGCACGCGCCGGAGATCGAGCTGACGTCCGCGACGACCGCGCGAGGCATATGGGCGCTCGAAGACGTGGTCCGGTTGGCGCCCGGGGTGAATCTACGCGGCTACGGCCACTACCACGAGACCTACGAGAAGGTGGACGGACAGTGGCGCATCACGAGCTCCAAGCTGACCCGGCTGCGGGAGGACATCTTCAACGTCTTCGTCTCCGTGTACGTCTCGGACCGAATCAAGAACGCGGTCGCCAGCGCCGGGCGTCGGCTGGTGCGGTGAGCGTCAGGCTGGACCCATGAGGTCCTTGCGCGAGCGGTTGTTGTCCACGGTGGCCGGCCAGCTCGGTTTCACCATTCGCCCCGTCGGCTATATCGCTGCGGCCCTTGAAAATTCGGGCCTGCAGGTCTGGCAGCGCGGGATCGACGAGAAGCCGATGCCCCGATACCTGCTCATCGCTCGTCGCGCCGGCTGACGTTCATACAGCTCTTACCGAGATCGACACCAGGATGTTGATGGGCGATAGCACTTGCCAGGCCGGCTGGCTAGACCACCTTGTCGAAGCACTTGGTCTCGACGCGGCGGCTCATCCGCCAGCCCGCGGGTGTGCGGACAAATTCGTCCTGGTACCACAGTCCGCAGAACAAGATCTGCTTTTGATCACCGCCCAGCACCATCGGGTTGAAGCAGATGGTCCGCGACCACGCGGTGTCACCGTCGACGCGTGCGTCGAAGTTGCCCAGCATGTGAGCATAGGCCGGAAAGTTGGGCAGCACCTGCGCTAGCCACGCCTTCACCTCGGGATACCGGCCGTCGATGCCGCCCATGGCGCGATAGTCGATGTACGCGTCTTCCGTGAACACGCGGTCGAGGTCGTCGAATCGTCGTCGATCGATCGCCGTCGAATAGTCGATCAGCAGCTGCTGAATCTCGAATCGATCCGACATCTCCTGCTGACTCAGCATGCGGTCGATTCAACACCGCTCCAGAGTGCATTCAGGCGCGAGGGTTAAGCTGCTGGTTCCATGGGGAGGTTCGTCGCGGTAATTGCCGCTTGTCTGAGTCTGGTCCTTTTGTCACTCGCGCCGGTCTCCTCGGCCGAGCCGGACATCCAACCCGCCGGAAGCGTGCCGGTCCCTGATGGCCCCGCTCCGGCGTGGATTGTCGCCGACATGGACACGGGCCAGGTGCTGGCCGGGCGCGAGATGGACGTCGCCCACCCCCCGGCGAGCACGATCAAGACGCTGCTCGCGCTCACCGCGCTCGAGGAGCTTCCCAGCCTGGATGCGACCGTCGTCGGTACCGAGGCCGACGCACATGTCGAGTGCAGCTGCGCGGGTATCAAACCGGGCCGTACGTACACCGCGCGCCAGCTGCTTGACGCAGTGCTGCTGATGTCAGGTAACGACGCGGCCAATGCGCTCGCCGACATGATCGGCGGCTACGACGCCGCGGTGGCCAAGATGAACGCCAAAGCGGCATCGATCGGCGCGATGAATACGCACGCGTCAACGCCGTCGGGGCTGGACGGGCCGGGCGGCTCCGGGTTCACCACTCCGCGGGACCTGGCAATCATCTTCCGCGCCGCGATGGCCAATCCCATGTTCGCCCAGATCACCTCGCAACCGGTGGCGATGTTCCCGACCGATGCGGGCGAGAAGCCGCTGGTCAATGAGGATGAGCTGCTGCACCGCTATCCGGGCACGATCGGCGGCAAGACCGGTTTCACCGACGCGGCCAAGAAGACGTTCGTCGCCGCCGCCGACCGAGGCGGGCGTCGACTGGTGATCGCGATGATGTACGGGCTGATCAAAGAGGGAGGCCCGACCTACTGGGATCAGGCCGCCGGGCTGCTGGACTGGGGCTTCGCTCAGGACCCGAGAGTCAGCGTCGGCTCACTTTAAGTTGCTGAATCGCAACGCATCCGAGACCTCGCCGGCGAACGTGCTGAGTACGCTCGGCGCCCGTGCGAAAGTTGTTGGCCGCGTTCACCATCACGCTGTCGGCGACCGTGCTCGTCGCTCCCCCAGTATGCGCCGAGCCCGGCATCGAACCCGCGGGTGCGCTGGAGATTCCGCAGGGCCTAGGCACAGGCATGGCTGCTGGCCGACCTGGATAACGGGCGAATTCTGGCTTCCCGCAACCCATATGATCCGTACGCATCGGCCAGCACCATCAAGGCGTTGCTTGCGATGGTCGTACTCGATCAGTTGCCGCTCAATGCAGTGATCGTCGCGAAACCCGGGAATACAGACGTGGAGTGCTCGTGCGCCGGGGTCAAGGAGGGGCGAGCTTACACGGTGCGTCAGCTGCTCGATGGGCTGATGCTGGTGTCGGGCAACGACGCCGCCAACACCCTGGCCGAGGGACTCGGCGGATATCAGGCCGCGGTCGCGAGAATGAACGCCAAGGCAGTCGCGCTGGGTGCACGCGACACCCACGCCGCCTCACCGTCGGGTCTGGACGGTCCCGGCATGGAGTCGGTGACGACGCCATTCGATCTGGCGGTGATCTACCGCGCCGCGCTACGGTATCCGGCCTTCGCCGCGATCGTGCGCCAGCCGTCGTCGCTCTTCCCCACCGACGACGGCCCGCACGAGATCGTCAACCAGAACGAGTTGCTGAAGCGTTATCCCGGCACGCTGGTTGGCAAGACCGGCTTCACGGACCTGGCGCGCCACACCTTCGTCGCCGCCGCACCGCGCAACGGCCACAGCCTGGTCGTCGTGCAGATGTACGGCTCGGGAGACAGGTACGGTCAGGCGATCGGTCTGCTCGATTGGGGCTTCAGCCAGTACGGCTGACTCGCGTGCGCACACGGGAGCCGCCGGTGGGGCTCACCCGAGTCGATGTCAGCCGACCGGCGCGATCTTGCGGAGCTGTTCCATGAACGGCCGAAACCACTGCGGATGGTCGGGCCATGCCCGCCCGGTCACCAGGTTTCCGTCGACCACATCAGGTCCGTCGACGAACGTCCCGCCCGCCGTCTCGACGTCGATGGCAAGTGCCGGGTACGCCGAGCTGCGACGGCCCTCCAGCAGACCAGCGGCGGCGAGCATCAGCGGTCCGTGACACAGCGCGGCCACTGGGGCACCGGCATCGAAGAAGTGCTTGAGGATCCGGCGGACGTCGGGATCGTTGCGGAGGTACTCGGGTGCCCGCCCGCCGGGCACCACCACCGCAACATAATCGGACGGATTCACGTCGGCGAATGCGACATCGGCCGGCCACGAACGGCCCGGCTTCTCGGTGTACGTATCGAAGCCGTCAACGAAGTCGTGGACGACGAACTGCAAAGTCTTCACGGTCGGTGCGGCGACGTCGACCTCGTATCCCTCCTCCAGCAGGCGCTGGTAGGGGTACATCACTTCGAGATCCTCGGCGGCGTCGCCGGTCAATAACAACACCTTTGGCATGTGCCCATTTTCGCTCTAGTAAGCCCTGCCGCGCAGGATCACCACGTCCGGATTGTTGATCACGTCGGGACCCGAGCGCGGGTCGTCGGCGTAGAGGACCAAGTCGGCACTGGCCCCGTGCTCCAGGCCCGGCCGTCCCAACCACTCACGGGTGGTCCACGATGCGGCCCCCAGCGCCTCGGTCGG
Organism: uncultured Actinomycetota bacterium; assembly: GCA_963770125.1. Lineage (GTDB taxonomy): Bacteria > Actinomycetota > Actinomycetes > Mycobacteriales > Mycobacteriaceae > Mycobacterium. Next base: position 85,330 of record CAVYPI010000047.1, on the reverse strand, counting down.
GCTCATCCCGATGCCCTCGAGGGCCTCGATCTCGTCGCCGATCCGGCCGTGCGCGACCCTGCTGCCCGCATCGGTGCCCGCGTAGATAGGAATGCCTGCTTCGCGCGCGGCGCCAATGCGCGGATAGCACGCGGCGTAGAGGTCCCTCATGTGCCGTGCATAGGTCGGATACTTCTCCGCCGCGTCGGCGATGCCGGGGAAGTTCTCGACGTTGATCAGCGTGGGCACCAGCGCGGTGCCGCGCTCGACCATCAGCTCGATGGTGTTATCGGTCAGCCCGGTGCCGTGCTCGATGCAGTCGATGCCGGCGTTGATCAGGCCGGGCAGGGCGTCCTCGCTGAACACGTGGGCGGTGACCCGCGCGCCGTTGTCGTGGGCGGCGTCGATCGCCTGCTTGAGGATCTCGTCGGACCACAGCGGCGCCAGGTCGCCGGTATCGCGGTCGATCCAGTCGCCGACCAGCTTCACCCAGCCGTCGCCCCACCGCGCCTGTTCGGCCACGGCGTCGGGCAACTGCGATTCGTCGTCCAACTCGATCGCATAGCCGCGCTGGTAGCGCTTCGGCCTGGCGAGGTGCCTGCCCGCCCGGATGATCCGCGGCAGGTCGTCGTAATCGTCGAGGCTGCGGGTGTCGGTCGGTGAGCCGGCGTCGCGCAGAAGCAGCGCACCCGCGTCGCGTTCGGTCTCCGCCTGGGTGATCGCCTCGTCGAGGTCGATTGCGCCGTGTTCTCCGAGCCCGACATGGCAGTGCGCGTCGACCAGGCCCGGCACGATCCAGCCACCGTCGAACATCGTCTGGGCGTCTTTGACCGGTTCGGCGCTCAGCGTGCCATCGACGATCCACCACTCCACCGGTTCGCCATCGGGCAACCCACGGCCGCGGATATGAAGACGCACCCGCGCTACCGTCTGCTCTTCGCGCAAGCGCTCATGGCTAGTTCCTAGGGAACTTCAGCTTCGACAAGTCGATGTCGGCCAGGCCGGGTGGCAGCTCGTCCAGACCCTTCGGCATGTTCGACAGATCCGGGAAGCCCGGGGGCATGGCCGGGTTTGTTTCGGGCCCAAAGGGCCCACGCGTCTTCGGCGGTGTCGGCCCGCGTCCGCCCTTCTTGCCCTTCTTCTTGTTCTTGGCGGCCTTGCGGGCAGAACCCTTGCGCCCGAATGGCATTCCCATCTGACCGGCCATCTGCGACATCATCTTGCGAGCCTCGAAGAACCGGTCGACGAGCTGGTTGACCTCCGACACCGTCACGCCCGAGCCGTTGGCGATGCGCAGCCGGCGCGATGCGTTGATGATCTTGGGGTCGGTCCGCTCGGCCGGCGTCATGCCGCGGATGATCGCCTGCACCCGGTCGAGCTGGCTGTCGTCGACGGCGGCCAGCGCCTCCTTCATCTGGCCCGCACCGGGCAGCATGCCCAGCAGGTTGCCGATCGGGCCCATCTTGCGGATGGCAAGCATCTGCTCGAGGAAGTCCTCCAGGGTCAGCTCGCCCGAGCCGATCTTGGCGGCCGCGGCTTCGGCCTGCTGCGCATCGAAGACCTGCTCGGCCTGCTCGATGAGCGTGAGCACGTCGCCCATGCCCAGGATGCGGCCGGCCATCCGGTCCGGGTGGAAGACGTCGAAGTCCTCGAGCTTCTCGCCGGCGGATGCAAACAGGATCGGCACCCCGGTGACCTCGCGCACCGACAGCGCCGCGCCACCGCGGGCGTCGCCGTCGAGCTTGGTCAGCACCACGCCGGTGAATCCGACGCCCTCGCGGAAGGCTCCGGCCGTGGTGACGGCGTCTTGGCCAATCATGGCGTCAAGCACGAATATCACTTCGTCGGGTTCGACGGCGTCGCGGATCGCCGATGCCTGGCCCATCAGCTCCTCGTCGATGCCGAGCCGGCCGGCGGTGTCGACGATGACGACGTCGTAGTGCTTGGCCTTGGCCTCGGCCAGGCCCTCCGCGGCGACGGCGACCGGGTCGCCGTGGCCTGCCTGTTCGGAGCCCGCTGTCGACACCCCTGGGTGCGGCGCGAACACCTGCACGCCTGCGCGCTCGCCGACGATCTGCAGCTGGTTGACCGCTCCGGGCCTTTGCAGGTCGCACGCCACCAGGAGGGGCGTATGTCCTTGGTCCCGAAGCCATTTCGCGAGCTTGCCGGCCAGCGTGGTCTTACCGGAACCTTGCAGGCCGGCGAGCATGATCACCGTCGGCGGCGTCTTGGCGAACGTGAGTTGACGGGTTTCGCCGCCGAGGATGCCGATCAGCTCGTCGTTCACGATCTTGACAACCTGCTGGGCCGGGTTGAGCGCACCGGAGAGCTCGGCGCCCTTGGCGCGGTCTTTGATGCGGGCGACGAACTCGCGCACCACGGGCAGCGAGACATCGGCTTCGAGCAGCGCCAGCCGGATCTCGCGGGTGGTCGCGTCGATGTCGGCGTCGGTCAGCCGGCCCTTGCCGCGCAGCCCCTGCAGGGCGCCGGTCAACCGGTCGGAGAGCGATTCAAACACGCCGTTCAGCCTAGCTGGCTTCGGACACCGGCTTCGCGGGTGCGGGCGCAGGCAGCACGGCGTAGAGGTCGTGCTCGAGCTCGTCGCGGATCGAACCGTTGACCGAAGTCGGCGCTCCGGCTGAATCGCCGTCTCCGACGGCTGTGATGCTGAACACGTCGACGACCGACGAACCCAGCGTGGTGACCTTTGCCCATGCGATGTCCACGCCGTCGCGCTCGAATACCGCCGTCAACCTCGCCAGCAGGCCGGCGCGGTCGGTGGCGCGGATCTGCACCACGAGTTCACCCGGCTGCGGCCCCTCGGACCACAGGATCTTGGGTGGCGCCGCCACGTGGTTGATCGGCACCGCGTCCGGCACTTCGCCGGCTCGGGTGGTGCCGTGCTGCGCGGCGTCGCGGTCGCGCTTGTCCAGTGACGCCAGCACGTCGAGTTCACCATCGAGGGCGAGGATGAACTGTTGGCGCAACAGCTCGGCGGCAGGTGGTGAACCGAAATGCGGTGACACCACGAAGGTGTTGATGGCCGAGCCGTCGTAACCGTTCACCGACGCCGAGTGCACGCGCAGCGAATTGAGCGCCAGCACGCCGGCGGCCTTGGACAGCAGCCCCCGCCGATCCGGTGCGATCATGGTCACGTTGTAGATGTGCGGGCTGTCGCCAGGGGTCATCTCGACGTGCACGCCGACATCGGCGGCCAACGAAAGATAGCGCGGGTCAATGGGATCGGGCTTCGGCAGTGGCTCGCCCGCCATCACCAACCGGCAGCGCCGCACCAGATCGCCGATCAGCGACGCCTTCCAGTCGCCCCACACACCGGGACCTGTGGCAAGCGAGTCCGCCTCGGCCAGCACGTGCAGCAGCTCCAGCAGCACGGGGTCGCCGTCGAGAGCGTCGACCACCGCCGCGATGGTCTTCGGGTCCTGCAGATCACGCCGCGTCGCGGTGTGCGGCAGCAGCAGGTGATGACGCACCACCTTCGACAGCACATCGACATCCGACGGCCACAGACCCAGCCGGGTACCGATCTGGGTGGCCAATTCGGCGCCGATGATGCTGTGATCCCCGCCGCGGCCCTTGCCGATGTCGTGGCACAGCGCACCAAGCAGCAGCAGGTCGGGACGGGCTACCCGGGTGGTGAATGCGCTTGCCCGCGAAACGGTTTCGACGAGGTGGCGGTCGACGGTCCAGATGTGTACCACGTCGCGCGGGGGTAAGTCGCGCACTGCGCCCCACTCCGGGAAGAGCCTGCCCCACAACCCGGTTCGGTCTAGCGCCTCGATGGTGGCCACCGCCGTCGGACCGGCGGCCAGCATCACCAATAGATCCTTCAGTGCCTGGCGCGGCCACGGCGTGCGCAGCTCGGGCGCGGTCTCGGTGAGCCGGGCAAGGGTCGACACCGCGACCGGCAGGCCGGTGGTGGCCGAGGCGGCGGCCACCCGCAGGATGAGGCCGGGGTCGCGCTCCGGTCGGGCGTCACGGGCCAGGATCACCTCGCCTGCGAACTCGATGACACCCTCGTCAAGGGGACGGCGCACGGGCCGCTTGAAGGCTGCCAACCCGCGGCGGGGCAGCGCGTTGGCCGCGGTCCGCAGCCCGGCGTCGACGTAGTAGCTGACCGTGCGCGCGGCGTCAGAGAGCGTACGCGCCAAGTCGAATCGGTCACCGATGTGCAGCGCAGCGCCGATCTCATCAGCGTGCTGGGCCAGCAGCAGTTCCCTGCCGCGACCAGACACCCGGTGCAGTTCGGTGCGCACGTTGAGCAGCGCCAGATGCGCCTCGCCCAGCGTGCCGGTCGGCGATGCCAACGAACGGCTCGGATAAACGTCGGCGAGTTGCGCGATCGCCAGGGCGTTGAGCAGCTGCACGTCGCGCAGGCCGCCGCGGCCGCACTTCAAGTCAGGTTCGGCGCGGTGGGCGATCTGACCGCTGCGCTGCCACCGCGACTGTGTGTGCTCGACGAGTTCGTCGAAACGCGAGGCTACTCCGGTGCGCCACTGCCGACGGGCTCCGCCGATCAGCAATGACGACAGGTCGGAGTCGCCCGCAATGTGGCGCGCCTCCAGCATGGCCAGGCCCGCGGAGATATCGTCGCCCGCGACCTGCAGCGCCTCGGGCACGGTGCGCACACTGTGGTCGATGCGAATGTTCGCATCCCACAACGGGTACCAGAGTAATTCGGCTACCTGACTGACGATGTCATGGGGCATGTTGTCGTGCAGCAGCATCAAATCGAGGTCCGAGTACGGCAGCAGCTCTCCCCGCCCCAGACCACCGGTGGCGACGATCGCGAACCCACTTGTGGCGGTGACGCCGATCTCGCTGGCCTTTGTGGTGAGCCAGAAATCATGCAAGTCCAGCAGCGCGCCGCGCAGCGCGGCCGAATCCAATTGACGCGCACTGCTGGAGAGCAGCTGTCCGGATGCGGCCGCCAAATCTGTTGCGGGGCGTAACGAGCCCGCCGCCGGGGCCTCCCATCGAGTGGGCCCACTGCTTGCATGGGGAGCGTCGGCGGCGGGATCTGGTGTCTGCTTTGTCATTTCGAGTCCCTCCCGGCTTTGCCTATAAACGCTCACGGTGCACGGCCGGGAGACGACCTCTCATTTCAGATGCGGCTCAAAGGGCGTCGGACCCCCGCTCACCGGTGCGGACGCGGACCACCGTCTCGACGGGGCTCACCCACACCTTGCCGTCACCGATCTTCCCGGTCCGTGCGGCCTGGACGATGACATCCACCACCTTGTCGACCGCGGAATCGTCGACGACGACCTCCACCCGCACCTTCGGCACGAAGTCAACCGAGTACTCGGCGCCGCGGTAGACCTCGGTGTGGCCCTTCTGACGTCCGTAGCCCTGCACCTCGCTGACGGTCATCCCGAGAATGCCCGTCTGTTCGAGGCCCGTCTTGACGTCTTCGAGCGTGAACGGCTTGACGATCGCAGTAATCAGCTTCATGTTCCTCATTCCTCCGCGCCGACATGGGCGAGCACTGAGCCACCGCCAACTGGCACGAAATCGTAACCAGTCTCGGCGTGTTCGGCCTCGTCAATGCCGCTGGCCTCGTCTTCTTCGCTGAGACGTAGGCCGATGGTGTACTTCAGGATCAACGCCAAGATAGTCGTCACGATGAATGAGTACGCCAGAACCGCGAACGCACCGACTGCCTGGCGCCACAGCTGATCGAATCCGCCACCGTAGAACAGACCCTTGACGGCCGCCGGAGCTTGCGGTGCGGCCACAAAGCCGATGAGCAAGGTGCCCGTCAGACCGCCGATCATGTGCACACCGACCACGTCGAGCGCGTCATCGAAACCGAACTTGAACTTCAAACCGACAGCAAGAGCGCAGATCGCGCCGCCGAGGAATCCGACCACAAGCGCGCCCAGCACGTTGACCGACGAACAGGACGGCGTGATGGCGACCAGCCCGGCGACGATGCCCGATGCGGCACCGAGCGAGGTGGCGTGGCCGTCGCGGATCCGCTCGACGAGCAGCCAGGAAAGCATCGCGGTGGCGGTCGCCACGGTTGTCGTCACGAACGTCGACGCCGCGATACCGCCGGAACTGATGGCGGAACCGGCGTTGAACCCGTACCACCCGAACCACAGCAAGCCGGCACCAAGCATCACGAACGGCAGGTTGTGGGGCCGCATCGGCGACGTCGGCCAGCCCTTGCGCCTGCCGAGCACCAGGCACAATGCCAGACCGGCTGCGCCCGAGTTGATGTGGACCGCGGTGCCACCGGCGAAGTCGATCGCCTTGAGTTTGTTCGCGATCCAGCCACCGTGCTCTGCGGTGAACCCGTTGAAAGCGAAGACCCAGTGGGCGACCGGGAAGTAGACGAAGGTCGCCCACAGAGCCGCAAAGACCAGCCAGCCGCCGAATTTCAACCGGTCGGCGACCGCACCGGAGACCAACGCCACAGTGATGATGGCGAACATCAGCTGGAACATCACGAACACCAGCTGGGGAATCGTGCCTGCGAGTGGAAGGTCTACCGCAGCGACGCCGTTGGCGGCATCGGCCGCGACAGCGTTTCCGTGGATGAGCCCCTTCAGCCCCCAGTACTGCGTCGGATCACCGATCAGGTTCGCGACATCATTACCGAAGGACATCGAGTAGCCGTAGAGAACCCACAGCACAGTGACAACGCCCATGGCGCTGATGCTCATCATCAGCATGTTGAGCACGCCCTTGGCGCGCACCATGCCGCCGTAGAAGAACGCCAGGCCGGGCGTCATCAACAACACGAGCGCGGAGCTTGCCAGCATCCACGCTGTGTCGCCGGTGTCCGGCTGACCCAATATCGGGAATTGGTCCACTCGCAGTTTCCTCCTTCGACATGCCACAGCCGCAACGTTTTACGACCGTTGACCTGGTCCAAGACAATGCTGAGTGGTTGTTTCGTCTAAGACGCTGCGGTGTTTCGCTCGTGTGAACGGATACGCGGTCGGCGTTTCGACGGTGTTACATCACGCGTTTCTTGACGAGTGTTTGTTACCCAAGCAGCGCATCGACGAAAGCCGCGGGCTCGAACGGAGCGAGATCGTCGGGGCCTTCACCGAGACCGACGAGCTTGACCGGAACACCCAATTCCTGCTGCACGCGGAAGACGATCCCGCCCTTTGCCGTGCCGTCGAGTTTCGTCAACACGAGGCCGGTGATATCGACGACTTCGGCAAACACCCGGGCCTGAGGCAGGCCGTTCTGACCGATCGTGGCGTCGAGCACCAGCAGCACCTCGTCGACCTTCGCGCGCCTGCTCACCACCCGCTTGACCTTGCCGAGTTCATCCATCAGACCGGTCTTGGTGTGCAGCCGCCCGGCGGTGTCGATGACGACGACGTCGGCGCCGGAGTCGATGCCCTTGTCGACGGCGTCGAACGCCACCGACGCCGGGTCGGCACCCTCGGCCCCACGCACCACCTCGGCACCCACCCGGGATGCCCAGGTCTGCAGCTGGTCGGCCGCGGCGGCGCGGAAGGTGTCGGCGGCGCCGAGCACCACGCGGCGGCCATCGGCGACCAGGACGCGGGCCAGCTTGCCGACCGTCGTCGTCTTACCGGTGCCGTTAACCCCGACGACCAGCAGCACGGACGGCTTGTCGTCGTGCGGCAGCGCCTTGATCGAGCGGTCGAGGTCGGGCTGCAGCTCCTCGATGAGCACATCGCGCACCACCGCACGGGCGTCGGCCTCGGTGCGCACGCGGCTGCTGGCCATCCGCGACCGCAGCGAGGACACGACCGATTCGGTGACGACGGGCCCCAGATCGGCGATCAGCAGCGTGTCCTCGACGGCCTCCCAGGACTCCTCGTCGAGGTCGCCGGCGCCGAGCAGGCCGAGCATGCCGCGGCCCAGCGTGTTCTGCGACTTGGCCAGTCGCCCGCGCAGCCGATCCAATCTGCCTTCCGGAGGCGCGATGGCGCCGACATCAAGCGCAGCCGGTGCTTCCGCCTGAATTTCCGGCGCAGCCGGTGCTTCCGCCTCAGTTTCGACCGGAGGCGCCGGTGCTTCAGCGGGCTCAACGGACGGTTCGGGCAGCGGGACGTCGGCGATGGGTCGCGTCGGCGCGTCGCGCGGGATGGTGGCATCATCGCCGACGGCGGGCAGCCCGCTGGTATCGATGCGTTCGACCGGCTCAGCAGGCGCTGACTGGCTGAACGTGATCCCTGAGGACGCGGTATACCCGCCGGACCGGTCGATGGGAGTGGCAGTGTCTGCAGACGACAAGCTGACCCGTCGACGCCGGTACCGCACCAGCCCGACGACCAGCGCAACCACGACCAGGACAGCAATGACCGCGATTGCGATCCACAGACCTTCCGACACCACGCCATTGTCTCAGGGTGGATAGCCGGTGACGCTCGACCCCGGCGGCATGGAGACCCGCAAACGGCGCCACATCGACGTGTGCCTGTCCGAGGCGGTCGACTATCAGACGGTCACCACCGGGCTGGAGCGCTACCGGTTGCCGTACAACGCCCTCACCCAGACCGATCTGGGCAGCGTCGACCTGGCCACCGATTTCCTGGGCGCGCGGTTGCATGCGCCGGTGCTGATCGGCGCGATGACCGGCGGGGCCGAGCTGTCGGGAACCATCAACCGCAATCTGGCCACGGCGGCCCAGCAACTCGGCGTCGGCATGATGCTCGGCTCGCAGCGCATCATGCTCGACAGCGAGTCGGCATCTACGTCGTTCAGCGTCCGCGACGTGGCACCCGATGTGCTGCTCATCGGGAACATCGGGCTGGCCCAGCTCAACGAGGTCGTGGTCCCCGACCTCGTCAAGGCGCTCGACCGCGTCGGCGCCAATGCCCTTGCCGTGCATACCAATCCGCTGCAGGAGGCGATGCAGCACGAGGGCGACACCGACTTCTCCGGCTCGATCTCGCGATTGCGCCACATCGCAGGGTCGATCGGCTATCCGGTGATGCTGAAGGAGGTCGGCCACGGCATCGGTGCGGCGGCCGCCGCGGAGTTGGTCGACTGCCCGATCGCGGCCGTCGACGTCGCAGGCGCGGGTGGCACGTCGTGGGCACGGGTCGAGCAGTTCGTGCGGTACGGCGAGATCCGCCACCCTGCGCTGGCCGAGTGGGGCATCCCGACCGCCGACGCACTGCTGGAGGTGCGGCACACGCTGCCCGATGTGCCGACCGTCGCGTCGGGCGGCATCCGCACCGGCATGGACGCCGCCAAGGTATTGGCGATGGGCGCCGACGCTGTGGCGGTGGCACGGCCGCTGCTGGCGCCCGCGATCGAATCTCCTGCCGCCGTTGTGGATTGGTTGCAACGGTTCATCGACGAACTATTGGTCTGCCTGCATGCCTGCGGCGCAGCGAATTTGGCGGCACTGAGGCGTCGCGGGGTTACCGAGATCCGCTAGAGCCGCGTCGAACGTGCACGTTCGACAACTAGTTGGTGGCGCCGACCAGTTCCTGGCCGCGCATGCGCTGCGAGATCACCGCGGTGATGCCGTCGTCGCGCATCGTGACGCCATACAAAGCGTCGGCAACCTCCATCGTCGGCTTCTGGTGCGTGATGACGATGAGCTGCGACTGGCTGCGCAGCTGGTCGAAGAGCCCAAGCAGCCGGCGCAGGTTCACGTCGTCGAGCGCGGCCTCCACCTCGTCCATCACATAGAACGGCGACGGCCTCGCACGGAAGATCGCCACCAGCATGGCCACCGCGGTCAGCGATTTCTCACCACCGGACAGCAGCGACAGCCGCTTGATCTTCTTGCCGGGGGGACGGGCCTCGACCTCGATGCCGGTGGTCAGCATGTCGTCGGGATCGGTGAGCAGCAGCCTGCCCTCGCCGCCGGGGAACAACGCCGAAAACACGTCGCGAAATTCGCGTTCCACGTCGACGTAGGCCTCAGTGAACACCTGCAGTATGCGGGCGTCGACATCGGCGACGACGTCCAGCAGGTCCTTGCGAGCCGCCTTGACGTCCTCGAGCTGAGTCGACAGGAAGTTGTAACGCTCCTCCAAGGCCGCGAACTCTTCCAGCGCAAGCGGATTGACGCGGCCCAACTCGTTGAGCTCACGCTCGGCCTTCTTGGCGCGGCGCTCCTGGGTGGCCCGGTCGAACGGCATCGGCGCCGACGCGGTTACCTGCTCGCCGCGTTCGCGCGCCTGTTCGTACTCGGCCATCTCCAGCTCCGACGGCGGCAGCGCCACGTCGGGCCCGTATTCGGCGATGAGGTCGTCGGCCGCCATCCCGAACTGTTCGAGAGCGTGCTGCTCGAGCTGCTCAATGCGAAGGGCAGCTTGGGCTTTGGCGACTTCGTCGCGGTGCAGCGCATCTGTAAGTGCGGTGATCTCGACGCTGAGTTCGTTGACTTCTTCACGCGCCTTCGCCAGCGCGCCGGCCCGATGCTGGCGTTCGGCGGCGACCTCGTCGCGGGCACGGGATGCGACGGCGACTGCGGCGGTCAGCCGTTGCGCGACAAGGCGTCCGGATTCGGCCACCGCCGCCGCGACCGCCGCCGCGTGTTCGCGTGCCTCGCGGGCGCGCTGCGCACGCAGCCGGGCCTCACGTTCGGCGGCCGCCCCCCGTCGCAACGAATCCGCCCGTCCGCGAACGGCATTCGTGCGTTCTTCGGCGGTGCGCACAGTCAGCCGCGCCTCCACCTCGGCGGCGCGGGCCTGTTCGGCCGCGGCCATCGACGCCTGGCGATCGACGGGTTCCGCTTCGAACATCGGCTCCTGTTGGGCGTTGTGCAGACGCTGCTCGAGTTGGGTGAGTTCGTCGACGGTCTGGGCGCGGCCGGCCTCCAGCTCGTTGCGCTGCTGGATGAGCCGCTGCCACTCGTCGTCGGCCGCCCGGGCGCCCTGCCCGAGCCTGCCGAGTTGCTCGTATATCGCCGAGATCGCTGCGTCGGACTCGTTGAGCGCGGCGAGTGCCTGCTCGGCGGCGTCCTGGCGGGACGCCTGCTCGACCAGCGCGCCGGACAACGCGGCCGACAGCTCGCCGGCCTGCTTCTCGGCGTCGATCAGCTCGGCGCGTGCCTTCTCGACCTCGGAGGTGATCTCCAGCGTGCTGGGCTTCCGGTCTGAGCCGCCGCTGATCCACCCCGCGCCGACGAGGTCGCCGTCGGAGGTGACCGCGCGAAGCCGCGGACGTGCCGCGACGAGATCCAGCGCGGCGGTCAGGTCGCGCACCACCGCGACGCCGGACAGCATCGCCGTGACCGCACCCTGCAGCCGCGACGGCGCCTCGACCAGGTCGATCGCCCACACCGCGCCGTCGGGCGGGTTCCCGACGGCCGGCGCCGCCTGGTGGGGCCAGTCGCCCAGCACGATGGCCGCACGGCCGCCGTCGGATTCCTTCAGCGCCGCGACGGCCGACCGGGCGGCGCCGAAGTTCTCCGCGGCGACGGCGTCTGCGGCAGCGCCGAGCACCGCGGCCACCGCCACCTCGTAGCCGGGACGCACCTTCAGAAGATTGGCGATCGACCCGAAAAGCCCTGCGCCGCCGTGGTTTTTCTGCAGCCACGCCGCGCCGTCCTTGCGATCCAGCCCGACCGACAACGCCTCGATGCGTGCCCGCAGCGAGGCCACTTGACGCTCGGCGCCGCGCTCGGCCGCCTGCAGTTCGGCGACGCGTTCATCGGCCAGCCGGAGCGCGGCCACCGTGCGGTCGTGGTGTTCGTCGAGTCCGACCTCGCCGGCGTCGAGCTCACCGACGCGCGTCTGGACGGTCTCGAACTCGGCCTGTGTCTGCTGGGCTTTGGCAGCGGCTTCCTCGATGCCGACGGACAGGCGGGCCACGGTCTCGTCGATCGATTCAACGCGGGTACGCATGGTGTCGACCTGTCCGGCCAGCCGCGCCAGGCCTTCACGGCGGTCGGCCTCAGCGCGGGCGGCGGCCAGGTGGGCGCGCTCGGCTTCGGCTGCGATGCGTTCGCGCTCGGTGAGTTCGGTGCGGGCCGCCTCCAGCCGGGTGCGCGATTGGGCCAGCTCGTCGAGCAGTTGCCGCTCCTGGGCAGCGACCTCTTCGGCTTGGGCCTCGAGGGCCTCTGGGTCGGGACCGCTGGACGCTTCGGGCTCGGCGTCGAGGTGCTGTGCGCGCTCGCTGGCGATGCGCACGGTCGCGCTGAGCCGTTCGGCCAGCGCTGAGAGCCGGAACCAGGTCTGCTGGGCGGCCTCGGCGCGCTCGCTGAGGGTATTGACCGCCGTTTCGTGCGCGTTCAGTTCGACGGTTTTCGCTTCGAGCCGGTTGGCGGCGTCGTCGTGTTCGCGGCGCAGGGTGGTCTCGGCCTGATCGGTGTTGTCGAACTCGGCCTTGCGGCTGACCAGGTCATCGGCGGCCAGCCGAAGCCTGGCATCGCGCAGGTCGGCCTGGATGGTCTGGGCGCGACGGGCCATCTCAGCTTGGCGGCCCAGGGGCTTGAGCTGGCGGCGCAACTCGGTCGTCAGGTCGGTCAGCCGGGCAAGGTTGGCGGACATCGCGTCGAGCTTGCGGACCGCCTTTTCCTTGCGCTTGCGGTGCTTGAGCACCCCGGCGGCTTCCTCGATGAACGCGCGCCGGTCCTCCGGCCGCGACTCGAGGATCTCGGCGAGTTTGCCCTGGCCGACGATGACGTGCATCTCGCGGCCGATGCCAGAGTCGGAGAGCAACTCCTGCACATCCATCAAACGGCAACCGCTGCCGTTGATTTCGTACTCGCTGGCACCGTCGCGGAACATCCGGCGGGTGATCGACACCTCGGAGTACTCGATCGGCAGCGCGTTGTCGGAGTTGTCGATCGTCACGGTGACCTCGGCGCGGCCGAGCGGGGCCCGCGACGACGTCCCGGCGAAGATGACGTCTTCCATCTTTCCGCCGCGCAGGCTTTTGGCGCTGTGCTCACCCATCACCCACGTCAGCGCGTCGACCACGTTCGACTTGCCAGACCCGTTCGGGCCGACCACGCAGGTGATGCCGGGTTCGAAGCGCAGAGTCGTCGGTGAGGCAAAGGACTTGAAGCCCTTCAGCGTCAGACTCTTGAGGTGCACGACGTGCCACACTACCGTCGCGCAGGCTAACGCTCGGTGAACCCGTGGAGCGCGTCGCCCGGTTCTGACCAGTCGGCGACGACTTTGTCGACGTGACCGGGCGTGCTGCCGCTTTGTAGCAGGTCAAGCAACCGCTGGCAGGCGTCGCGCCGGCCCTGGGCGACGACCTGGACACGGCCGTCGGGCCTGTTGGAGGCAAAGCCGGTCAGCCCGAGCTCCAGCGCTCGCGACCGCGTCCACCAGCGGAATCCCACGCCCTGGACGTGGCCGTGTACCCAGGCGGTCAACCGTACGTCAGCTAACTCCTGCATCACTGACCTCAAACGTCACTTTGGTCCCAGATTTCAGGGTGCGGCCGACCGTGCACACCTGATCGATGGCCCGCTCAACGACGGTCAGCAGCCGCGCGACCTCGTCGTCGGAGAGCCCGGACAGGTCGAGTTCCATGAGCTCTTCGAGCAGCGGATAGCGCTCCTGCTCGCGGTCGGCGGGGCCGGACACCTTGATCGTGGTGTTGTAGTCGTCGCCGAGCCGGCGACGCAGCGGAGCGTCGCTGCTCATCCCGCTGCATGCGGCCAGCGCGATCTTCATCAGCTCGCCCGGCGTGAAGACACCCTCGACGTCTTCCGAGCCGACGAGCACCTCCGCGCCGCGTGTGCTGCGCCCGGTGTAGCGGCGCACGCCGGTGCGCTCAACCCACAAGTCCGTCATGGTTCCCATCCTCGCCCGAACGGACAAACGGGCGAAAAAGAGCGAGTGGAGCCACCGAAACGTCGAACTCGGCGTTAGGTACGGCGCACCCGTGGGCGCGGTTGGCACTTCGGGCAGTAGAACGACGACCGGTTCATGAACTTCTCCCGCCGCATCACCGCGCCGCAGCGCCGGCACGGCTCGCCCTCGCGGCCGTACGCATCCAGCGACCGGTCGAAGTAGCCGGACTCGCCGTTGACGTTGACGTACAGCGAGTCGAACGACGTGCCGCCCTGCCCCAGCGCGTCGGTCATCACGTCGGCGGCGGCGTCGAGCAGCTCGGCCAACTTCGCGCGGGTCAGCGACGACGCCAGCCGCGCGCCGTTGATCTTGGCCCGCCACAGCGCCTCGTCGGCGTAGATATTGCCGATGCCCGACACCACCGTCTGGTCCAGCAGTTGGCGTTTGATCTCAGAGTGCTTGCGCCGCAACACCATAACGACGCCGTCGCGATTGAATGCCGGGTCGAGCGGATCGCGGGCCAGATGCGCGACGGGCATCGGCACGTCGGTGCCGTCGACCGTCACCAGGTCGGCGAGCATCCAGCCACCGAACGTGCGCTGGTCGACGAAGCTCAGCGCGGTGCCGTCGTCGAGCAGCGTCGCGATGCGCAAGTGGTTCTCGTTCGGCACCTCCCCCAACAACATCTGCCCGCTCATCCCCAGATGCACCACAAGGGCAGACCCGTCGTCGAGTGTCAGCCACAGGTACTTGCCGCGCCTGCCGGTGCCGATGATCCGCGCACCGAGCAGCCGCGCGGTCAGGTCGGCGGGACCCGCTTCGTGACGACGCACCGCGCGCGGGTGGTGCACCCGCACGGCGGTGATGGTTCGACCCGTCACGTGAGCCGCCAATCCGCGCCGGACGACCTCGACTTCGGGCAGCTCAGGCACTCGGCGGAGCACGGTCCACGCGGCCGCGGCGGCCTTCAGCTCGGCCTCCTTCTTCGTCCGGCCGACGCCCTTGCCGTACTCGACGTCGGTGACGATGACCGTCGCGGTGAATTCCTTGTCGTGGTCGGGGCCGGTGGAGGTCACCACATACGATGGCGCTCCCATGCCGCGCGAGGCGGTCAGCTCCTGCAGGCTGCTCTTCCAGTCCAGCCCCGCACCCAGCGTCGGCGCGGTGTCCAGCAGCGCGCCGAACAGCCGCAGGATCACCTCGCGGGCCACCACGATGCCATGCTCCAAATAGATTGCGCCCAGCAAGGATTCGACCCCGTCGGCCAGGATGCTCGACTTGTCGGCGCCGCCGGAGTGCTCCTCACCCTTGCCCAGCAGCAGGTAGGCGCCGAGGCCGTCGTCGGACAGATGCCGGCCGACGTCGGCCAGTGCCTGGGTGTTGACGATGCTGGCGCGCAGCTTGGCCAGGTCGCCCTCGGTGCGGTCGGGGTGCCGGTGATAGAGCTCCTCGGTGATGGTCAGCCCGAGCACGGCGTCGCCGAGGAACTCCAGGCGCTCGTTGGTGGGCAGCCCGCCGTTCTCGTAGGAGTAGCTGCGGTGCGTCAGCGCGATCGTCAGCAGTTCGTCGGGCAGGTCGACACTCAACGCCTTGAGCAGGGGCGCGCGGTCGATCGCTCACTCGTCCTCCCGATCCAACATGCCGGCGAGCTTGGCCCACCGCGGATCGATCTGGTCGTGGTGATGGCCCGGCTCGGCGGTGGCCAGCGGCACGCCGCACTGCGGGCACAGACCCGCACAGTCCGGCCCGCACAGCGGTGAGAACGGCAGCGCCAGCCCGATCGCGTCGATGATCGGCTGCTCGAGGTCGACGGTGTCGGCTGACCACTGGAGCCGACGCGTCCGACTCTCGTCCGACTCAGTGGTCTCGTCGGTCGCGCTGTCGGGGTAGGCGAACAGCTCGGTGAGGTCGATCTCGACCTCACCGGTGATCGGGGTCAGGCAACGTGCGCACTCCCCCGACGTCGGCGCAGACACCGTTCCGGTGACCAGCACTCCCTCCGACACGGATTCGATCCGCAGATCCAGCTTGAGCGGCGCGCCTCCGTCGATCCCGATCAGATCCAGCCCGATGCGCGACGGGCTAGGCACCGTCTCGGAGAAGGTCATCATCGACCCGGGCCGCCGGCCGAGCCGGGAAATGTTGATCACGAGCGGCGATCGTGAGGCGCGGCGCGCCGCCGCGTTCGCATGCGTCGCCATAAATGTCAATCCTACGGCGACGATCGCAAGCTACCGCGCCGCGTAATCGTGGGTTCCGGCTGCGGTGCGCAGCTGGTGGCGGCCGCGGCCCACCGACCGAAGGGTTCCGTTCAGGAAGTCCTCGAACTCCGCGAGCTTGCTGTCGACGTAGATGTCGCACTCACCGCGCAGGCGGTCGGCCTCGGCGTGCGCCGAATCGATCAGCCGGGTCGCCTCGGCCGTCGCGGTCTGCACGATCTCGGTCTGCGACACCAGCCGCTGCTGCTCCTTGATGCCTTCCTGCACGGCCTTCTCGTAGGCCAGGTTGCCGTTCTCGATGAGCCGGTCAGCCTCGGTCTTGGCGCGCCCGGTGCTGGCCTCGTACTCCCGCTTGGCGGTGGCGGCGATGCGGTTCGCCTCGTCGCGGGCCTCGCCGACCATCCGTTCGCTGTGCTGGCGGGCCTCGGCCACCATCCGGTCGGCCTGCGCCTTGGCGTCGGCCAATCAGCCGGTCGGCTTCGGCGCGGGAGTGGTTGATCAGCGAATCGGCCTCGGCGGTGGCCGTGGAGACCATCGACTCGGAATGCTCCTTGGCGTCGCGCAGCAACGAGTCACGCGCGTCGAGGACGTCCTGGGCGTCGTCGAGCTCACCGGGTATCGCATCCTTGATGTCGTCGATCAGCTCGAGGACATCGCCGCGGGGCACCATGCAGCCCGCCGTCATCGGCACGCCGCGGGCTTCTTCGACAATCGCGCCCAACTCGTCGAGCGCTTCAAAAACTCGGTACACGGCAACACCCTCCAGGCGTAGTTGACAGTTACCAGTGTGCCTGGTGTTACCTCTGTGACTCAGCTTCCGGGCCGGTGTGTCGTCCTTTGGCCTTTTGCTGTGACCCAGTCTCGCCCAGGCCGCAACTCCCGTGTGAATTGCCTTCCGGACATTATGTCAACACGGCGGCGCGGCGCCCCACTGACGGCGACCGGCAAAACAAAATCGCCCGCACCTCCGACGTGACGGGCGATTTTGCTTCAGTTCAGCACATTGGACTGCGGCTACGCCGTTGCCTGTTTGAGGATGTCACGGGCCCGGTCGAGCATCGACGCCAACAGCCCGGCAGCAAAATTCGACTCCACGGACGTATTTGGCCATGCTCTACCTCCGGATGCGGTACGGACGAATGTGTCGCCTACGGCTGTGCGCCGTGCGTCGCCTACCCGCAATCGGCGCGCTAACCCTTCGAACCGACTACCGCAGCGCCGCACTTATCGCGTCGCGGGCACGGTCCAGCATCGAGGCGAACGGCCCGACGGTGAAGTTCGCCTTGGCCGACTCGACACCTGGGTGCGGACGGGTGGGTGCGATCGCCTCTGCGGCCTGCACCGCCTTCGCCATGCGCGCGCGGTCGTCGGAGTCGAGCTTGCGCTGCAGCTTGTTGAACTCCTCGTTCTCCTCGTGCTCGGCATGGTCGACCACGTTGTCGCGGAACTTCGTGAGTTCGTCAAGGAATTCCTTCGAGCCGATATCCATGCCCTCGAGCTTGGACAACTGCTGCTTGGCCTCGTGCTCCTCGTGCAATCGGGCGTCGACGATCTCGTCGCCGTCGGCGATTTCGTGGCGCGCACGCGGATGGACCACCATCTCCTCAGCGGTTTCGTGCACCGCCAATAACTGGCGCAGCTCGACGAACGCCTTCTCGCGCGCTTTCGGGTCGGAGGCGCTGAAGACTTCCTCGAACATGTCCTTGATCAGGTTGTGTTGTCCCTTGAGGAACGTCACGACGTCATCGGTCGATTGAACAAACGTTTCGACCACAGGGATACCTCCGTTATTTGTAAGCATGGATTCGGCGCTGGTGGGCTGTGCGCCACCCTGTGAATACCCGCCGTGGCCGGGGCTAACCCTTGAGCTTGGCCTGCAGGCGCACGTTGACGGCCCCGGGCAGCAGCTCGGCGACGTCGCCCCCAAGCGTCGCCACCTCTTTGGCCAGCGACGACGACACGAACGAATACCGCGGCGTGGTCGCGACGAAAAAGGTGTCGACGCCCGCGATGTGCTTGTTCATCTGCGCCATCTGCAGCTCGTATTCGAAGTCGGTGCCAGTGCGCAGGCCCTTGACGATCGCAGTCAGTCCGCGGGCCTTCACGAAGTCCACGACCAGCCCCTCGCCGGCTTCGACACGCAGGTTCGGCAGGTGCGTCGTCGATTCTTCGATCATCGCGATGCGCTCCTCGAGGCTGAACATGCCCTGCTTGTTGGGATTGATCAGCACCGCGACCACGACCTCGTCGAACTGTGCGGCCGCGCGCTCGAAGATGTCGATATGGCCGAGGGTCACCGGGTCGAACGATCCGGGGCATACGGCGCCGCTCATGGTCGATGACGCTAGCAGGGCAGATCAGTCCGCTCGGCCAGCTCTAGCCGGGTGTCGCCGTAGCGGCGGGCCTGCCAGGACTGCCAGCCGTCGGGCCAACTCAGCGACGGCCCCGACGCGGCCCGCTCGACGACCACCACCGTGCCCGCACTCACCCAGCCGCCGTCGACAAGGGCGGTGAGCATCTGCGCGATTTCGGTGTCGCCGGTGTCGTAGGGCGGGTCGGCAAACACCAGATCCACCGGCCGGTCCGCGCCGCCTGCCAGCACCGCTGCGACGGGCCCGCGCCGCACGGCGGCCGTTACCCCCAACGACGCGATGTTCTGGGCGATGACGGCGGCGGCCCGGTGGTCGGACTCGACGAACACCGCCGATGTGGCTCCCCTCGACAGCGCCTCCAGGCCAAGAGCCCCCGAGCCCGCGTACAGGTCGAGCACCGACGCTCCCGCGAAGTCGATCCGCGACGCGAGCACGTTGAACAGCGACTCGCGCACCCGATCGGTGGTCGGCCGAGTTCCGGTGCGCGGCACCGCGATTCGCCGACCGCCGAACGTGCCGGCGACGATGCGGGTCAGCTGACCACCACCAGCAGATCGCCGCCCTCGACCTGCGCGGTGGCCGAGACTGCGACGCGGCTGACCTTGCCGGCCTTGGGTGCGGTGATCGCGGCCTCCATCTTCATCGCCTCGATGGTGGCGATGGTCTGTCCGGCGTCGACCTGGTCGCCGACGTCGACGTTGACGGTGACCACGCCGGCGAACGGCGCGGCGACGTGGTCGGGGTTGGACCGGTCGGCCTTCTCGGCGGTCGGTATGTCGCTGGCGATGCTGCGGTCACGCACGAGTACCGGCCGCAGCTGGCCGTTGAGGATGCACATCACCGTGCGCATGCCGCGCTCGTCGGGGTCGGAGACCGCCTCCAGCCCGATCAGCAGCTCGACACCGCGCTCCAGCTCGACCCGGTGTTCTTCGCCGCGCCGCAGCCCGTAGAAGAACTGGTTGGCCGAGAGGCTGGAGGTGTCGCCGTACAGTTCCCGATGAGCCTCGAATTCCTTTGTCGGACCGGGGAACAGCAGCCGGTTCAGCGCGGCCTGCCGCTTCGAGCCGGCCTGTGCCAACACCGTCTCGTCCTCGGGACTGAGTTCCTGCTGCGGCTTGGCGGGCGGGCGCCCGGCGAGCGCTTTGGTGCGCAACGGTTCGGGCCAGCCGCCCGGCGGGTCGCCGAGCTCACCGCGCAAGAAGCCGATCACCGAGTCGGGAATGTCGAATTTCGCTGGGTCCGAGGCGAATTCGTCGGCGCTGACACCCGCTCCGACCAAGGCCAGTGCGAGATCGCCGACCACCTTGCTCGACGGAGTGACCTTCACCAGTCGACCCAGCACCCGGTCCGCGGCCGCGTAGTTCGTCTCGATCTCCTCGAACCGGTCACCGAGACCAAGCGCGATCGCCTGCTGACGCAGGTTGGACAATTGGCCGCCGGGGATTTCGTGGTGATACACCCGCCCCGTCGGCGCAGGCAGCCCGGATTCGAACGGCGCGTACACCTTTCGCAGTGCCTCCCAGTACGGCTCGAGATCGCACATCGCCGACAGCGACAGCCCTGTGTCGTACTCGGTGTGCGCCGCTGCGGCCACGATCGAGCTCAGCGCTGGCTGGCTGGTGGTGCCCGCCAGTGGCGCCGAGGCACCGTCGACGGCGTTGGCGCCGGCGTGCCAGGCCGCCAGATACGTGGCCAGCTGCCCACCCGGGGTGTCGTGGGTGTGCACGTGTACCGGCAGGTCGAATCGGCTGCGCAGCGCGCTGATCAACTGACGAGCGGCCTGCGGGCGCAGCAGTCCCGCCATGTCCTTGATCGCCAGCACATGCGCGCCCGCGTCGACGATCTGCTCGGCCAGCTTGAGGTAATAGTCCAGGGTGTACAGGTTTTCGTTCGGGTCGGACAGATCGCCCGTGTAGCTCATCGCGACTTCGGCCACCGCCGTGCCGGTTTCGCGCACAGCGTCGATCGCAGGCCGCATCGAGTCGACGTTGTTGAGCGCGTCGAAGATGCGGTAGATGTCGATGCCGGTCGCCGTCGCCTCTTGCACGAACGCGTGCGTGACGGATTCGGGATACGGCGTGTAGCCGACGGTGTTACGGCCCCGCAGCAGCATCTGCAGGCAGATGTTGGGTATCGCCTCGCGCAGCGCCGCCAGCCGCTCCCACGGATCTTCCTTCAAAAACCTAAGCGCAACATCGTAAGTCGCGCCACCCCAGCACTCGATGGACAACAGCTGCGGCGTCATCCGCGCGATGTAGGGCGCGACCATCAGCAGGCCGGTGGTGCGAACGCGGGTGGCCAGCAGCGACTGATGCGCATCGCGGAACGTCGTGTCGGTGACACTGACGGACCTGGATTCGCGTAGCCAGCGAGCGAATCCCTCCGGCCCCACCTCGGCCAGCAGGTGCTTGCTTCCGCGTGCCGGCATTGCGTCGAGGTCGATCTGCGGCAGCTTATCCTGCGGGTACACCGCCGACGGACGTGGTCCGTGCGGCTGGTTGACGGTGACATCGGCGAGATAGTTGAGGATCTTGGTGCCACGGTCGGCCGGGGTCCGCGCGGTCAGCAGATACGGACGCTGGTCGATGAACGACGTGTTGACGCGTCCCGCGCGGAAGTCCGGGTCGTTGACCACCGCCATCAAGAACGGGATGTTCGTCGACACGCCGCGGATCCGGAACTCGGCTAGCGCACGACGGGCCCGGGCGACCGCTGTTGAGAAGTCGCGCCCGCGGCACGTCAGCTTGACGAGCATCGAGTCGAAGTGGGCACTGATTTCGGCGCCCAGATGCGAGCCGCCGTCCAGCCGGATGCCCGCACCGCCGGGCGATCGGTAGCCGGTGATGCGGCCGGTGTCAGGGCGGAAGCCGTTGGCCGGGTCCTCGGTCGTGATCCGGCATTGCATAGCAGCACCATGCACCTGCAGCGAATCCTGGCTCAGCCCAAGGTCTTCCAGCGTCTCCCCGTCGGCAATGCGCATCTGGCTGGCGACCAGGTCGACGTCGGTGATCTCCTCGGTCACGGTGTGCTCGACCTGGATGCGCGGGTTCATCTCGATGAACACGTAGTTGCCGCGCTCGTCGAGCAGGAACTCGACGGTGCCCGCGTAGGTGTAGTCGGATCTGGCGGGCGAACGCGACCGCGTCGGCGCAGATCTTCTGCCGCAGTTCGCCTGGCAGGTTCGGCGCGGGCGCCAATTCGATGACCTTCTGGTGCCGGCGCTGCACGCTGCAGTCGCGTTCGAAGAGGTGCATCACGTTGCCATGAGTGTCGGCCAGGATCTGCACCTCGATGTGGCGGGGGTTGAGCACCGCCTGCTCGAGGTACAGCGTCGGGTCCCCGAACGCGGACTCGGCCTCGCGGGACGCTGCCTCGATGGCCTCGGGCAGCGCGGCGATGTCAGTGACGCGCCGCATGCCGCGTCCGCCCCCGCCGGAGACCGCCTTGACGAACAACGGAAACTCCATCGTCGCAGCGACCGCCATCAGTTCATCGGCCGACGACGACGGCGCCGACGAGTTCAGTACCGGCAACCCGGCGGTGCGGGCCGCGGCGATCGCCCGCGATTTATTGCCCGTCAGCTCAAGGATTTCCGCGTTGGGTCCGACGAACGTGATGCCCGCGGCGGCACAGGCTGCGGCCAGGTCAGGGTTTTCCGACAGGAAGCCGTAGCCCGGATAGATCGCGTCGGCGCCGGCTTGCTGGGCGACGCGGATGATTTCGTCGACCGAAAGATACGCCCGGACGGGGTGGCCCTTCTCGCCGATCTGGTACGACTCGTCGGCCTTGAGCCGGTGCAGGGAGTTGCGATCCTCATACGGATAGACCGCGACCGTCGCGATGCCCATCTCGTAGGCCGCCCGGAACGCGCGAATCGCGATCTCGCCGCGGTTCGCTACCAGGACCTTCGAAATCACCCGCTGACCTTAACCGCCGATGACGCTGTGGTGTCTAAATGAGGGTGGACCAGTAGTTCCAAAAGCGCACGAGGATCAGCAGGATCAGCGCGGTGAACCACAGCGTCACCAGCGACCAGCGCCACGTGTAAAGCATCCGCGCCACCACGTTCGAGTGCAATGGCCGCAGCGCGATGGAGGCGACCACAACGAACAGCGGGATGGTGACCGCCCACACCGCCATGCAGTACGGGCACAGCGCGCCGATGCGATACAGGCTCTGGAAGATCAGCCAGTGAATGAACGCAACGCCCAATAGCGTGCCGGTGGCCAGGCCGACCCAGTACCACCGCGGCAGCCTGACCTTGGCGAGTGCCAGCACACCCGTCACCACCACGACGGTGAACGAGACGATGCCGATCAGCGGGTTGGGGAAGCCGAACGCCGACGCCTGCGGGGTCACCATCACCGAACCGCACGACAGCACCGGGTTGATGCTGCACGACGGCACATAGTCGGGGTTGATCAGAATCTCGATCTTTTCGATCGTCAGCGTGAGCGCCGCGGCGAGCCCGACGACGCCGGCGATCAGAATCCATACCGCGCTGGCCTTCCGGACCGGCACCCAGTTCGACGCGTCCGCCGTGGAGCCGCTCGGCTGGGCGTCGCTGGGCGCCTTGACGGTCATGGCGTCGGTGCCGGTGCCTGTGCCGGGGGCTCGGCTGCCGGTGTCGGTGCGGCGCCATCCAGCCCCGGGACGTTGCCGACGATCTCCTTGATCTTGGCGACCAACGCGTCGGGCGTGGTGGGTGAGTAGTCCTGCCCGTTGATGCGGATGGTCGGAGTCGACTGAATGCCGGTGGCCTCGGCCAGCCCCCGCACCATCTCGGTGTATCGGCCCTTGTTGATGCAGTCCGGTACACCGCCCCCGGCACCCGCCTGGCGCGCGACCTCGACCAGCCGGGCGTTGTCGGGAAATGCGGTCGCGGTCTCGTCGGGCTGCTGCGCGTAGAGCGCGGCGTGGAAACGCCGGAACGCGTCGATGGATTCGTCGGCCACACAGTAGGCGGCACCGCCCGCGCGCGACGAGTAGTTCTGGTTCTGTGGCCCGTCCAGAATGCCGACCATGTAATAGTCGGCGGCGACGGCACCGGTGTCGATCAGCTTGCTCACCGTTGGCCCGAACTGCTGCTCGAACTGGCCGCAGTGCGGGCACAGGAAGTCCTCGTAGAGCGACAGCACGGCCTTCGGGTCGGAGCTGCCTTCCTTCTTGATGACATTGCTCGACGCGACCCGGACGGCCTTGGCCTCACCGGACTGCGGTTTCTTGTCGTTGGACAAGACGATGTAACCCACCAGCACGACGGCGAAGATCACGACGATCGAGGTCAGCCCAATCTGGATCGCCAGGTTGCGCTTGCGGTCGGCTGCCTTCAGATCGTAGCTGGCTTGTCGTTTGGGTTTGGTGGCCACGGGTTAAGAGTACCGGCGGCTCACCGGCGGCTTCTCATGCACGCGCGAGATGAGCGCGCAGCGCGGAGATCATTTCCGTCGTGGCCGTGGCGCTGCCGCCACCGAGCGGAAAGAAGTTGGCGAACCCGTGCATCAGCGAACCGAACTGCCGATGGTCGACGGTCACTCCGGCGGCGCGCATGGCATCGGCGTATTGCTGGCCCTCGTCGCGCAGCGGGTCGAACCCACCGGTGAGCACCAGCGCGGGCGGCAGTCCGGTCAGGTCGTCGGCCAGCAGCGGCGACACGCGCGGGTCGGATGCGTCGAGCTGCGCGCCACTGAGATACCTGTCCCGGAACCAGTGCAGATCATGCTTGGTGAGGTAGTAACCCGCGGCGAACAACGTCTGTGACCGGGTCTCGTCGCGGTAATTGGTGACCGGATAGATCAGGAGTTGCAGCGCCGGAAGTCCCGGTGCCTCGTTGCGCGCACGGTGCGCTACCAGCGCGGCGAGGTTGCCACCCGCGCTGTCGCCGCCGACAGCCACTCGCTCCGCGTCGGCCCCGAGGTCGGTGGCGTGGTCGCGCGCCCACAGAAACGCCGCGAAGGCATCGTCGGCGCCGGCGGGCGCCTTGTGTTCGGGTGCCAGCCGGTAGTCGACCGACAGCACGTGAACAGCACCGTCGCGGCAGATCTTGCGGCACAGATCGTCATGGGTGTCGAGGCTGCCGATGACCTGGCCGCCGCCGTGGTAGAAGACCAGCAGTGGTGCGAAGCCAACCGCCGGCCTGTAGTGCCGCGCCGGGATCGGGCCTGCAGGCCCGGGGATCGAGAGTTTGGTCATCCTCGCCACTGGGATGTCCTGCTTGACGCTCGCCGCCAGTATCTCCAGTCGAGTCCGCGACGCCGATGACGTCATCGTCGGACGCCAGCCCGTCGATGCCGGTCATTCGCTGCCCCGCAAGCATCAGCTGCAGCGTGGTGTCCAGGGTGTTGCCGTCGACTGTGATCGAACGACCGCCCAGCAGTAGGCGTTTGACACCGTCGGGTATCCGCGGCAGGGCGCGCAGGGTCACCCCGGCAGCGACGTTGACGATCGCCTCCTTGCGGTCGCTTCGGGCCTGCGATGCCGACTTTGCCCGTGACGCCGGCGGTCCGACCGGTGCCGCTTGTCCTGGCAGACTTTGACTCATGGCAGCTCCCTTGATCGCGCTCAATGACGGTAATTCGATACCTCAGGTCGGACTCGGCGTTTGGCAGACGCCGCCAGAAGACACCGAGCGTGCGGTGGCGACCGCCCTTGAAGCCGGCTACCGACACATCGACACCGCCGCAGCGTATGGCAACGAACGCGAGGTGGGTCATGCCATCAAGAACGCAGTGAAGTCCGGTCTGCCGCGCGAGGATGTCTACCTCACCACCAAGTTGTCCAACGCCGACCAGGGCTACGACAGCACGCTTGCGTCGTTCGAGGCCAGCATGGACCGGCTCGGCTTATCTGGATCGGATGAGTACCTCGACCTCTACCTTATTCACTGGCCGATGCCCGCGAACAACACGTTCGTCGACACATTCAAGGCGTTCGCGCATCTACGCGATCAAGGCCGCATCCGGTCGATCGGCGTCAGCAACTTCGAACCAGAACACTTGCGAATCCTGGTGGACGGCACCGGAATCGTCCCCGCCGTCAATCAGGTCGAGTTGCATCCGCTGCTGCAGCAACAGGAATTGCGGGAAGTGCACGCTCAACTGGGCATCGCGACCGAGGCGTGGAGTCCGCTTGGCCAGGGCTCACTGCTGAGCAATCCAACGATTACCGCCGTCGCGGATGCACACGGAAAAACGCCCGCACAGGTACTGATTAGGTGGCATATCCAACTCGGTAATATCGTCATCCCCAAGTCGGTGACCCCCGAGAGAATTGTGAGTAATTTCGACGTGTTCGATTTCGAGCTGAGCGAGCAGGACATGGCGTCCATCTCTTCGCTCGGGAGCGGAACACGACTGGGTCCCGACCCACGAACATTCAACTTCACAGGATAGGTGCCATGACGTCGGCGGCTGCGATTCCCACCGTCACTCTCAACGACGAGAACACGATCCCGGTGATCGGTCTCGGCGTCGGCGAGCTGTCGGACCCCGAGACCGAGCAGGCCGTATCGACGGCACTGGAAGCCGGCTACCGATTGATCGACACCGCAGCCGCCTACGGCAATGAGGAAGCGGTCGGCCGGGCGATCGCCGCGTCGGGTGTGGCCCGCGACGAGTTGTTCGTCACGACCAAGCTGGCCCCCCCGGACCTGGGCTTCCAATCCTCCCAGGACGCCCTGAAGGCAAGCCTGGAGCGGCTCGGCCTGGACTACGTCGATCTGTATCTCATCCACTGGCCCGCCGGCGAGCAGGGTAAGTATGTCGACAGCTGGGGCGGAATCATGAAACGCAGACAGGACGGCGACACCCGGTCCATCGGCGTGGCCAACTTTCACGCCGAGCACCTGTCGAACATCATCGACCTGTCGTTCTTCACGCCCGCGGTCAACCAGATCGAGCTGCACCCCTTGCTGAATCAGACTGAGCTGCGGGCGGTCAATGCCGAGTACGGCATCGTCACGGAGGCCTACGGACCACTCGGGATCGGCAAGCTGCTGGACAACCCGACCATCGCCGCGATCGCACAGGCACGGGACAAGACCCCTGCGCAGGTGTTGATCCGGTGGAGCATTCAGCTCGGCAATGTGGTCATCCCGCGGTCGGCGAACCCGGAGCGGATCAAGTCGAACCTCGAGGTGTTCGACTTCGAGCTGAGCGACGATGAGATGGCCACGCTCAACGGCCTCGACGAAGGCACCCGCTTCCTGCCGAATCCCGATGAGTACACGGGCACTTAACCGGTCGCGCCGCTCAAAATACGAGTACTCACATACTCTGTTCAGCTAATCTACAGCCACCACGATTGCTGACGAGGGCAACTCGACAGGGTCGACTCAGGTGAGGTTGGTGGCGAGATGGCCCACATCCCGGTGCGGATCGGCCGCGCATGAAGGTCTTCTGCACCGGCGCGACTGGTTTCGTTGGGGCTCACACTGCGCTGGCCCTGCTCGCAGCGGGCCACGAGCCGCAGCTGCTGGTCCGCGATCAAGAAGCGGCGCGCGACTGGTTCGAGGCTCGCGGACGACGTATCGGGCGTTTCGTCAACGTCGACATCCGCGACCAGACCGCCCTCCAGTACGCAATGGCCGGCTGCGACGCCGTCTTCCACGCCGCGGCGAGCGTGTCACTCGACCCCAACAAGGCTCGGGAGACATATGACACCAATGTCGGCGCGACCAAGGCGGTGCTCGGCGCTGCACACGCGGTCGGCATCGGCAATCTGCTGTACGTCAGCAGCGTCGCCGCGCTGTTTCATCCGGGGGCGCCGCGTGTCGACGAATCAACACCGCTCGCCGAGCTGTCCGAGCCATACTCGCGGTCAAAGCGTGACAGCGAGGCGTACGTCCGCGAGCTGCAGCAGAAGGGCGTGCCGGTGCAGATCAGCTATCCGGTCGCCGTCGTCGGGCCAGACGACCCCAAGCTGAGCGCGGCCAATCGCGGGCTGGCGACCTTCGTTGGGCAGATGCTGCCGCGCAGCACGACGGGCCTCCAATGCATCGATGTGCGCGACCTGGCCGCCTCGCACGTTTGGTTGTTGGAGCATCCGCCCACGGGCGCGTTCGAGGAGGCGCGCTACATCATCGGTGGCCATTTCTATCCATGGGACGAACTACGCCAGCGCCTCGAGGCGCTGCTCGGTCGGCGCCTCTTCAGTCCGCGCGTCTCGCCACGGCTGATGCGTGCGATGGGCGCGACGGCGGATCGGGTCAAGAAGCTGGTGCCGTTCGAGACACAGATCTCCGCCGAGTCCATGGCCATCAACACCCAGTGGCCGCCCGCAGACTCGAGCCGCTTCGTGACGAGGTCGGGGCTGTGCTTCCGCTCGGGCGAAGAAACGTTCGGCGACACCATCCGCTGGATGGTGGAGGCCGGGCACATCCCCCGCAAGAAGGCAGGCCGGCTGGTCCCCGCCAGCACTGTGCCACTTGTCGAAAGGCACGGTGCCCCATGAAATTCTCCTTTGCGATGCCGAACACGGTCCGCGTGAAAGCCCTGACACAGGCGTTCGAGCTCGACGTGACCGGTGCTGATCAGGCCGTCATGGCCAAGCGCGCCGAGGAACTCGGCTACGACATGATCCCGATCCCCGAACACTTCGTCGTCCCGAACGCGCACGTGGAGTTGTCTGGACCACATTACTTTCACTCGACCGTTGCGCAGGCATTCATAGCCGGTGCCACGCAACGCATTCGGGTAATGTCATCCGTCACGCTGCTGCCCTTGCAACACCCAGTCGTCATGGCCAAGGCGCTGTCGACAGCCGACTGGATGAGCAGCGGCCGCATCACCGTGTGCTTCGGCGTCGGTTGGGACGCAGAAGAATTCAAGATTCTCGGCGTGCCGTTCCACGAGCGCGGACGCATGGCCGACGAATACCTTGCCGCCATCGTCGAACTGTGGACGAGCGATTCTCCCGAATTCGACGGAAAATACGTCGCGTTCAAGGATGTGGCCTTCGAGCCGAAGCCGGTTCAGAAACCGCATCTGCCGATCTGGATCGGCGGCGACGCCGAGCCGATGCTCAAACGTGCGGCTCGATACGCGTCGGGCTGGTTCCCGTGGCTGACGAGTCCCGCGGACATTCCCGCCAAGCTCGACTTCATCAAGTCCCAGCCGAACTACGACGGGCGTCCGTTCGAGGTGCTGTACGGCCTCGGCAGCTCACAAATAGGCGAAGCACATGTGGTCGTCGACGATCCCACCCAACGGCCAGGCATGAGCGCAGAAGAGATCATCGACCAGCTCGGCTGGTTCTCAGAGCTTGGCGTGACGATGACCGGGGTACCCATCCCCCCGGTGAAGGACGTCAGCGCCTACCTCGACTACGCACAGTGGGTGATCGAGGAAATCAAGCCCAAGGTGCCGTAGCGGATTCAGCCCTTCGGACAGGTATCGGCCGCCTCCCGCAGCACGGGCGCCGACGGCGCGTCCAGCGGCAAACCGTAGCCGCGCAGCACGGCGATGAACTGAATCGCGTACTGGCACCGGAAAGCCGTGTTCGGCGGCATCCACGTTGACGGTTCCTGGTCGCCCTTGTCCTGGTTCGCCTGGCCGTCGACGGCAAGAAGGTTCGCCGGGTCGTTGGCGAACCGGAGGCGCATGTCGTCGGTCCAGTTGCGGGCGCCGAGGTCCCACGCCAACGCCAACGGCACGATGTGGTCGATCTGCACCGCCGCGCCGACCTGGGCGCCGCGCACGAATGCCACCGTGGCGTTGGTGTAGGGGTCGTGCAGCGTGCCGGTCGCAACGGCGTTGGGGCAGCGCTTGATTGAGACATACGTCTTGTCGACGAGGTCGCGGTTGAGGATGTCGTTGCGAGTGTCGCAGCCGTTGTGGCCGCCCGGCGCGGGATTGTCGTCGGTCCAGGTGTCGCCGAACGCATCCCTGCGGTAGTCATGGCTTCGGATCCGGACCGGCACCTCCGCGATGCCTGCGAGCACGTCGACACCCGGTGCAACGGTGGGGATGTCGGCCTGCGCGACGAACTGGGCCCGGTCACCCGATGTCGCCGTGACTTGAAAGGCGACCACCACGGCCAAGGCGACAGTGAGCGCCAGCCACAGCAGCCGGTTGCGGCTCATGCCTTGTCCAGGTACTCGACGCGGTCGGTATCGATGAACTGCGCTGCCAGGACGGCCATTCCGGAATTCGCTGGGTCCTTCTCGTAGAGCTTTTCGCAGAACTCACGGGCGGCGAGAATGATGTCGAGGTGCTCGGAGAGCAATAGGAACCTGAGCGTGATGGGCCGGCCGGATTGGCTGAGCCCCAACACATCTCCCTCTTTGCGTTCCTGCAAATCGAGGTCGGCGAGCTTGAAACCGTCCAGGGTGCCGGCCACGGCCTTGAGCCGCTGCCCCGCCTTGGACCCCTCCGGTAGCTGGGTGGCCAGCAAGCACAGGCTGGGGTGCTGGCCGCGGCCGATGCGTCCCCGAAGCTGGTGGAGCTGGCTGATGCCGAACCGGTCGGCATCCACCACCACCATCACCGTCGCATTCGGCACGTCTACGCCCACCTCGATGACGGTGGTGCACACCAAGACATCGATCTGGCCCGCGCGGAACGCCGCCATCACGGCGTCCTTCTCGTCGCTGGGGAGCCGACCGTGCATCAAGCCCACGCGCAATCCGGAGAGCGGTCCGTGGCGCAGCTGTTCGAACAAGTTCACCACTGTGGTAGCCGGCGGACCCTGATCGCCCTTGGCGGGCTTGTCGCTCTCATCGATCCGCGATGCCACGACATACGCCTGGCGACCGGCACCGACTTCTTCAATAATGCGCTGCCAGGCCCGCTGCAGCCACGCCGGCTTCTCCTTGACGAAGATCGTGTTGGTGGTAATGGGCCGGCGACCGCGCGGGAGCTCCCTCAGCGTCGATGTTTCGAGGTCGCCGTAAACGGTGAGCGCTACGGTGCGCGGAATCGGCGTCGCCGTCATCACCAGTAGGTGCGGCGTCAGCCCGTCGGGAGCCTTGGCGCGCAACCGGTCTCGCTGCTCAACACCGAACCGGTGTTGTTCGTCGACGACTACCATGCCGAGCTGTTTGAACTCCACCGCGTCCTGCAACAGCGCGTGCGTGCCGATGACGATGCCCGCATCGCCGGTCGCGACTTCGTCGCGCACCTCCCGCTTCTGTTGAGGCGACATGGACCCGGTCAGCAGCGCGACGCGCGTCGCGCGGTCGGCGCCGCCCAGTTGACCCGCCATCGCCAACGGCCCGAGGACATCCCGGATCGACCGAGCATGTTGGGCGGCAAGGACTTCCGTCGGCGCCAACAACGCGCACTGGTACCCGGCGTCGATCATCTGCAGCATCGCCAGCACCGAGACGATGGTCTTGCCCGACCCCACCTCACCCTGCAGCATGCGGTTCATGGGCCGGCTCACCGACAGTTCAGCCGACAGCGCCTCAAATACTTCCTTTTGGCCATCGGTCAATTCGAACGGCAGCTGCTCGCGCATCGTGGTCAAGAGGCCGTCGTCTTCCGGCTGGGCGACCGGA
This sequence comes from uncultured Actinomycetota bacterium, assembly GCA_963770125.1. Lineage (GTDB taxonomy): Bacteria > Actinomycetota > Actinomycetes > Mycobacteriales > Mycobacteriaceae > Mycobacterium. The sequence continues at coordinate 54,537 of CAVYPI010000047.1, read as the reverse complement.
CCAGATTCGCTCAGTTCGCCGTATCGCCGTCCCACCAGGGCCCATTGCAAGCCGACCGCCTCGTCAAACGTCAGTCGGGCCTGGGCGCGCTCGCGCTCGGCCGTGTTCTCGGCGAGGTGGATCGCGCGTAACGCTTCGTCTTCGGTTATCAGATTCCGCTGCTGCAGAATAGATTTCGGGAGCGGCTCGTCGATCGGGTCGAGCACGTCGAGTACCTGACGCACACACGCGTAGATGTCCCAGCTCTGCACCTTCTTATTGGCGGGATAGATCGGGAAGAACTCCCGCTCGAACACCGACAACAGCTCCTCGCCGGTTGCCCCCGATGTCGATGCGATCGTCTTGAGCGATTTGGTGCCGATCGTCTGCCGCTCGGCGACTCGAGCACGAGGAACGCCGGATGGGTCAATTGCAGTGTGCCCCTGAAGTATCCGACCTCGCCCGGACAGCATCAGGCGAGTGCCTTCGACCAAGCCGCTTCTTGAGCATACTTCGCGTTGAAGAACGTCGCAGTCACCTTCGGCCGTCGATGTCCCAGCGTGACGACGAGGTACTTCCCGCTTTGGCTGGCCGGCTCGTCCACTTGGCTATCGCGGCCTTGGCTTCGATGACGTCGACGAACGTGACGTGTTCGCCTTCCTCGAGGTCCTCACCCTCACCGAGCACGGTCATGCCGTCGCTGTACTTGCGCGGGTAGTGCCGAAGCAGGTCGTTGACAGTGCGGATGCCGAAGTGCTCCTCGAGCGGACCCGCGGCCTTCTTGCCGAGGACGTAGTCCAGCCGGTCGGTCAGCACGGCCACGGCTACTCCACCCCGATCAGCAACGCATCCCCGCGATGGTCGGTGTGATACGTCACCAGCTCGGCACCGAGATGCTGGGAGTGCACATGCTCCCGCAGCGCTTCTCCGACACTGCCGTCGACCCCGGCACCCGTCAGCACCGTCACGAGCTCACCGCCCGCGGCCAGCAGCAGGTCGATCAGGCCCGCGGCGGCCGCGGTGACGTCGTTACCGACGATCAGCACCTCGTCGCCCGCGATCGCCAACCCGTCGCCTGGTTTGCAGGTGCCCGCCCACGTCAGCGCCTCCTCGGTGGCCACGCGCACCGAGCCGTGCCGGGCGCCCGCGGCGGCGCGGGCCATGGTGTAGCCGTCGTCGACGGCCTGCCGCTCGGCGTCGTGCACCGCCAGCGCGGCCAGGCCCTGCACCATGGAACCGGCGGGCACCGGCACGACGTCGATGCCCCAGCCGATCGCCGCGGTGCAGCCCGCGACGAGTTCCTCAGCGGCGACGTAGCCGTTGGGCAACACCATGATCTGCGCCGCACCCGTGTTGACGAGCGCGTGCAACAGTTGCTTAGCGCTGACGGGGGCGTCGGCTTCTGGCCGCAACACGTGCGCACCCTCGCCGGCGAACAGTTCCGCGGCACCGTCACCGTCGACCACCGCAAGGACCGCGCGTTCGCGGCTCCACCCGCCCGCCGACCGCGCACCGGCGCTGCCCGACAGCGAAGTGATCTGGATCCGGCTCGGCGTGCCGACCGACAAGGCCGCCTCCACGGCAGCGCCCGCATCATCGGCGTGGACGTGCACCGAGTAGTGGCCTGCTCCATCCGCCGACGCCGCGATGGCCACCGATTCGCCAAGCTGGTCCAGCCGTTCGCGGAGCGTCTCGACGCCGCGGGCGTCGCAACCGCTGAGCAGGTACATCACCTCGAACTGCGGCGCGGCGATGGCGCTCGCGGCGGCGTCGGCGTGCGGCGGGGACGGCAGGTAGTCGTTCCGGTGCGGCGCACGCCCTGTCAGCGTGTTGCTCATCGCGTCCAGCAGTACCAGCAGGCCACGGCCACCGGCGTCCACCACGCCGGCCTCGGCCAGCACATCGAGTTGCCCGGTGGTCTTGTCGAGTGCGACGGCCGCGGCGTCGGCGGCCGCGGACACCACCTCGGCGAGGCCCGCGCCGTCGGCGCCCGCGTGTTCGGCCGCACCCGCCGCCTCCTGAAGCACCGAGACGATCGTGCCGGGCACGGGCTCGCCCATCGACGCGACGACCAATCCGACCGCGTGCCGCAGTGCCGCCGCGAAAACGCGACCGTCGATGTCGGCCAGCGCCCCGCCGCGGTCTGCGGCGGCGGACGAGACCACGTCGGCCAGGCCGCGCAAGATCTGCGACAGGATGACGCCGGAGTTGCCTCGAGCGCCGTGCAACGCGCCGGCGGCCAGCGCGGCGGCGACCTGCGTCACGTCGTCGCTGTCGGAGTGCGTGTCGGCCTGCGCCCACGCCGAACGCATCGTGAACAGCATGTTTGTGCCGGTGTCGGCGTCGGCAACCGGGAACACATTGAGCCGATTGATCTGGTCGGTGTGCGAAATGAGGTCGCCGACGGCGGTGTGTGCCCAGTCCCGCAGGGTGGAGGCATCGAGCCGCCGAGCCGACATCGAAAACCTCCGTCCAATGTGGCGCTCCGCGCCACGCCATCCCTCGTGCCGCCGTGGGCGCCAGCCTAGTCAGTGGCAGCGACACGGCTCGACACAACGTTCGCGCCGGTGGATGCGTTTTTGGTGATCCTCGTCGCGGCCGGTATCCTGGTCAGGTTGTCGGGTCGACCCGTCGCCGGTATTCCGGCGAAACGAACCCAGACCCCCAAGTACTGATCCGAGGAGTTCTAGATATGGCTGCCGTCTGCGAGATCTGCGGGAAGGGCCCCGGCTTCGGCAAGTCGGTGTCGCACTCCCATCGCCGGACCAGCCGTCGGTGGGATCCCAACATCCAGACCGTGCGCGCCGTGACCCACCCCGGCGGGAACAAGAAGCGCATCAACGTGTGCACCTCCTGCATCAAGGCCGGCAAGGTCTCGCGCGGTTAAATCACGCCCAAACGGACACTTGGGCGTGAAAGTGCGAGTTGCGGTCGCCAAAACGTCGATCTCGGCGAGCAGCTAAGGCAGGCGCCAGTCGATCGGGTCGGCGCCCATCTTCCCCAGCAGCTCGTTCGCGCGGCTGAACGGCCGCGAGCCAAAGAAACCGCGCGACGCCGACAGCGGCGAGGGATGGGGCGATTCGATCGCCACGCAGTCGCTGCCGTCGAGCATGGGTTTCAACGTGGAGGCGTCGCGGCCCCACAACACCGCCACCAGCGGCTGCTCCCGCGCCACGAGTGCACGGATCGCGCATTCGGTCACCGCTTCCCAGCCCTTGCCCCTGTGTGACGCCGGATTGCCCGGGCGCACGGTGAGCACCCTGTTGAGCAGCATCACGCCGCGTTCGGCCCACGGTGTCAGGTCGCCGGTGGACGGCGGTGGGTAACCCAGGTCCTTGCCGTACTCGGTGAAGATGTTCTCCAGGCTGCGGGGCAGCGGTCGCACGTCGGCCGCCACCGAGAAGCTCAAGCCCACCGCGTGGCCCGGCGTCGGGTAGGGATCCTGCCCGACGACGAGCACCCGCACTTGGTCGAACGGGAACGTGAAGGCGCGCAACACATTCGGGCCAGCAGGCAGGTACCGGTGCCCCGCCGCGAGCTCGGCCCGTAGAAACTCACCCATCTGAGCGACCTGTGGGCCGACGGGTTCCAATGCGTTGGCCCAACCGTCGTCGACGAGTTCATGCAGGGGGCGTGCGGTCACGAAAAGCCAACCTAGCGGGCGCGGTCGGTCAGAACGACTGCCAACCCGGATTTCCGTTCCATTCGGCGCCGTCCACCAAAACGCGAGGCGGCCCGTCGAGCACCCGGCCGATTGCCCGCCAACCCGTCGGCGGCGATGCGGGGAACGCGGCGACCAGCGCGTGGTCCTCGCCGCCGCCGAGCACCCATGCCCACGCGTCGGCTCCGGCCGCCGCGGCCGCGTCGGCCACGGCATCACGGTCGGCGGAAAGCGCGGCGGTCGACAAATCGATCCCGACACCCGATGCCGTGGCGATATGGCCCAGATCGGCCATCAACCCGTCGGATACATCCGTCATCGCGGTCGCTCCGGCATCGGCGGCGGCCCGGCCCTGCCCGTACCTCGGTTCGGGCACCAGATGGCGACGACGCAACGCTTCGAACCGGCGAATATCGCTGTGCCACAACGCATAACCAGCAGCAGAACGGCCCAGCTCGCCCGCGACTGCCACCGCGTCGCCTGGCCTCGCGCCGCTGCGGCGCACCGGCTCGCGGCCGCCCAGGTCGCCCAGCACCGTCACCGAAATCACCCATTGCGGGGCGCTGACCAGATCACCGCCGACGATTCCGGCCCCGAGTAGCCGGGCCTCGTGCCACATGCCGTCCGCCAACTCGAGCACCTGCGAGGTGGCCGTGTCCGCGGGCGCGCCGAACGCGACGACGAACGCGGTGGCCTGCGCACCCATCGCCTCGATGTCGGCGGCGTTTTGCGCGATGGCCTTGCGGCCCACGTCATGCGGTGTGGACCAGTCGAGCCGGAAGTGCCGTCCGGCCACCAGCATGTCGGTTGACACCACCGTCCTGCCGCCGCCGGCGACGACCACCGCGGCGTCGTCGCCGGGTCCCAGCACGACCGTCGCCGGCTGATCGCGGCCCTTGACCAGGCGGTCGATCACGGCGAACTCCCCCACCCCGGCCAGGGTCTCGGCCGGCTCGTCGGTTGCCATGCCGCCCCTTTCGTGGCCTGAACACCGGCCGGACCTGCGGTACGTTTGGTGCCTGCGGCCAGGAGTCTATGCAGCGAGACGGAGGGGATAACGGGTGGTCGAGGCTTTCATGCTGATCCAGACCGAGGTGGGCCGCGCCGAGGTCGTCGCCAAGCAACTCGCCGCCCTCCCTGGCGTGCTGTCGTCGGAGTACGTCACCGGCCCATACGACGTGGTCGTGCGCATCGGCGCCGACAACCTGGCCGACCTGCAGGCCAACGTCGTTCCGAGCGTGCAGCAGGTCACCGGCATCACCCGCACCCTGACCTGCCCGATCGCCAACGGAGTGCGCCCTTAGAGTTTGGGCCGTGGATGCCGAGACCCGCGACGGACCCCCGCGTGCGTTGCTGATCGCCGCGATCGTCGTGGCGGCCGGGGCAATCATCGGCATGCTCATCGTCGCGGCACTGAAGCAGTCCCCGGCCGCGCAACAAACCGTTGGCATCGCGTCCGTGCCCGCGCCGAAGGCCGACAGCGCCGAATGCCGCGCGCTGCTATCCCAGCTGCCGGACCGTCTCGGTGACTATCGCCGCGCACCGGCGGCCGAGCCCGCACCGCCCGGGGCGGCGGCCTGGACAGCGGACGGCGAGCCGGTCATTCTGCGCTGTGGACTCGACCGGCCCGCCGAGTTCGTCGTCGGCTCCCCGATCCAGGTAGTCGACGCCGTGCAGTGGTTCGAACTCGCGGATGAAGGCCGCAGCACGTGGTTCGCGGTGGATCGGCCTGTCTATCTCGCGTTGACGTTGCCGCAGGGATCCGGGCCGACGCCGATCCAGGAGATCTCTGACGTGATCGCAAAGTCGTTGCCGGCCAAGCCGATTGACCCCGCCCCGGCGCGCTAACGCAGGCCGGTGCCGCGCTTCAGCGCCGTCTCGACCATGGTGGCCAACAGTGTGGGATAGTCCACGCCGCTGGCCGCCCACATCCGTGGATACATCGAGATCGTGGTGAAGCCGGGCATGGTGTTGATTTCGTTGACGATGGGCCCGTCGTCGGTGAGAAAGAAGTCGACGCGGGCCAGGCCCTGGCAATCAACCGCGTTGAACGCCCGAATTGCCAACTGCCGCACAGCATCTGCGACGTCGTCATCGATCTTGGCGGGCACGTCAAGCTCGGCGGCGTCATCGAGATACTTGGTCTCGAAGTCGTAGAACGCGTCCTCGCGGCCCCGCACGCCTGCGACCCGGATCTCCCCGACTGTGCTGGCCTCGACCCTGCCATCGGGGAACTCCAAAACGCCACACTCTAATTCGCGCCCGGGTATCGCCGCCTCAACGATCACCTTCGGGTCATGCCTGCGGGCCAAGTCAATCGCCGCGGGCAACTGGTCCCATGCCGTGACCCGGCTGACGCCGATGGACGAGCCGCCGCGCGCGGGTTTGACGAACACCGGCAGCCCAAGCCGCTCTCGATCCTCCAGTTCGACTGTGTCATGGCGCGGTCGCAGCACGACGTGGTCGCCGATCGGCAGGCCCTCGGCCACGAGCAGCTTCTTGGTGAACTCCTTGTCCATGCCTGCCGCACTGGCCAGCACACCGGCGCCGACGTACGGCACCCCGGCGAGCTCGAGCAGTCCCTGGATGGTTCCGTCCTCCCCGTACGGGCCGTGCAGGACGGGAAATACCACGTCGACCGCGGCGAGCACCTCGCCGCCCTGACCGAGGGACAGCAGTTGGCCACCGCGAAGCGGGTCGGCGGGCAGCGCCAGTTCGGTGCCCGAGTCCCCGCTGACCTCCGGCAGCCGACCGTCGGTGATCGCCAGAGTCTCGGGGCGGCCGTCGGTCAGCACCCACGATCCGCCGGGTGTGATGCCGACCGCGACCACTTCGAACCGCTCGGGGTCGAGGTTGCGCAGGATGCTGCCAGCGGAAACACACGAAATCGCGTGCTCGGAGCTGCGCCCGCCGTAGACAACAGCGACGCGGACGCGCCCGGCGGGGCCGGGCTGGTGGGCAGTCACAACCTAGAGAGGCTACCGCTCTGGCCGAACGCTGCACGACGCAGCGCTGTCCTCTCTGAAGAGCCGACCGGCTTGAGCCGCGCCGGGTCAGGCCAGCGCCTGCTCGAAATCGGCGATCAGGTCGTCGGTGTCCTCGATGCCCAGTGAGATGCGGGCGAAGCCGTCGCTGACCGGATCGCCCCAGCGGGCGCGCCGGTCCACCGAGGTGTGGATGCCGCCGAAGCTGGTCGACGCGATCACCAGCGCGCTGCGCTCCACCAGCGCGTGCACCGCCGCGGCGTCCTCCAGCTCCACCGCGACCAGGCCGCCGTAGCGCTTCATCTGCAGCGTGGCGATCGGATGCGACGGATCGTCGGGCAGACCCGGATAGCGCACCGACTTCACGGCAGGATGTGCCCGCAGCATCACGGCGACCGCCTGAGCGTTCTGGCACTGCCGTTCGAACCGCAGGCCTGCGCTGCCGAGACTGCGCAGCACCAGCCACGCCTCGAACGCACCGAGAATCGGCCCGGCCAGCAGTCGGTCGCGTTCGAGCGCCTGCATCAGTTCGGGCTGGCTGCCTGCGACGTAGCCGGCGACGAGATCGCTGTGCCCCGACAGCGCCTTCGTCGCGCTGGCCACCACCAGGTCGGCACCAAGCGACAACGGCTGCTGCCCAAGTGGAGTCGCGGTGGTGTTGTCGACGACCAAAGTGGCGCCGCGGCCACGGCACGTCATCGCCAGATGGTGTAGGTCGACGACGTCCAGGCCGGGATTGACGGGGGTTTCGGCCAGCACCACGTCGGCGTCGGAGGCGGCAGCGCAGATATCGGCACTCTTGGCTTCGACAACCGTAACCCCCTGCGGTGCAAGGTATTCCCTTGCATACCGGCGCACCTGGTAGTAACCGTCGGCTGGCACAACGAGCTTCGCGCCGGGTTTGGCGAGCACACGCAGTGCCGAGGTGATCGCCGCCATACCGGAGCCGAACGTCAATGCCGTTGCGGCACCTTCGAGTTCACCCAGCGCCGATTCCAGTTGGCGCCATGTCGGATTGGAGCTGCGCCCGTAGCTGTCCAGTGGTTCAGTCTCGTCGGGGGACAGATGATACGTCGACGCCGGAACAGGCGGCGGTGCCACGGGACTACCCGGAATTGCTTCCGAGCCAACGGCTTTGACGCTGCGGGTGGAATCGCCGTACTTGCCGTCCATTAGCCTACTCCGGCTTGGTGCTGCGGCCCAGCAGCAGCGCGACCGCCTCGACTACCGACAATCCCTTGTGGCAGACACGCTGCACCGCATCCGTGAGCGGCATCTCGACGTCATAACTCGCCGCAAGCGCGAGCACCGACTCACACGATGTGACGCCCTCGGCGATGTGACCGCCCGCGGCGAGCAGCGCCGACTCCATGGTGCCGCCCCTGCCAAGCCGCTCGCCGAACGAGCGGTTGCGCGACTGCGGGGATGTGCACGTCGCCACCAGATCACCGACGCCGGCAAGCCCTGCCATGGTTGCAGGTTTGGCGCCCAACGCGATTCCCAACCGCATGATCTCGGCAAGGCCGCGGGTGATGATGGCCGCGGCGGTGTTCTCTCCCAACCCGACACCGGCGGCCATCCCACACGCCAATGCGATGACGTTCTTGCACGCACCGCCGACCTCGGCGCCGATGACGTCGGCATTGGTGTACGGACGGAAGTACCCGGTCGCCAGCGCGCGCTGCAGGGCCACCGCCCTGCCCGAGTCGCTGCACGCGACAACCGTGGCTGCCGGCTGTTCGTCCGCGATCTCGCTGGCCAGGTTCGGGCCGGTGACCACCGCCACCCGCGACGGGTCGGCGCCGGTGACCTGCACCACGACCTGGCTCATCCGCATCAGCGTGTCCAGCTCGATGCCCTTGGCCAGGCTCACCAGCGTGACGTCGTCGCCGATCAGGTGCGTCCAGTGCCCGAGGTTGGCGCGCATCGTCTGCGACGGCACCGCGAGCAGTACCGTGCACGCACCGGCCAGCGCTTCGGCCGCATCGCTGGTGGCGCGGATGGACTTCGGCAGCTCGGTTTCGCCGAGGTAGTTCGTGTTGCGGTGCGTGTCGTTGATCTCGTCGGCGAGTTCGGGACGACGGGCCCACAGCGTGATGTCGTTACCGGCATCAGCCAAGACCTTGGCCAGTGCCGTCCCCCACGCACCGGCCCCCATCACCGCCGCCTCGACCACCGCTTCACATTAGCGTGGTCGCGGGTGCTGGCAGGATGGCGCTCATGAGCGGCACCAGAACAGGCGAGGCCGCGGATGTGGGGCTGGTGATCGCCGTGAAGCGGCTGACCGCCGCCAAGACCAGGCTGGCGCCGGTTTTCTCGGCCGCTACCCGGGAAAGTGTGGTACTGGCCATGCTCATCGACACCATCACCGCCACGTCGGCCGTCCCCGCACTGCACTCCGTCACCGTGGTCACCCCCGATGAGGTTGCCGCGGATGCAGCCCGCCAGCTCGGCGCGCGGGTGCTGACCGACCCAACCCCCGAGGGTCATCGCAATCCGCTGAACAACGCCATCGCCGCCGCCGAAACCGCGATACGGGAAGAGACGCCGAATGTCGTTGCACTGCAAGGTGATTTGCCGGCGCTGCAGCCACAGGAACTGGCCGAGGCGATCACAGCCGCACGAGGATACCCGCGCAGCTTTGTCGGCGACCGGCACGGCACGGGAACGTCGGCGTTGTTTGCTTTCGGCGTAGGACTTGATCCTCATTTCGGCCCTGATTCGGCTCAGCGCCATCGACATTCAGGGGCCATCGAACTGACCGGCGCATGGCCCGGGCTGCGGTGCGACATCGACACACCCGACGACTTATTGGTCGCCCGGCGCCTCGGCGTCGGTGCGGCAACAGCGCAGGCCATCGGCCACCCGAGGTGAACAGCGGGCGACGGGATCGCCCACCGCAGTAGCCGGGCGGCTGGTGGATAAGGAATCATCAGAGAGATGACGGAAGCCGAAGCCCAGATCCGACCCGACGCAGGAACGGAGTTGGTCGACTCTGCGCCGGTGGCACCACCCGCAGCGACCTCGCCGGCCGTCGACAACGCACTGCCTGAGGATCGCTACCTCAACCGCGAGCTGAGCTGGCTGGATTTCAATGCCCGAGTGCTTGCCCTCGCCGCCGACACGTCGTTGCCCCTGCTCGAACGAGCGAAGTTTCTGGCGATCTTTGCGTCCAACCTCGACGAGTTCTACATGGTGCGTGTCGCCGGCCTCAAGCGCCGCGACGAGATGGGTCTATCGGTGCGCTCGGCCGATGGGCTGTCCCCGCGCGAGCAGTTGCGCCGGATCAACGAGCGCACCCAACAGATCGCCAGCAGGCACGCGCACGTGTTCCTCGACTCCGTGCGTCCGGCGCTGGCCGACGAAGGCATTGTCATTGTCACCTGGGCCGAGCTCGACGACGACGAGCGCGGGCGGCTGTCGACGTACTTCCATGAGCAAGTGTTCCCGGTGTTGACGCCGCTGGCGGTTGACCCGGCGCACCCCTTCCCGTTCGTGAGCGGACTGAGCCTGAACCTGGCGATCACCGTCAAGCACCCCGACGACGGGGGCCAGCACTTCGCGCGAGTCAAGGTGCCCGACAACGTTGATCGCTTCGTAGAACTCGCGCGCCGCGAAGGAACCTCGGATGTCGTGCGGTTCCTGCCGATGGAGGAGTTGATCGCCGCGTTCCTGACGGTGCTCTTCCCAGGACTGGAAATCGTCGAGCATCACGCGTTCCGGATCACCCGCAATGCGGATTTCGAGGTGGAAGAGGACCGCGACGAGGACCTGCTGCAGGCGTTGGAGCGGGAGCTGGCGCGACGACGGTTCGGCTCACCGGTGCGTCTCGAGGTCTCCGACGACATGACCGAGAGCATGCTCGAGTTGCTGTTGCGCGAACTCGACGTCGCCCCGGGCGATCTCATCGAGGTGCCCGGGCTGCTCGACCTGTCGTCGCTATGGCAGATCTACGGTGTCGACCGCCCGGCGCTCAAGGATCCGCCGTTCGTACCCGCGACGCCGCCAGCGTTCGGCGAACGCGAAACACCCAAGAGCATCTTCTCCACGCTGCGTGACGGCGACGTGCTTGTCCACCACCCTTATGATTCGTTCTCCACCACGGTGCAACGATTCATCGAGCAGGCCGCCGCCGATCCCAACGTGCTGGCGATCAAACAGACGCTGTACCGCACCTCGGGTGACTCGCCGATCGTCAACGCGCTCATTGACGCTGCGGAGGCAGGCAAACAGGTAGTCGCGCTCGTCGAGATCAAGGCGCGCTTCGACGAGCAGGCCAACATCAAGTGGGCCCGCGCATTGGAACAGGTCGGCGTCCACGTCGTCTACGGGTTGATCGGATTGAAGACGCACTGCAAGACGTGTTTGGTGGTGCGCCGCGAAGGCTCGACGATCCGGCGGTACTGCCACATCGGCACGGGCAACTACAACCCGAAAACCGCCCGTCTATATGAAGATGTCGGCTTGCTGACCGCGGCGCCTGATATCGGTGCCGACCTCACCGATCTGTTCAACTCGCTGACCGGTTACTCGCGCAAGGAGTCCTATCGCAACCTCTTGGTTGCGCCGTACGGCGTGCGCAGGGGCATCGTCGAACGCATCGAGCGCGAGATCGCGGCCAACCGTGAGGGCGCAGAGGGCCGGATCCGGCTGAAGGCCAACGCATTGGTGGACGAGCAAGTGATCGACGCGCTGTACCGCGCTTCGCAGGCCGGCGTGCGCGTCGAGGTGGTGGTACGCGGTATCTGCGCGTTGCGGCCGGGCGCGCCCGGCTATTCGGAGAACATCGTTGTCCGGTCGATTCTCGGCCGGTTCCTCGAACACTCGCGAGTAATTCACTTCAACGCCATCGACGAGTTCTGGATCGGCAGCGCAGACATGATGCATCGTAATCTCGACCGACGGGTCGAGGTGATGGCTCAGGTCAAGGACCCAAGGCTGACCGCTCAACTGAACGATGTCTTCGAGTCCGCGATGGACCCCGCGACCCGCTCCTGGGAGTTGGGCTTCGATGGTCACTGGACCGCGTCGCCGCAGGAGGGTCATACAGTGCGCGACCATCAGGTCTCGCTGATGGAACGCCACCGGCATCCGTGACGAGCGGCGTGGCGCCCACCGACGGCTCCGGATGACCTGCAGGAGTTGAGGTGCCGAAGGAGCTTCCGCTAAAGGCGGTCCCGGCGAGTAGGGCCGTTCTCGCTGCCGGGGCAGTGCTGTGGCGATCCAATGGACAACCCGCCACGCCGGAGATCGCTGTCATTCACCGTCCGCGCTACGACGATTGGTCGCTCCCCAAGGGCAAGGTCGACCCCGGCGAGACCGAACCTGTCACCGCCGTACGCGAGGTGCACGAGGAGACCGGGTACTCGTCGCACCTCGGCCGTCGGCTCGCCGCGGTCAGCTACCCCGTGGAACAGGACATCAAGAAGGTGCGCTACTGGGCGGCCCGCTGTGTCGACGGTGAGTTCAGTCCCAACGCCGAAGTCGACGAGCTCAAATGGCTGCCCGTTGCCGAGGCGATGAAGCAACTCGGATATCCGCACGATCGAAAAGTGTTGCGCCGCTTCGTAAAATACCCCGTCGACACGCAGACGGTTCTGATCGTGCGCCACGGGACGGCCGGCAGCAAGTCCCGCTACAAGGGCGACGACCGGAAGCGGCCATTGGATAAGCACGGCCGCGCGCAGGCCGAGTCGCTCGTCGGAGTGTTGCTCGCATTCGGTGCCAACGTGTTGCACGCCGCCGACCGCGTGCGCTGCGATCAGACGCTCGAACCCCTGGCCGAGGAACTGGGCACGACCATTCACAACGAGCCGCCGCTGACCGCGGAAGCGTATTCGGACAACCGCAAGGCCGCCCGGCGTCGCATTCTCGAGATCGCCGCCGCTGGAGGCACCCCGGTGATCTGCACGCAGGGGGAGGTTATTCCCGATCTGATCGCGTGGTGGTGCGAGCGCGATGGGGTCCGCCCGGACAAGTCGCGTAACCGCAAGGGCAGCACGTGGGTGATGTCGTTGGCCGACGGACGCTTGGTCGCCGCCGACCACATCGGCAGCCCGCTGGCCGCGAGGAAGTAAACGCCCCGGCATTTGATCCGCCGGGCGGACCCAGAGGCGTTCTCGATGACCGCCGAGAAACCGTCCAAACTGCCACCTGCTCGCGTCGCGCGCGCCGTCGACGCCAACCCGGACGCGGTACACCGCCTGCTCCGGATGCTCGCCAGCCGAGGACTTTTCACTCAGCATGCAGACGGCCGGTACGGGCTGACACCGATGGCGATGCCTTGCCCGCCGACGCACCCGCATCCGTGCGTGGCGTCGTCTTGTTCTTCGGGCATCCGTACGCTGGGAGCATTGGGGCCAGTTGCCCTACTCGGTGCAGACCTGCCTGCCGAGCGTCGACGCATTGGGCGGCAAGTCGATATTCGACTTCGTCGACCAAAACCTTGAATTCGCCGCCATCTTCAACGAGGGCATGACCAGCGCGTCGGAATCGGAAATCGAGCCGGTGCTTGCGGCGTACGACTTCTCAGGTTTCGCCACCATCGTCGACGTCGGCGGCGGACACGGCTGGCTGCTCCCTGCCATTCCGCGGAAAACCCCTCAGTCGCGGGGAATCCTGTTCGACGCCGAGGGAGCGCCTGCGGTTCTCGACGCGGCAGGCGTGGCGTATCGCACCACGTTGGTCGGCGGGTCTTTCTTCGAATCGGTGCCGTCGGGTGGTGAGGCCTATGCGCTCAAGCGCATCGTGCATGACTGGGATGAATCCAAAGTGCTCGAAATTTTGCGCAATGTCCGCAATGCCATGCCTGCCAAGGCCAAACTGCTGGTGGTCGAAACCGTGATACCCGACGACGATCGCGAGCATCTGTCCAAACTGCTCGATCTGAAAATGTTGGTCGCCGGCACCGGAAAGGAAGCGGAGTACACGCAGCTGCTGAACCGCGCCGGTTTCCGCAGTACGCGGGTAATCCCCACCGTCTGTCCTGTGTCGGTCGTGGAGTCCGAAGCGGCCTAGCCGAACTCACGACACACGGACGCGCCGCGGGTCGCGGTGACCCACGGCGTGCCCGACGTCGAAACCTACCGACGGCCGCGCTTGGCCGGAGCCTTGCGCGCGGTCTTCTTGGCGACGGCGGCCTTCTTCACGGCAGCCTTGCGAGCCGGCGCCTTCTTCACGGCCTTCTTGACTGCGGCCTTCTTGACTGCCTTCTTGACAGCGGTCCGCTTGACTGCCTTCTTGACAGCGGCCTTCTTCACGGCCTTCTTGACGGCGGTCCGCTTGACTGCCTTCTTGACGGCAGCCTTCTTCACGGCCTGCTTGACGGCAGCCCGCTTGACTGCCTTCTTCACGGCCGCTTTCCTGACGGCCTTCCGGGCGCCGGTGCCCGCCGTTACGCCACGTTTCACTGCTGGTCCTTCCGCCGGGAGGCGCTGTGCCCCAGAGACAACCGCTTTGAATTGAGCGCCGGGTCGAAACGCCGGCACGGAGGTGGGCTTAACTTTCACCGTCTCGCCGGTGCGCGGATTACGCGCGACGCGGGCGGCGCGACGGCGCTGCTCGAATACGCCGAAGCCTGTAATGGTGACACTGTCACCCTTATGAACCGCACGCACGATGGTGTCGACTACATTCTCCACCGCCGCGGTTGCTTGCCGACGATCCGAGCCCAATTTCTCCGTGAGTACGTCGATGAGCTCCGCTTTGTTCATGCAAAACCTCCGAAACCAGTGGCCCTCTTTGGACCGACTAGAGGACACGGTAAACCCATTGCCCACTGATTTCCAAGAGCCACGCGCAATTTCAGCCGTAGCTGGCGAACTTTTCGGCAATCCGCTTGCCCCCCTTGGCCTCCTGCCGAGGGCCCCGAGAAGCGGGTTAAAGGGTGACGATTTCGGCTCGCCGGGCCCATTCGTCAGGCCGGCAGAGTGCGCGGTTTCCAGTCTGGCCGACCCGCCTCGTAGGACTCGATTTCATCGAGTTTCCGCAGCGTAAGGCCTATATCGTCGAGTCCGGAGAGCAATCGCCAGGCGGTATAGTCGTCAATGTTGAACGGCACCATGACCGTTCCCGCGAGGATATTCCGATCTTGAAGATTCACAGTGATTTCCATCCCCGGATGCTGCTCGATGAGCTTCCACAGGAGTTCTACATCATCTTGAGCGACTTCGGCCGCCAAGAGCCCCGCCTTGCCCGCGTTGCCGCGAAAAATATCGGCGAATCTGGACGAGATAACCACCCTGAAGCCGAAGTCCATCAGCGCCCAGACGGCATGCTCGCGCGACGAACCGGTACCGAAATCCGGCCCGGCGACCAAAACCGAGCCCTTGTCGAAGGGGGGCAGATTCAGAACGAACGAGGGATCGGTGCGCCACGCCGCGAACAGCCCATCCTCGAAACCCGTTCGGGTGACCCGCTTCAAATAGACGGCCGGAATGATCTGGTCGGTGTCGACATTCGAGCGGCGCAATGGAACGCCGATGCCCGTGTGAGTGCGGAAAGCTTCCATGACGGTCTCCTCTACTGAGTGAGGTCGGCGGGTGACGACAACGTGCCCCGCACCGCGGTGGCGGCGGCGACCGCAGGCGACACCAGATGGGTGCGGCCACCCTTGCCCTGCCTGCCCTCGAAATTGCGGTTGGACGTCGACGCGCAGCGCTGTCCCGGCGACAGTTGGTCCGGATTCATGCCGAGGCACATCGAGCAGCCGGCCTGGCGCCACTCCGCCCCGGCGGCGGCGAAGATCTCGCCGAGGCCTTCGGATTCGGCCTGCGCGCGCACACGCATCGAGCCGGGCACGATCAGCATCCGCACGCCGTCGGCGACCTTGCGGTCGCGCAGGACATCCGCGACGACACGCAGATCCTCGATCCTTCCGTTCGTGCACGACCCGACGAAAACGGTGTCCACCGCGATGTCACGCATCGCCGTGCCGGGCCGAAGATCCATGTACGCCAACGCCTTTTCGGCCGACTGCCGCACGGCGTCGTCGAACATCAGCTCGGGATCAGGGACCGAACCCGACAGCGGCACACCCTGCCCGGGATTGGTGCCCCAGGTGACGAACGGGCTCAGCGTCGAGGCGTCGAGGTACACCTCGGTGTCGAATTCAGCGCCCTCGTCAGTGCGCAGTCGAGTCCACGCGGCGACCGCCGCATCCCAGTCTGCTCCCTTCGGCGCGTGCGGACGCCCGTGCAGAAATTCGAAAGTGGTTTCGTCAGGCGCCACCATGCCGGCGCGGGCCCCGGCCTCGATGCTCATGTTGCAGATCGTCATCCGGCCCTCCATCGACAGCGATTCGATGGCCCTGCCGCGGTATTCGATGACGTGGCCCTGTCCCCCGCCGGTGCCGATTTTCGCGATCACCGCGAGGATGATGTCCTTAGCGCTGACACCGGGCGGCAGCTGGCCGTCGACGTTGACCGCCATGGTCTTGAACGGACGCAGCGGCAAGGTCTGCGTGGCGAGCACATGTTCGACCTCGGATGTGCCGATGCCCATCGCGAGCGCGCCGAATGCGCCGTGGGTTGAGGTGTGGCTGTCTCCGCACACCACTGTCATGCCGGGCTGTGTCAGTCCCAACTGCGGCCCGATGATGTGCACGATGCCTTGTTCGGCGTCGCCCATCGAGTGCAGCCGGATGCCGAACTCTTCGCAATTGCGGCGCAGCGTCTCGACCTGGGTGCGCGAGATCGGGTCGGCGATCGGCTTGTCGATGTCGATCGTCGGCACGTTGTGATCCTCGGTGGCGATAGTGAGGTCGGGCCTGCGCACCGTGCGCCCATTGAGCCGGAGACCGTCGAAGGCCTGCGGGCTGGTCACCTCGTGCACGAGGTGCAGGTCGATGTAGATCAGATCGGGCTCGCGCGCAGCGCCCTCGCCCGTGCCGTGGGCGACGACGTGGTCAGCCCACACCTTCTCTGCCATGGTGCGCGGCGTGTCGACGGTGTTCATCCTTGACTATCTCACAATCTGGGACGTTAGTATCTCCTTGTGAGACAGGATAGCGGCATCGGCGTGCTGGACAAAGCGGTGGGTGTACTGCACGCGGTGGCCGACTCGCCGTGCGGGCTGGCCGAACTCTGCGAGCGCACCGGCCTGCCGCGCGCGACCGCGCACCGGCTGGCCGCGGGCCTGGAAGTGCACCGGTTGCTGAACCGCAACGGGGACGGGCGGTGGCGGCTGGGTCCTGCCCTGACCGAATTGGCCGGGCAGGTCAACGATCCGCTGCTGGCTGCCGGCGCGGTGGTGCTTCCGCGGCTGCGGGAGATCACCGGAGAGAGCGTGCAGCTATACCGCCGCGAGGGCACGTGGCGAATCTGCGTCGCAGCGCTGGAACCGCCTGCCGGACTTCGCGATACGGTTCCGGTCGGAACCCGGCTGCCGATGACGGCGGGGTCGGGCGCCAAGGTGCTGCTGGCCTACGCGGACGCCGCGACACAACAGGCGGTGCTGCCGGCGGCGATGTTCACTGATCGAGCCCTTGCCGAAGTGCGCAAGCGTGGGTGGGCGCAGAGCGCCGCAGAGCGTGAACCCGGCGTGGCCAGCGTCTCGGCGCCGGTGCGCGACGGCCGAGGTGCCGTGATCGCCGCGGTGTCGGTGTCCGGGCCGATCGACCGGATGGGCCGCCGGCCGGGCGTACGTTGGGCCGCCGACCTTTTGGCCGCTGCCGACGCACTGGCCCGCCGGCTGTAACCGCCGAACAGTCCGCGCCACGGCCAGTAAACTCGCGTCGGCGTGAATTAATTTGCTGATAGCCATCCCGGCCTCAATTCGCGGGCTACGCTCGCGCCGTGGACATCAACAGACGCCGTTTTCTTGGCGCGGCCGGCGCTACGGGACTGCTGCTCGGTCAGTGTGCGGAACTCCGGCGTGGCAACTGGCGCACCCACCAGTGGGCCGGTGACGATCCAACATCGCTTCGGACAGACCACAATTCCGGCAGCTCCGAATCGAGTGGTTAGTGCCGGTTTCACCGAGCAGGATGACCTGCTCGCCGTTGGTGTCGTACCCGTCGCCGTCACAACATGGTGGGGCGACGAGCCATTCGACGTGTGGCCGTGGGCACAGTCGAAGTTGGGCGGCGCCCAACCGGAGGTGCTGAGCATCTACGACGGAGGCCTGCAGTTCGACCGGATCGCCGCACTGCAGCCTGACCTCGTCGTTGCCATCAATGCCGGCGTGGATCAGGACAGTTACAACCGGTTGTCGGCGATCGCGCCGACGATCCCGCAGGCCGGCGAGGCGCCTTTCTTCGAGTCATGGAAGACCCAGGCCACCACCATCGGCCAAGCGACATTCCAGCCCGACAAGATGCAGTCGCTGATCACTGCGGCCGACAACAGGTTCAGCAGCGTGGCCAAGGCCAATCCGCAGTTCCGCGGCAGGAACGCGCTCCTGCTGCAAGGCACACTCTGGGAGGACAAAGTGGGGGCCACGCTGCCCGGGTGGCGCACTGATTTCCTGACACAGATGGGCTTCCGGATTCCCGACAGCATCGACGCGTTCACGTTCGACGATCATCGTGCGTTCATTCCGCGGGACCAGATAGTGCCGATTCTCAACACCGCCGATGTGCTGATCTGGACGACGCAAAGCGACGCCGACGAAGCCGGGTTGCGTGCCGACCCGGCCTTCCAACAGCTCAACGCCACCGCGCGGAACCGCACTTTCACCGTCATCGGACCGGGGTGCCCCGGCGATGGTGCGGGAACGTACTGGTTGCCATTTACGCTGACGCCCACGTGACGCGGACACGGCAGGTAAACACCTGCTTTGAAACGATTTGTAGCCCCGATGGGATTCGAACCCACGCTACCGCCGTGAGAGGGCGGCGTCCTAGGCCGCTAGACGACGGGGCCAGAACCGAAGTGCCAGCATAACGCACACGACTATGCCGACCTAATCCACTACAGCCCGGCTGGGATGGCTCCTCGCGCGAGCGCTCGTCGCTGGGGTACCAGGACTCGAACCTAGAATGGCTGAACCAGAATCAGCTGTGTTGCCAATTACACCATACCCCATTGGCTGCCTGTAACCGCAGGTCACAGGCCTTTTGGCGCCGTCACGCCGGTGGGAAGTTCCCGCCGCCTGTTGAATCGGGCCGACGTGCAGACTACCAAAGATTCCCGGATGCCTTCTCACGCCTCGGCCTCGGAAGCGGCGGCACGGTCCCGCCCCGCGCGCAGCCGACGCAGGGTGCGATCACGGCCGAGCAGCTCCAGCGACTCGAACAGCGGCGGGCTGATCGACGCACCCGTGGCGGCCACCCGGATCGGGCCGAAGGCCTTGCGCGGCTTGAGCGCGAGCTTTTCCAGCAACGCGACCTTCAGCGCTATTTCGATCTTCGCCGTCGTCCACTCCCCGACGTCCTCGAGCGCGGCGAGCGCGGCGTCGAGCACCGCAGCCGCATCGCCGCGCAGCTCCTTGGCGGCCGCCTTCTCGTCAAGCGTGAACTCGCGGTCGTTGAGGAACTTCAGCAGGTCCCACGCGTCACCCAGCACGACGATTCGAGTCTGTACCAGGCGGGCCGCCTCCGCGAATTGCGTGTCGTCGAGGTCGGTGTCGTGACCGTGGGCCGCAAAGTACGCGCGCAGCCGTTCCGTGAAGTCCTCTTCGCTCAGCAGCCGGATGTGTTCGGCGTTGAGCGCGTCGGCCTTTTTCTGGTCGAAGCGCGCCGGATTGGAGTTGACGTCGGCGACGTCGAAAGCCGCGACCATCTCGTCGAGGCTGAAGACATCGCGATCCTCCGCGATACCCCAGCCCAGCAGTGCCAGGTAGTTCAGCAGCCCCTCGGGGATGAAGCCGCGCTCGCGGTGCATAAACAAGTTCGACTGCGGGTCCCGTTTGGACAGCTTCTTATTGCCGTCCCCGAGAACACTTGGCAAGTGCGCGAACTCGGGCACCCATTCGGCCAAGCCAAGGCGAATAAGCGCTTGGTACAGCGCGATCTGACGCGGGGTCGACGGCAGGATGTCCTCGCCGCGAAGCACGTGGGTGATCTTCATCAATGCGTCGTCGACCGGATTGACCAAGGTGTACAACGGATCTCCGCTCGCCCGTGTCAGCGCGAAGTCCGGGACGGTGCCCGCGGCGAAGGTGGTGTCACCGCGCACCAGGTCGTGCCATGAGATGTCCGCGTCGGGCATCCGCAGGCGCACCACGGGCTTGCGTCCCTCGGCGACAAATGCGGCGCGCTGGGCGTCGGTGAGGTCACGGTCGAAGTTGTCGTAGCCCAGCTTGGGATTTCGGCCCGCGGCCACATGCCGCGCCTCGACTTCCTCCGGCGTCGAGAACGCCTCATACGCCTCGCCGCCGTCCAGCAACCGCTGCACTACGTCGCGATAGATCTCGCCGCGCTCGGACTGCCGATAGGGTGCATGCGGCCCACCGATGTCGGGACCCTCGTCGTAATTCAGCCCGAGCCAGCTCAGCGCGTCAAGAAGCGCCAGGTAGCTTTCCTCGCTGTCGCGTTCGGCGTCGGTGTCTTCCAGCCGGAACACGAACGTCCCACCGGTGTGGCGGGCGTAGGCCCAATTGAACAACGCGGTGCGGATCAGGCCAACATGTGGCGTGCCTGTGGGCGACGGGCAGAACCGAACTCGTATGTTCTTTTCGCTCCTCGCGTGCGCTGTCGTTCTTTCGCTCCTCGCGTGCGCGGTCGTCATCACTTTCCTTTGCGGACAACAGGATTAGTCAACGTCCCGATGCCCTCGATGGTAATGCTGACGGTGTCGCCATCCTCGATCGGGCCGACTCCCTCAGGCGTGCCGGTGAGGATCAGGTCGCCGGGCAGCAGCGTCATCACCGCCGAGATCCACTCGACGATCGCACCGATGTCATGGATCATCAGCGAGGTCCGGCTGTGTTGCTTGACCTCACCGTTGACCTCGGTGCGGATGTCAAGGTCGGATGGGTCGACGTCGGTGACGATCCACGGGCCGACCGGGCAGAACGTGTCGTAGCCCTTGGCGCGGGTCCACTGGCCGTCCTTCTTCTGTTGGTCGCGCGCTGTCACGTCATTGCCGATCGTGTAGCCGAGGATGTTCTCGGCGGCACGCGCGGCAGGAACGTCCTTACAGGGTCGTCCGATCACCGCAGCCAGTTCGCCCTCGAAATGCACCGGGTTGGCGTCGTCCGGCAGCTGGATCGGCCCGTTCGGCCCGATGATCGCGGTGTTGGGCTTCATGAAGATCACCGGATCGGGAAACGCTCCGCCGCCCATCTCCTCGACGTGGGCGGCGTAATTCTTGCCGATGCAGACCACCTTGCTCGCCAGGATGGGCGCCAGCAGGCGCACGTCAGCGAGCGGCCACTGCCGACCGGTGAAGTTGGGTGCGCCAAAGGGGTGCTCTGCGATTTCCCTCGCAATCGCCTGTGTCGGGTCGTCGGTGGGTCCTTCGATGGTGACGAAGGCAACTCCGTCGGGACTGGCGATTCGACCAAGGCGCATGGTCTCAGCCTAGTGGCCGTGCTCGCGGCGGCCACGGCCAGTCCCCGCTGGAGTGCGTCTCACTATATGGAAAGTCAGTTCAGCATTCTGAGACGGCTGTGCGACGATGGTCGCGTGTCCATTGAATCGACCAGCGCCGTACGTCGCTGGTCGATGTTGGTCATCGCACTGAGCGCGACGCTGTGCGCGAACGTCTTCATCAACGGCGCGGCGTTCCTGATCCCGACGCTGCACACCGAACGCGGCCTGGATCTGGCGAAGGCCGGCCTGCTGTCGTCGATGCCCAGTTTCGGAATGGTCGTGACGCTGATCGCGTGGGGCTACATCGTCGACCGGATCGGCGAGCGGATCGTGCTGGCACTGGGTTCGGCGCTGACTGCGGCGGCGGCGTTCGCAGCGGCGTCGATGCAGTCGCTCGTCGCGGTCGGTGCCTTTCTGTTGCTTGGCGGCATGGCGGCGGCCAGCAGCAACTCGGCCAGCGGCCGACTGGTGGTCGGATGGTTTCCGCCACAGCAGCGCGGCCTGGTGATGGGCATTCGGCAGACCGCACAGCCGCTGGGAGTCGGGTTGGGTGCCTTGGTGATTCCGCGGCTCGCGGAAAGCCACGGCGTCTCGGTGGCCCTCCTGTTTCCCGCTGTCGTGTGCGCGGTGTCCGCGGTTGTGTGCGCGGCCGCGGTGGTCGACCCGCCGCGGCCCCCGCGTAACGAGGCCGACGAAGCCGATCTGGCCAACCCGTACCGCGGGTCATCCGTGTTGTGGCGCATCCACGCCGTGTCGGTTCTGCTGGTGGTTCCCCAGGTCGTGGTGTGGACGTTCACGCTGGTGTGGCTGATGAGCGACCGCGGCTGGTCAGCGGCGTCGGCGGGCGCGATGGTGACGGCCGCCCAGATATTGGGCGCCGGTGGACGAATCGCTGCGGGACGCTGGTCGGACATTGTGGGTTCACGACTGCGTCCGATCCGCACCATCGCGCTGGCGGCAGCGGCGGCGATGGGTCTGCTGGCTGTAACTGACTGGCTCGACTCCCCTGTCAGTGTGGCGGTGATGGTGATCGCCTCGGTGATCACGGTGTCCGACAACGGCTTAGCGTTCACCGCGATCGCCGAGATCGCGGGGCCGTTCTGGAGCGGCCGCGCGCTCGGCACGCAGAACACGAGCCAGCTGCTCACCGCCGGCATCGCCCCGCCGCTGTTCGGTGGGTTGATCGGAGTCGCCGGTTACCCAGCGGCGTTCGCCGTGTGCGCGCTGTTCCCGCTCATCGCCATGCCGGTCGTTCCGGTGGACGCGGACCCACTCCGGGACGGTTGATGCCGTCTCACGGTATCGTCGCCGGCGATCGAGCCCACGGCGAACGGTCCTCGCGGTCGACGCTCGTCCTATGATGCGACTCTGCACTCACTACAAGACTTAAGTATTGACATGCGACATCCGTCTCATTACGCTTCAATCGTCCCACCCTGCTTGAGCCGAGGAACCGACACAATGGCACTCACCCGCGCCGAGATGGACAAGAAGATCGACGAGCACTTCGATTTCGAAGCCCGAGACGATGTCGAAGGTGTGTTGGCCACGCTTGCGCCCGATGCCGAGCACGACATCGTCGGCTCACCGCTCGGACCAACTCGCGGACGGGAAGGTGCGCGCGCGTTCTACATTGGGCTGTTTGCGGATCTATCCGAAAGCAACGTCGAGAAGATCCGCAGACTGTATGGCGAGGATTTTCTCGTCGACGAGTCGCTCTGGCGCGGCCGCGCACCAGGCAGACCGTTCGGGCTCGAGGGCGGGAACCGTCCCCTAGAGTTCCGGTTGTTGCATATCGTCCAATTCGCCGACAACGGCGACATCGCGCGCGAGAACGTGTGGATCGACTTCGCTTCCATCCTGCAACAGCTACCGCAGGACTGAGCTATGGTCGCCACAGACGCCGGACGGCCGAATCAGCGCACCCGCACCCGAAAAGACTTGCTGGAGGCGGCATCTCGGCTGATGAAGCAGGGCCGCAGGCCCACGCTCGACGAGATTGCCGAGGAAGCCCTGGTATCTCGGGCCACCGCATACCGCTATTTCCCCAGCATCGAAGCCGTGCTGATCGAGGCGCCGATCGAAGACGTCGTGCCGGGCCCTGAGGACATCTTCGGCGACGCTTCGCCGGACGATCCCGTCGAACGGCTGGAGCGTGTCGACGCGGCGCTGCACGACATTATTTCCGCCAACGAACTGCCGCTGCGGTTGATGTTGGCGTCGTCGGTGCAGCGCGGTGTCAACGGCGAAACGCACCGCCACCTTCCGGCCCGGCAGAACCGCCGAACCGCATTGATCGAGGCCGCATTGGCGCCGGGCCGCCATCAATTCACGCCGTCCGCGCTCAAGACACTGACGAAGTCGCTCGCGCTCATCATCGGGACCGAATCCATGATCGTCCTGAAGGACGTGTTGCAGCTAGACGAAACCGACGCTCGCAAGGTTCGGCGCTGGGCGATTCGTGCGCTCGTCGACGCCGCGCGAAAGCCGGACTCGAGCGTCGGCTGGATATCACGATGAGCAAGCCCGTCAGCCCCCAGGTGATAACGGGTAACGACAGCTGTGAGGGCCCGCCGATGACGCTGACCGTCATGCGGTTTCGAGGTTTTCGGCGCACCGGGTGAGCGCCGCGACGAGTTGACGCCGCGTGCTCGGGGACATGCCGTCGGTCATCGTTGACTCGACGCCCATCACCGCGGCGTGGGCTGCCGCCAACCGCTTGGCACCTGAGGTCGTCAACTCCAAGGCGCGGGCACGCCCCCGCGCTGGTCGATCGGATTCCGAAACGAGGCCGGAGGATCGCAGGCCGGACAGCACATCCTGCAGCGACTGCCGGGTCACGAAGCAGAGCCTCGACAGTTCCGATGCCGACGCGTCCGGATGGTCGGCGAGGGCGCGGAGAACGGCGTACTGCGCCATCGACACACCTGTCGACCGTAATGCGGCGTCGCTTCGCCGTCGCAGCGACTGCTGCACACGCTTGACCAGATAGCCGACCGCGCGTTCCGTCTCCGATTCACCCATGGCAGGAACCTTACATTAATGCTACGGTGGTCATGTAAGGAACCTGACAAGGAGGTAGAGATGACGACCATCAAGCAGAACAGCGGATACGCCACCTTGATCAACGTCTTCACCGTCGAGCCCGATCGGGCCGCGGAACTGGCTGCGCTGTTACACACCGCCACCGAGGAGGTGATGCGACACCGGCCCGGTTTCCGGTCGGCCAACATCCACGTGAGCACTGACGGAACCCGGGTCGTCAATTACGCACAATGGGACAGCGCAGAGGCTTACCGCGCGATGCTGGCCGACCCGACGGCGCAAGAGCACATGGCCGAGGCGGCGGCGCTGGCGATCAGCTTCGACCCGCACCTGTACACCGTGGAATCGGTGCACGAGCGTTAGAGGCTCGCTGCGATCCTGTCGCCGACCTGCGTGGTGGAGAGCTTCTCGTCGCCGCGGGTGGCCAGGTGTTGCTCGACGGCCTTGTCGACGCGTGCCGCCGCGTCGTCCTCACCGACGTGAGACAAGAGCAGCGCCACCGACATGATCGCCGCGGTCGGGTCCGCGATGCCCTGACCCGCGATGTCCGGTGCGCTGCCGTGCACCGGCTCGAACATCGACGGATTCGTCCGCGTCGCATCGATATTGCCGCTGGCGGCCAAGCCGATGCCGCCGCACACCGCCGCCGCAAGATCGGTGATGATATCGCCGAACAGGTTGTCGGAGACGATCACGTCGAACCGGCCCGGATCGGTGACGAGGTGGATCGTCGCCGCATCCACATGCTGATACGCGATTTCGACGTCCGGATAGTCGGTGGCGATCTCCTGCACAGTGCGCCACCACAGATCGCCTGCGAACGTCAGCACGTTGTTCTTGTGCACCAGCGTGAGATGCTTGCGGCGCTGCTGCGCCCGGCGGAACGCGTCGTGCACCACACGCCGCACACCGAAGGCCGTGTTGACGCTGACCTCGGTGGCGATCTCGTTGGGCGTGCCCACCCGAATCGCTCCGCCCGTTCCGGTGTACGGGCCCTCGGTGCCCTCGCGGACGACGACGAAGTCGATCTCGGGGTTGCCCGCCAGCGGGCCCTTGACCCCCGGATACAGCCGGGAGGGGCGCAGATTGACGTGGTGGTCAAGCGCGAACCGGATGCGCAGCAGCAGGCCACGTTCCAGCACACCGCTGGGCACCGACGGGTCGCCGATCGCGCCGAGCAGGATCGCATCCTGGCCGCGCAGCTCGTCGAGCACCGAGTCGGGCAGCACCTCGCCGGTCGCGTGGTACCGACGCGCTCCGAGGTCATAGCTTGTCTTCTCGACGCCGGGCACAACCGCGTCGAGCACCTTGACGGCCTCACCGACCACTTCGGGGCCGATGCCGTCGCCGGCAATGATCGCCAATCTCATGAGAGGTCCACCACTTCCAGCAGTTTGGCGCCGACAGCCTCGGCGATAGCCGCGCGGACATCGGCCGCCACGTCGCGGTTGATACGCAGCAGGATCGTTGCGCCGGGCCCTTCGGCGTCCTCGCTGAGCTGTGCCGCGTGGATGTTGATGTCGGCGGCACCGAGGAGGGTGCCGATCTTGCCGAGCGTTCCCGGCTGGTCAATGTAGTTGACGATCAGATACACGCCCTCGGCGCGCAGATCGAAGTTGCGGCCGTTGATCTGGACGATCTTCTCGACCTGCTGCGGCCCCGACAATGCGCCGGCGACGTTGCTCACCGAACCGTCGGAGTACACCGCCCGCACATCGACGACGCTGCGGTGATTGGGACTCTCGGTGGCCGTGCTGATATCGGCCTGCACGCCGCGTTCCGCGGCCAGCGCCGGTGCGTTGACAAACGTCACCGGATCTTCGATGACGGCGGAGAACAGCCCGCGCAGCGCCGAAAGCCGCAGCACCTCAACGTCTTCCGAGGCGAGTTCGCCGCGCACCTGGACAGCCAACGACACGGGCAGCTCGCTGGACAGCACACCGACGAGCACACCGAGTTTGCGAACCAGATCGAGCCACGGCGCCACTTCCTCGCCGACGACACCACCACCCACGTTGACGGCGTCGGGCACGAATTCACCTGCCAGCGCAAGCTTCACGCTCTCGGCCACGTCCGTGCCTGCACGGTCCTGCGCCTCGTCGGTTGACGCGCCGAGGTGCGGTGTGACGACGACCTGCGGCAGGTCGAACAGCGGGCTGTCGGTAGTCGGCTCCTTGGCGAACACGTCGATGCCCGCGGCCCGGACATGGCCTGACCTGACCGCCTCCGCCAATGCCTCCTCGTCGACGAGCCCACCGCGAGCGGCATTGACGATGATCACGCCCGGCTTCGTCTTGGCCAGCGCCTCCTTGCCGATCAACCCGGCGGTCTCCGGGGTCTTCGGGAGGTGCACAGATATGAAGTCGGCGCGCGTCAGCAGGTCATCGAGGGTCAGCAGCTCGATGCCGAGCTGCGCGGCGCGCGCCGGCGACACATACGGGTCATACGCGACGACGTGGGTGCCGAACGCGGCCAGTCGCTGTGCTACCAGCTGGCCGATGCGGCCGAGCCCCACGACGCCGACGGTCTTGCCGTAGATCTCGGTGCCGGAGAACTTCGACCGCTTCCACGTGTGCTCGCGCAGCGACGCATCCGCGGCGGGGATCTCACGGGCAGCGGCCAGCAGCAGCGCCAGCGCGTGCTCGGCGGCACTGTGGATGTTGGATGTGGGCGCGTTGACGACCAGCACGCCACGGGCGGTGGCAGCGTCGACGTCGACGTTGTCCAGGCCCACGCCCGCACGGGCGACGATCTTGAGCTTGGGCGCGGCGCCCAGCACCTCGGCGTCGACGGTGGTCGCCGAGCGCACCAGCAGCGCGTCGGCCTCCGGCACGGCGGCCAGCAGCTTCTCTCGGTCGGGGCCGTCGACCCAGCGGACTTCTACGTGGTCACCGAGGGCGGCGACGGTCGACTCGGCCAGTTTGTCGGCGATCAGTACAACGGGAAGACTCACCCGGCCAGCCTAATGGGCTTGAATTGGGAGGTGGACGTCACCGTCGTCGGTAGTGGACCCAACGGCTTGGCGGCCGCCGTGATATGCGCCAGGGCCGGTCTTTCGGTGCAGGTGTTCGAGGCGCAACCAACCTTGGGCGGCGGTGCCCGCACCCTGGCCGATCCCGAATTCCCCGGGGTGGCGCACGACATCTGTTCGGCCGTCCACCCCCTCGGGCTGGCGTCTCCGTTTCTCGCGGAGTTCGATCTGCCCGCCCGCGGCGTCACGCTGAAGGCGCCAGAGGTTTCCTATGCGAATCCGTTGCCGGGCCGGCCCACCGCCGTGGGCTACCACGACATCAACCGCACCTGCGCAGAGTTGACCGACGGCGAGTCGTGGCGTCATCTGCTGGGCCCGCTTGTTGAACGCGACGACGCCGTGCTCAAACTGTTGCTCGGCGACAAGCGTTCGATTCCGACCGATCCGATCGCCGCCGTCCAAGTGGCGCGGCGGATCCTCGAGCAGGGCACGCCGGCCTGGCGGGCGTTGGATGGCGTCGACGCCCGCGCGTTGTTCACCGGTGTTGCCGCACACACGATTTCGCAGATGCCGTCGCTGGTGTCCGCCGGTGCGGGGCTGATGTTGGCTACGCTGGCACACACCGTCGGCTGGCCGATACCCGTCGGCGGTAGTCAAGCCATCCCCGACGCGCTCATCGCGGACCTTCGTGCACACGGCGGCACGCTGATGTCCGGCGAAAAGATCACCAAACCTCCGTCGGGTGTCGTGCTTTTCGACACCGCACCCACCGCGCTGCTGTCCATCTACCGTGACCGATTGCCAGCGCGATATGCAAAGGCATTGCAGCGCTACCGCTTCGGACCCGGCGTCGCGAAGGTCGACTTTGTGCTGTCGGAGGAGATTCCATGGACGGACCCACGGCTGGCTGATGCGCCGACCCTGCACATGGGCGGAACCCGCGAGCAGATGGCGCACGCCGAGCGGGAGGTCGCCGACGGCAGGCACCCGGAATGGCCGATGGTGCTCGCCGCCCTGCCGCACCTGGCCGACCCGAGCCGCGTCGACGCGCAGGGCCGGCGCCCGCTGTGGACGTATGCGCATGTGCCGTCGGACTCACCCATCGACCAGAGCGAAACCGTCACTGGGATTTTCGAGCGTTTCGCGCCAGGCTTCCGCGATGTCGTGGTGGCGGCCCGGTCGGTACCCGCGGCGCGGCTGTCCGACCACAACGCCAACCTCGTCGGCGGCGACATCGGCGTTGGTGGCAACACGCTGCTTCACGCGCTTGCCGGGCCGACGCCGCGGCTCAACCCATGGAGCACGCCGATTCCCAAGGTGTACCTGTGCTCGTCGGCGACGCCCCCCGGCGGCGGCGTGCATGGCATGTCCGGTTACTACGCCGCGCGCACGGTGCTGCGACGCGAGTTCGGCATCAAGAAGCTGCCTCAGCTGACGCCATGAGCAGATCGGTCACCGTGCGTTCACAGATAACCAGGCCTTCGTTCTTACCGTTGGTGTGTAACGCCAAGAGCCCGGCGACGCACTCACGGTACGCCGCGCGAGCACCGGAACGGTGTCGGCCGCAGGCCGCGTCAGCACCGCCTACATCGATACTGCTTGCCCGACGGGTTGTTGATCAGGCGGGATGCCTATGCTGGCGCCGTGACGAAGTTGGCAATCATCTACTACTCGGCCACCGGGCACGGCACCACGATGGCGCAACGCATCGCTGCGTCGGCCGAGGCAGCGGGAGCCGAGGTGCGCGTCCGCCCGGTCGCCGAAACCCGCGACCCGGCATCGTTCGCGCACAATCCAGCGTGGACGGCGAACTACGAAGCCACCAAGGACCTGCCGCACGCGACCGGTGATGACATCGTCTGGGCTGACGCGGTGATCTTCGGGTCGCCGACGCGATTCGGTTCGGTCGCTTCGCAATTACGCGACTTCCTCGACTCGCTCGGCGGACTGTGGTCGGAGGGCAAGCTCGCCGACAAGGTGTACGCGGCCTTCACCTCCACCAACACCGCGCACGGCGGCCAGGAGACCACCCTGCTCACGCTGTACGTCACGCTGATGCACTTCGGCGGGATCATCGTCCCGCCCGGATACACCGATGCACTGAAGTTCGTCGACGGAAACCCGTACGGGGTCAGCCTCACCGCGGGCCACGACAACATCAGCGAGTTCGACGACGCGACCAACGCGGCGCTGGACCATTTGGCCCGCCGTGTGGTCAGCGCCACCAACCGCCTCACCTCTTAGCTAGCGATTTCGGCGCGCTTACGGACGCTCAGCACAGGACGCTCAACGGTTAGCGCGCCGAATTCGCAATTACGCGGTGTCGGTCAGCGGGCGGTCGACCCAGCTCATCAGGCCGCGCAGCTTCTTACCGGTGACCTCGATCGGGTGCTCGGCGTTGCGCTTGCGCAGATCGTCGAGCTCCTTGTTGCCGCCCTCGACGTTGGCGACGAGCTTCTTGACGAAGCTGCCGTCCTGAATCTCGGAGAGGATCTGCTTCATCCGCTCCTTGGTGCCCGCGTCGATCACGCGTGGCCCGGACAGATAGCCGCCGAACTCCGCGGTGTCGGACACCGAGTAGTTCATCCGCGCGATACCGCCCTCGTACATGAGGTCGACGATCAGCTTGAGCTCGTGCAGCACCTCGAAGTACGCCAGCTCGGGGGCATAGCCCGCCTCGACCATCACGTCGAAGCCGGTCTTGACGAGTTCCTCTGTGCCGCCGCACAACACAGCCTGCTCACCGAACAGGTCGGTCTCGGTCTCGTCCTTGAAGGTGGTCTTGATGACGCCGGCGCGGGTGCCGCCGATGCCCTTGGCGTAGGACAGGGCGAGCGCCTCCCCCTCGCCCTTGGGGTCCTGGTCGACCGCGATCAGGCACGGCACGCCCTTGCCGTCGACGAACTGACGGCGCACCAGGTGCCCTGGGCCCTTCGGCGCGACCATGCCGACGGTGACGTTGGCGGGCGGCTTGATCAGATCGAAGTGGATGTTGAGGCCATGGCCGAAGAACAACGCATCGCCGTCTTGAAGATTCGGCTCGATGTCGCTGGAGAAGATCTCGGCCTGCGCGGTATCGGGTGCCAGCAGCATGATCACGTCGGCCCACTTGGCGACCTCGGCGGGCGTGTCCACCTCGAGCCCCTGCTCGGTGACCTTCTCCCGTGACTTGGAGCCTTCCTTGAGGCCGACCTTCACCTGCACGCCGGAGTCGCGCAGGCTCAGCGAGTGCGCATGGCCCTGGCTGCCGTAGCCGATGACGCCGACCTTGCGTCCCTGAATGATCGACAGGTCCGCGTCGTCGTCGTAGAACATCTCAACTGGCATTCGTGAATTTCCTTCTCTTCTAATTTATTTGGGCTACTTGACGGTGCCGATGCCGCGCGGACCGCGCGACAATGAGACCACTCCGGACTGCACGAGCTCACGGATTCCATACGGCTCCAGCACCCGCAGCAGCGCCTCGAGCTTGCTGGGAGTGCCGGTGGCCTCGATCGTCACCGACTCCGTCGACACGTCAACGACCTTGGCGCGGAACAGGTTCACCGCCTCGATGACCTGACTGCGGGTGGTGGCGTCGGCACGCACCTTGATCAGGGCGAGCTCGCGCTCGACCGAGTTGTCGACGTCTTGTTCGACGATCTTGATCACGTTGACAAGTTTGTTCAACTGCTTGGTGATCTGCTCGAGCGGCGAGTCCTCGACGCTGACGACGATCGTCATCCGCGACATGTCCTTCTGCTCGGTCGCGCCGACCGCCAGCGACTGAATATTGAAGCCGCGCCGCGAGAACAGCGACGCCACCCGGGCGAGCACGCCGGGTTTGTCCTCGACGAGTACCGACAGCGTGTGCGATGTTGACGGTGCTCATGCCTCGCCTCCCACTCGCTCCGGTCCTCGCTCGTCCCTCGCTGCGATCCTCACTCGCGCTCGTCTTCGGGTCATCAGGCGTGTCCTTCTTCGGGGTCGTCGAACAGCGGGCGGATCCCGCGGGCGGCCTGGATCTCGTCGTTGCTGGTGCCTGCGGCGACCATCGGCCACACCTGTGCGTCGGCGCCGACGATGAAGTCGATCACGACTGGGCGGTCGTTGATCTCACGCGCCTGCCTGATGACGTCTTCGACGTCTTCGGCACGCTCGCAACGCAATCCGACGCAGCCCAGCGCCTCCGCCAGCTTGACGAAGTCCGGGATGCGATGCGAATGCGTGGCCAGATCCGTTTGGCTGTACCGCTCTTCGTAGAAGAGCGTCTGCCACTGCCTCACCATGCCCAGGTTGCCGTTGTTGATGATAGCCACCTTGATCGGCGCGCCCTCGACGGCACAGGTGGCCAGTTCCTGGTTGGTCATCTGGAAGCAGCCGTCGCCGTCGATGGCCCACACCTCGGCGTCCGGCCTGCCGAACTTGGCGCCCATCGCCGCAGGAACGGCGAAGCCCATGGTGCCGAGACCGCCCGAGTTGAGCCACGTCTTCGGGTTCTCGTACTTGATGAACTGGGCGGCCCACATCTGGTGCTGCCCCACCCCGGCGACGTACACGGCGTCGGATCCGGCCATCTTGCCCAGCGTTTCGATGACGTACTCCGGTGACAGGCTGCCGTCGCTCTGCGGCCCATAGCTCAGCGGGTACGTCGACTGCACGCCGCGCAGGTACTCCCACCAGTTGTCGATCTTGATCGAGCCGATGGTGCCCTCACGGCGCAGCGCCTCGATCAGATCGGTGATCACGGCCTTGACGTCGCCGACGATCGGGACGTCGGCGTGGCGGTTCTTGCCGATCTCGGCCGGGTCGATGTCGGCGTGGATGACCTTGGCTTCGGGCGCGAAGGAATCCAGCTTGCCCGTCACGCGGTCGTCGAAGCGGGTGCCCAGCGCGATCAGCAGATCGCTGCGCTGCAAGGCGGCCACCGCCGCGACCGTGCCGTGCATGCCGGGCATACCAATGTTCTGCGGATGGCTGTCCGGGAACGCGCCGCGGGCCATCAGCGTGGTAACGACGGGGATGCCGGTCAACTCGGCCAGGTCCAGCAGCGGCTCGGTCGCCTCGCCGCGGATCACCCCGCCGCCGACGTAGAGCACCGGCTTGCGCGCCGCCGCGATCAGCTTGGCCGCCTCACGGACCTGGCGGTGGTGCGGCTTGGTGTTCGGCTTGTAACCGGGTAGCTCGAACTTCGGCGGCCAGCTGAACGTGCACTGACCCTGCAGCACGTCCTTCGGGATGTCGACGAGCACCGGACCAGGCCGGCCGGACGCGGCGATGTGGAATGCCTCCGCCATCACCCGCGCGATGTCGTCGCCGTCACGGACCAGGAAATTGTGCTTGGTGATCGGCATCGTGATGCCCGAGATGTCGGCTTCCTGGAACGCATCAGTGCCGATCAGCGCGCGGCCGACCTGGCCCGTGACCGCGACCATCGGGATCGAATCCATGTACGCATCGGCGAGCGGCGTGACCAGGTTGGTGGCTCCGGGACCCGACGTGGCCATGCACACGCCCACCCTGCCGGTGGCGTGCGCGTATCCACTGGCGGCATGTCCTGCGCCCTGCTCATGACGGACCAGGACGTGGCGCAGCTTCTGCGAGTCGAAAAGCGGGTCGTAGACCGGCAACACGGCACCGCCGGGGATGCCGAAGATAACGTCGACGTCGAGTTCCTCGAGTGACCGGATCACCGCTTGCGCACCGGTAAGCTGGTGCGGCGCAATATGTTTCGGTTGCGCGGGACCGGCTTTCGGTGCTGATTTGGCGGCGGCAGGCGCGGCGTGTCCTCCGTTGGGTGCAGTCGCCGACTGCTCCGCTGGTCGCGTGGTGGGTGCGCTCACGATGTCCTCTTTATCTCCGTCGTCGTCTCTAGGATCTCAAATCGGCGTTGGGGCAAGAAAAAACCCCCGTCAGCTGGGCCGCTGTACGAGGGTCGCGCGTTGGTGCTGGTTGCTATGCCCGGCAGAGGGCAAGCGCGGCATCAACGCGCTTCCCAATTACTACGAGCAATCCCGGGGTCTGCATAACAGTCGACGGTAGCCTCCGCACTGGTCAAAGGTCAAATTCGTACCTGTGAGCCAGGCGCTTCCAACATGCG
The DNA here is from genome assembly GCA_963770125.1 of uncultured Actinomycetota bacterium. Taxonomy (GTDB): domain Bacteria; phylum Actinomycetota; class Actinomycetes; order Mycobacteriales; family Mycobacteriaceae; genus Mycobacterium. The sequence continues at coordinate 21,345 of CAVYPI010000047.1, read as the reverse complement.
ATGGGAGGATGGCGGTGTGAGTTCCCCATCCGCCTCGGCGCCTCCCGCGGTCGTCATCCGGATCTCGCCGATGGCACACTTCGCCGTTGGCTTCTTGGCGCTCGGCCTGCTGGCCCTCGTGCTCGCCGGGCCGTCGTCGTTCGCGCTGCTGCTCGTCATTCCGGTCGTCCTGTCGGCGTTCATCGTCCGCTACCGCACGGTGGCCGATCGCGACACGGTGACCGCGCGCACGCTTCTGGGCAGCCAGACGGTCTCCTGGGACGACATCGCGGGCCTGCGCTTCGGCAAGGGTTCATGGGCGTACGCGCAACTCAAGGACGGCAGCGAACTGAGGCTGCCTGCGGTGACGTTCTCGACCCTGCCGTTGCTGACCGAGGCCAGCGGGGGCCGGGTGCCCAACCCTTACAAGAAGTAGGTCAAGCGAGTGGGTTACCGCCGTTGAGCAGGACCCACACCGCGACGCCGCCCCCCACACCCAGCAGCAGCGCGACAAATGATCCGATGAACGGGCGTCGCGCCCAGCCGCGTCCGGCGTCCAACCCGTAGCTGCCGGGGCCGATCAGGATGATCGCGGCGACCACGCAGGCGAGGACGACCTTGTACTCGTGGCCATCGATGAGGAACGACGACAGCCGGGCCTCTTCGTGGGCCGTCATGGCCTCCGCCAATATGCCGGTCACCAGGTACGCCAGCGCGCCCGCGGCCGCCACGGGAGTGAACAGGCCCAACACCAGGAGCACCCCAGCGGCAATCTGACCGCCTGTTGCCACGTAGGTCAGGATGTCGGCGTGCTGGAAGCCCATGGCGGTCAGCGACTTCTCGAAGCCGTCGAATCCTGGACCACCCCACAAGCCGAAGGCCCTCTGCAGGCCATGCCCGATGAGCAACGCCCCGACCACCAGACGCAGGAGAAGAAGTCCGAGGTCCTGGGTGCCGCGCCGGTCGCGTGCCCGGTCGCCGGCGTCCGGGTCGATCTCGGTGGGCTCAGCGGAATACGACCCGATTGAGTGGGAACCGCCGGGCTGGACATAGGGCAGCGGCTCGGGGTCGCTGATCAGGCCGAACGGCTGGCCGGTCGACGACTTGGTGGAGTCGTAGCGCGGGATGGCGGTGGTTTCGAGATCACCGGCGTAGTTCGACGAAGGAAGATCGTCTTCGGGGTCGACCAGGCTCGCAGACGCGGGCCGCTGCCAGGAGCGTGGATCAGGATGACTGGTCACGGTTGCCAGGGTAAGTGCTAGTCACCCGCGAATCGAGGATTGGCGCGGCGCTTCGGCGCGCCCGATTCGCGAGGGCGTGTCGACCGCGCCGCGGGGGCGAGCGTGGCGCGCACCGCCGGACAATCCGTAACCTGGCCTGCATGAGACAGCACCGGCGCATGCGGGGTGTGATTGTCCTGCTGTGTGCGGCGTTGCTCGTGGGGTCTGGCTGCGCCCGCTTCGACGAGGCACAGTCGCAGCCGTTCACCACCGAACCGGAACTCAAGCCGGGTCCGTCGTCCTCACCCCCACCCCCACCGCCGCTGCCACCCAAGCCGTTCCCGAAGGCCTGCCCTGCGCCCGGCGTCATGCAAGGCTGCCTGGAGAGCACCAGCGGGCTGATCATGCTTCCCGACAGCCAGTCCGCGCTGGTTGCCGAGCGCACCACCGGCGCGGTGAAGGAGGTCTCGACCAGCGCCGAGCCCAAGGTCAAGATGGTGATCCCCGTCGATCCCACGGGCGACGGCGGGCTGATGGACATCGTGATGTCGCCGACGTACTCACAGGATCGGCTGATGTACGCCTACGTCAGCACCCCGACCGACAACCGCGTCATCCGCATCGCCGACGGCGACATCCCCAAGCCGATCCTGACCGGCATCCCGAAGGGCGCCACCGGTAACACCGGGGCGCTAGTCTTCACCAGCCCGACAACGCTGGTGGTGCTCACCGGCGACGCGGGCGATCCCGCCCAGGCGGCCGACCCGGGTTCGCTGGCGGGCAAGGTTCTGCGCATCGAGCAGCCCACTACGGTCAATCAGGCGCCACAGACCACCGCTCTATCGGGGATGGGCGCAGGCGGCGGCATGTGCATCGATCCGTCGGACGGCTCCCTCTACATCACCGACCGCACTCCGACGGCCGACCGGCTGCAGCGCATCACCAAGGACTCGAAGGTGTCGACTGTGTGGACCTGGCCCGACCGCCCGGGGGTGGCAGGCTGCGCCGCGCTCGACGGCACGGTGCTGGTGAATCTCGTCAACACTAAGCAAACGGTGGCGGTGCGGCTTGCCCCGGACACCGGCGCGGTGACCGGCGAACCGGAGGTAGTCCGTCAGGACCAGCACGGGCATGCGTGGGCGTTGCAGCTCGCGCCCGACGGCAACGTGTGGGGCGCCACAGTCAACAAGACGTCCGGCGACGCCGAGAAGCTCGACGACGTCGTCTTCCCGCTGTTCCCGCAGGGCGGCGGATTCCCGCGCAGCAACGCCGACAACACTTAGGCCGCAGCCACACCACGGCGATGGGAATGCTCGCCCGGCGCCTGTCTTGATTGCGGGTGCTGGCCGGACATGCTTCCCGGCCTCGTCATCATTTGATGACGGCCTGCGAAGGGACACACCTGCCGACCCCCTCAATCTGATGACGAGCCTTGGTCGTTCCCTAGCTGCAGGCAGTCAGTACCAGCTCGCGCACCCGCGCGGCGTCGGCCTGGCCCTTGGTCGCCTTCATCACCGCGCCGACGATGGCGCCTGCCGCCTGCACCTTGCCGCCGCGGATCTTCTCCACGATGTCGGGATTGGCGGCCAGGGCTTCGTCGACGGCGGCTTGCAGTGCCGAATCATCGCGCACCACCTCTAGCCCGCGTGCCGCCATCACCTGCTCGGGCTCGCCCTCGCCGGCCAGCACGCCCTCGACGACCTGACGGGCCAGCTTGTTGGACAGCTTGCCGTCGTCGACGAGCTTGACCACCGCGGCCACCTGAGCCGGCGTGATCGGCAGCCCGTCGAGTTCGACGCCCGCCTCATTCGCCTTCTGCACCAAGAAGTTTCCCCACCAGGCGCGTGCGGCCTCGCTCGACGCGCCCTGATCGACGGTGGCGGCGACCAATTCGACTGCGCCGGCGTTGACCAGGTCGCGCATCACCTCGTCGGAGATGCCCCAGTCCTGCTGAATCCGGTTGCGCTGCAACCACGGATGCTCCGGAATGGTCTGGCGCAGTCGCTCGACGTACTCGGCCTCGGGCGCGACCGGTTCCAAATCGGGCTCGGGGAAATACCGGTAGTCCTGCGCCGTCTCCTTGCTGCGGCCCGGCGACGTATAGCCGTCCTCGTGAAAGTGCCGGGTTTCCTGGTGAATTCGGCCGCCCGACTCGAGAACCGCTGCCTGGCGGCGCATCTCGTAGCGGACCGCCACCTCAACACTCTTCAGCGAGTTGACGTTCTTGGTCTCTGTGCGGGTGCCGAACTCGTTCTGGCCGATCGGCTTGAGCGAGATGTTGGAGTCGCAGCGCATCGAGCCTTGATCCATCCGGACGTCGGAGACACCCAACGCGCGCAACAGGTCCCGCAGTGCGGTCACGTAGGCGCGAGCGATCTCCGGTGCGCGTGCACCGGTGCCTTCGATCGGCTTGGTGACGATCTCGATCAGCGGCACGCCGGAACGGTTGTAGTCGATCAGCGATGTCGTCGCACCCTCGATGCGGCCGGTCTCGCTGCCGAGGTGCGTGAGCTTGCCCGTGTCCTCCTCCATGTGGGCGCGCTCGATGGCCACCCGCCAGGTGGTGCCGTCGTCGAGCGGGACGTCGAGGTGACCGTTGATCGCGATCGGCTCGTCGTACTGCGAGATCTGATAGTTCTTCGGCATGTCCGGGTAGAAATAGTTCTTCCGGGCGAACCGGCACCACGGCACGATCTCGCATCCCAGCGCGAGCCCGATGCGGATCGCCGACTCCACCGCCGCCTGGTTGAGCACCGGCAGTGACCCGGGCAGGCCCAGGCACACGGGGCATACCTGGGTGTTGGGCTCGGCACCGAACTTGTTGGCACAGCCGCAGAACATCTTGGTCGCGGTGGACAGTTCGACGTGCACTTCGAGGCCGAGCACCGGTTCGTAGCGCGCCACGACGTCGTCGTAGTCGAGCAGTTCGGCAGTGGGCGCGACGGTCATGAGGGCGAGTTTAGTGGGGCGACTCCGAGAGCCGGGGGTGCACACCCGGGCTCAGGCCGAGGCTCGCGGACACCCGCTGCAACATGTCAAGCAGCGTCGCCCGCTCGTCGGGTGTCAGCGCGGCGGTCACTTCGTCTTCCATCGCGTGCGACTGCTCTTCGAGCGCAGGCAACAGGTCGCGCGCCTTGCCGGTGAGCGTGACCGCGAACGCTCGGCGGTCGTCCGGGTGTGGCATCCGCTTGACGAGGCCCTGCTCCTCGAGGGTGTCGATCAGGCTCACCATCACGTTGCGGTGCAGCCCGAGCCGGGCCGACAGCTGCCGCTGCGACTGGCCGTCGTCGCCCGCCAGCGCAACCAGCACCGCGTTGGTGCGCGGATGCACGTCGAGCGGCGCCAGCCGTCGCTTGAAATCGTCGGACACATAGGTGCCGAGCTGCGACAGCAGGAACGGAATCCGCTGGTCGAGCTCCCTGATGCCGGGTCGTCGATCAACCACAACGCGACATTAGCACTGATCGTGATCGTCATATATAGTGATAATCACTATTAGTGACTATCTAGGAGGAGACATGCACATCGTGATCTTCGGGGCCAACGGGCAGACCGGTCGGCTCGCCACCAGGCGAGCCCTCGACGCCGGCCACACCACCGTGGCGGTGACTCGCAGACCCGACGACTTCCCGTTCACCGATCCCGCACTGACCGTCGCGGGCGCCGACGTCCATGACGCCGAGGCGGTCGGCGCCATCGTCGCCGACGCCGATGCGGTGCTGTCGACGCTGGGCGTGCCGTTCACGCGGGAGCCGGTCAACACCTACTCGAGGGGCACCGCCAACATCGTCACCGCGATGCAGTCCTCGGGTGTGACCCGTCTCGTGGTGGTGAGTTCGACGGGTGCGTATCCCGCGCCGGGCCGAACCAGTGCGCCGTTCGCACTGCGATTGTTCGAACCGGTCATCACCAAGACGATCGGCAAGACCGTCTACGACGATATCCGGCTGATGGAGTCCGTGGTGCGCGACAGTGAGCTCGACTGGACGATCGTGCGGCCGTCCGGGTTGTTCGACCTGCCATATGTCACGGAATACACTGCCGGAGAAGTGGATCCGGTTGGAGCGTTCACCTCGCGCAGCGACCTGGCCGACTATCTCGTCGCGCTGGCCGCCCGACGCGGACGCCACGACACGGTGACGGTCTCGACCACGGTGGACACACCAACGATGTGGCAGATGATCCGGCGCGAAGCATTCAAGAGCGCCTGATGAGCACGACTGTTCTCGCCGTCACACTGATCGCCATTGCCGCGAACGGATTCTCGGGAATCGCGGCGCTGCTTCACTTCCAGCCGATCATCCCGGGCATGGCCAAGGCCGGGGTCCCCATGTCGTGGCTGACGTTTCCCATCGGGACTTTGAAAACCCTTGGTGCACTTGGGCTTGCGGCAGGGCTGATCTTTCGCCCGCTTGGGGTTTCGGCTGCGATTGGCCTCGTGCTGTTCTTCGTGTGCGCGATCTATACGCACATCCGCGCCGGCGACTATGGCGCGCAGTTCGCGCTCGCCATCGGGTTCCTGGGCCTCAACGTTGCGGCCCTTGCTCTGTCGCTACCGAGCACGTGACTAGCCGCCGCTGCAACTAGACCATCCAGTGTCCGAGGGGTACGCCGGTCTACATCGCGTAGTCGACTACTCGTGTGCGTGCGCAGCGTTCAGACCAAAAATGAAGCGGTCGAAGGGAGACACAACATGACAACGACAACTCTGCCAACACTGTCGGAGGGCGCGATCGGAACCGATGTCCGCTGGGCGCAATATCTGCTGGTGCGACGCACCATGAGCTATGACCAGGTCGACGGGGTGTTCGGGCCGGTGACCGCGAACGCGGTGCGGCAGTTCCAGCGTGACAGCGGCCTCGACGACGATGGCATCATCGGGCCCCTCACCTGGGCGGCTCTGGATGGTGACAGGGAACGTCCGCCCACGTTGAAGCGCGAGAGCCACGGCGACGTGGTGAGCAAGCTGCAGTCCGCCATGAACACCGGCAGGGGCTCTTTCGCGCCCTCGGCCAACCCGGTGCTCGCCGTCGACGGGGACTTCGGACCGATCACCGAATCCGCCGTTCGCGGCACCCAGGAGTTCAACCACGCCACCGCCGATGGCATCGTCGGGATGCAGACCTGGGCGATACCGATTCATGCCGCCGGGCAGGTGATCGCCAACCTGTGCGGCGTCCCCGGACCCGGCTGATCCCCGCGGATCAGCCGAAGAACTCCGCGGCGTCGTCATATCGGCTCTGCGGCACCAGCTTCAGCTGGCGCGTCGCGTCGGCCAGTGACACCCGGCCGATCTCCTGGCCACGCAGCGACACCATCATTCCGTACTCGCCGGCGTGTGCGGCATCGGCGGCGTTGACACCGAAGCGGGTGGCCAGCACACGGTCGTACGCCGTCGGCGTGCCGCCGCGTTGGACATGTCCGAGCACCGTGACACGGACATCTTTCCTGATCCGCTTCTCCACCTCGACCGCCAGCTGCGCGGCCACACCGGTGAACTTCTCGTGTCCGAATTCGTCCATTCCGCCCTGCCGCAACGACATCGACCCTTCTGCGGGTTTCGCCCCTTCGGCGATCACGCAGATGAAGTGTGAATCACCACGGACGAAGCGCTGTTTGACCAGCCGGCATACGTCTTCGACGTCGAACGGCTGCTCGGGGATCAACGTCATGTGCGCGCCAGATGCCATACCCGCGCTGAGGGCAATCCACCCGGCGTGGCGGCCCATCACCTCGACGAGCATCACGCGCTGGTGCGACTCGGCGGTGCTGTGCAGCCGGTCGATCGCCTCGGTCGCGACCTGCAGCGCGGTGTCGTGTCCGAATGTCACATCGGTGCAGTCGATGTCGTTGTCGATGGTCTTCGGCACCCCGACCACCGGGACGTTCTCCTCGGACAGCCAGTGCGCGGCGGTCAGTGTGCCCTCGCCGCCGATGGGGATCAGCACGTCGATGCCGTTGTCCTCGAGCGTCTGCTTGATCTGGGGCAGACCGGCCCGCAGCTTGTCCGGGTTGACGCGGGCGGTGCCGAGCATGGTCCCGCCCTTGGCGAGCAGGCGGTCGTTGCGGTCGTCGTTTTTCAGTTGCACCCGCCGGTCTTCGAGCAGGCCGCGCCACCCGTCGAGGAATCCGACGACCGTGGATCCGTACCGCGCATCGCAGGTCCGCACCACCGCCCGGATGACCGCGTTCAGGCCAGGACAGTCGCCGCCACCGGTCAGAATTCCGATCCGCATGGCCCCATCCTCCCCCCTCAGACTGCGGTCGGCAGCGGACCGCGAGCGACTTCGTACGCGGCGCCGACCCGATAAAGCCGGTCGTCGGCCAGCGCGGGCGCCATTATCTGCAGGCCGACAGGCAGGTTGTCGTCCGGCGAGAGGCCCGAGGGCACCGACATCCCGCAGTGGCCGGCCAGGTTCAGCGGCAGCGTGCACAGGTCGAACAGGTACATCGCCAGCGGGTCGTCGACCTTCTCCCCCAGCGGGAATGCGGTGGTCGGGGTCGCCGGAGAGATCAGCACGTCGACACCTGTGTAGGCCTCGTCGAGATCACGCGCGATCAGCGTGCGGACCTTCTGCGCCTGGTTGTAATAGGCGTCGTAGTAGCCAGCCGACAGCGCATACGCGCCAATCATGATGCGGCGCTTGACTTCTGGGCCGAAGCCGGCGGCCCGGGTCAATGCCATCACCTCCTCGGCGCTGTGCGTGCCGTCGTCGGCGACCCGCAACCCGTAGCGCATACCGTCGAACCGCGCCAGGTTCGACGACACCTCCGACGGCAGGATCAAGTAGTACGCCGGCAGCGAGTAGTCGAAGTGCGGGCAGTCCACCTCGCTGACCTCGGCACCGAGCGCGGTGAGCTGCTCGACCGCGGCGTTGAACGACGCGAGCACCCCGGCCTGATAGCCGTCGCCGCGCAACTGCTTGACCACGCCGATCCGCACGCCCTTCAGGTCGCCGGAGGCGCCTGCCCTGGCCGCGGCGACCACGTCGGGCACCTCGGCCTCGACGGAGGTGGAGTCCTTCGCGTCGTGCCCGGCAATGACCTCGTGCAGCAGGGCGGTGTCGAGCACCGTGCGGGCGCACGGGCCCCCCTGGTCCAGCGACGACGCGCACGCGATCAGCCCATAGCGGGACACCGTGCCGTACGTGGGCTTCACTCCGACGGTCGCCGTCAGCGCGGCGGGCTGGCGGATCGACCCGCCCGTGTCCGACCCGATGGCCAGCGGCGCCTGGAACGCGGCGAGGGCCGCCGCGCTGCCGCCGCCCGATCCGCCCGGCACCCGGTCGACGTTCCACGGATTGCGGGTCGGACCATACGCGGAATTCTCGGTGGACGAACCCATTGCGAACTCGTCCATGTTGGTCTTGCCCAGGATCGGGATGCCGGCCGCGCGCAGCCGCGCGGTGACTGTGGCGTCGTACGGCGACGTCCAACCCTCGAGGATCTTCGATCCGCAGGTGGTCGGCATGTCGGTGGTGGTGAACACGTCCTTGAGCGCCAGCGGCACGCCGGCCAGCGGCGACGGCAGCGACTCACCCGCGGCGACGGCCGCGTCCACCCGGGCGGCCTCGGCCAGCGCCTGCTCCTCCGCGACGTGCAGAAACGCGTGGTACTTGTCGTCGGTCTCGGCGATCTGATCCAGGCACGCACGGGTCGCCTCGGTGGACGACACCTCCTTGGCGGCGATCTTGGCGCCCAGCGTGGCGGCGTCGAGCCGGATCACCTCGCTGTTGTTGGTTCTTTGCGCACGCGGCCCATCGCTGCTCATTCGGCCTCCCCCAGGATCCGCGGGACGGCGAACCGGCCGTCGACCGCCTTCGGCGCTTGGGCCAGCGCCTCTTCCTGGGTCAGGCACGGCTCGACGAGGTCGGCACGGAACACGTTGACGTCCTTGAGCGGGCCGCCGGTGGGTTCGACGCCGGTGACGTCGACGGCCTGGATCTGGCTGACGTGGCCGAGGATGGCGTCCAGCTGGCCGGCGTAGCTGTCGAGCTCGTCGTCGGTCAGCGCGAGGCGCGCGAGGCGCGCCAGGTGGGCAACTTCGTCTCGGGAGATCTGCGACACGACACGCAAGCCTAGTCACCGTCGCGGCCGCACCTGCGGAGCCATATGGCCGGAATGCTGACCCGCTGGTGCTGTGCAACAGTGTTGCGCGTGCCTTCGTATCTGCTGCGGGTCCAGCTGGAGGATCGACCGGGCAGCCTCGGCTCGCTGGCCGTGGCGCTCGGGTCGGTGGGCGCCGACATCTTGTCCCTCGACGTCGTCGAACGCGCCGCGGGCTATGCGATCGACGATCTCGTGGTCGAACTGCCACCGGGCGCCATGCCCGACATGCTCATCACTGCGGCCGAAAAGCTCAACGGCGTCTACGTCGACGCCATCCGCCCGCACACCGGGCTGCTCGAGGCGCACCGGGAGCTGGAACTCATCGATCACGTCGCCGCGGCCGACGGGAAGCCCAAAAGACTGCAAGTGCTCGCCGACGAGGCGCCGCGAGTGCTGCGCGTCGGGTGGTGCACCGTCGTTCGGCAGAGCGGATCGGGACTCGAACGGATCGTGGGCAGTCACGGGGCGCCGGAAACACATATGGTGCAGGTGCCGTGGCTGCCGCTCGATCGCGCCGCAGCCCTGGATTCCGACCGCGGACTGGGTGCCGCAGGTGTGGCGAGACATGGACACCACGCTCGCGGCCGCTCCGCTCGGTGACCACCGCACCGCGATCGTGCTGGGCCGCGCAGGCGGTCCGGACTTCCGGCCGTCCGAGGTCGCTCGGCTGGGCTACCTGGCCGGGATCATCGCCACGATCTTGCGCTGACGACACCGCACTGCCCTGAGTTGATGGTGCCGCCCTTATCTGTCGGGCGAATTCGACCCTGCTCGACCAACATCCGACTTGTCGAAAAACCGACGCAACAATTCGCGAGCCTCATCCTGGTCGACACACGTGTAGGAATTCCAGCCCTCTATCCGCAGCTGATCGTCGAGCGGCTTGCCGATAACCTCGAGAATCGTCTCCTTTGCTGATCGCACCGCCCGCTGCGAGTTGCGCAGGATTTGGCGAGCCAGCAGCTCCGCCTCCTCGATCAGCGCCTCATGCGGAACAACTTTCGTGACCATGTTGCATTGCAGCGCTCGATTCGCGTCGATCGGTTCGGCGGTAAGAACCAATTGCATCGCCACACCGACACCGCAGATGTTGACCAGCCGCGTGATTCCACCGTCGCCGTGATGGAACCCCCGCCGCGCCTCGAACGATCCGAACGTGGCGCGGTCCGAAGCCACGCGCAGATCACACGCCAGCGCGAGCTCAAGGCCGCCGGCCAGGGCCCACCCATTGACGGCGGCGATCGTCGGTTTGGTGATGCGATGCAGACCGCGGGTGAGGCCGCAGAATCCCAGGTCGACGATTTCCCGCACCCGGCTCGGTGGGGCGTCGACGTAGTTTCTCGGAACGTAGGTCGCGAGGTCTGCACCCGTGCAGAAGGCGTCGCCTACGCCGGTGAGGATCGCAACGTCGGCCTGGTCGTCATCGCGGAAGTTGGCCCAAAGGCGACACATTTCGTCGTGCATCTCCGGTGTGACCGCATTTTTCGCCTCCGGCCGGTTCAGCGTTATGTAGGCGATTCTGTCCCGACGCTCGTAACCGACCTCGATCATCGGTCAATCCTCCGACGCCCATCTCAGCCCTGCGCCGAGATCGACGTTTTGGCGAGAATCACTCGCACTCTCCCTGCGAAACGTCGGTTTCGGCGTTCAATTAGATGCCGTCCGGCCCGTGCCCCAACAGCCGGCGGAAGCCGTCCTCGTCGAGAATCGGCACACCCAGTTCGACGGCCTTGTCGTACTTCGACCCCGGCGAATCGCCGGCCACCACATAAGCCGTCTTCTTCGACACCGAGCTGGCCGCCTTTCCCCCGCGCGCGACGATGGCCTCCTTCGCGTCGTCGCGCGAGAACCCGGTGAGCGATCCGGTGACGACGATCGAAAGGCCCTCGAGCGTGCGCTCTACGTTGGCGTCGCGTTCGTCGGCCATCCGCACCCCGGCCGCGCGCCACTTGTCGATGATCGCGCGGTGCCAGTCGACGGTGAACCACTCCACAACGGCCGCCGCAATTGTCGGACCGACGCCCTCCACCGCGGCCAACTGCTCCTCCGACGCCGCCATGATCGCGTCCAGGCTGCCGTATTCGGTGGCCAGCGCACGGGCGGCGGTCGGACCCACGTGACGGATCGACAACGCGACGAGCACCCGCCACAGCGGCTGCGACTTGGCCTTGTCCAAATTGGCCAGCAACCGTTTGCCGTTGGCCGACACATCGCCGCCCTTGACGGTGAACAAGTCGGTGCGCAGCAGGTCGTCCGCGGTGACGCTGAACAGATCGCCCTCGTCGGTGATGACGCCGGCCTGCAAGAGCGCGACCGCAGCCTCGTACCCGAGCCCTTCGATATCGAACGCGCCGCGCCCGGCGACGTGAAACACCCGCTCCCGCAACTGTGCCGGACACGACCTTGTGTTCGGGCAGCGGATGTCGGCGTCGCCCTCCTTGGCCGGCGCCAGCGTCGTGCCGCACTCGGGACACGTTGTGGGCATTACGAATTCGCGTTCGGTGCCGTCGCGCAGATCGACGACGGGACCCAGCACCTCGGGAATCACGTCACCGGCCTTGCGGATCACCACCGTGTCACCGATGAGCACACCCTTGCGTTTGACCTCGGAGGCGTTGTGCAAGGTGGCCTGACTCACGGTCGACCCGGCGACCTTGACCGGTTCCATGAACGCGAACGGCGTGACCCGGCCGGTCCGCCCGACGTTGACCTTGATGTCGAGCAGCTTGGTGGTCGCCTCCTCGGGCGGGTACTTGTAGGCTACCGCCCAGCGCGGCGCCCGCGATGTCGAACCGAGCCGGCGCTGCAGCGCGATTTCGTCGACCTTGACCACCACGCCGTCGATTTCGTGTTCGATGTCGTGCCGGTGTTCACCCCAGTACGCGATGTGCTCGGTGACCGCTTCGATGCCCTGCACGCGGGCGGTGTGTTCGGACACCGGCAGGCCCCACGCCGCCAGGGCGCGGTAGGCATCGTGCAGCGTCTTGGGGCTGAAGCCCTCGGCGTGGCCAAGGCCGTGGCAGATCATGCGCAGTTTGCGGCGGGCGGTGACGGCAGGGTTCTTCTGCCGCAGTGAGCCCGCCGCGCTGTTGCGCGGATTCGCGAACGGCGGCTTGCCCTCGGCGACCAGGCCGGCGTTGAGCTCCTCGAAGTCGGCGACCCGGAAGAACACCTCGCCGCGCACCTCGAGGACCCGGGGCGGCGGAAATTCCTTCGAGCCGGCGAGCTTCTCCGGCACGTCGTCGATGGTGCGCGCGTTGAGCGTGACGTCTTCGCCGGTGCGGCCGTCGCCGCGGGTGGCCGCGCGCACCAGCCGCCCGTCGCGGTACACCAGCGCCAGCGCCACCCCGTCGATTTTCAGCTCGCACAGATAATGCGCGTCGTCACCGACCTCGCCCTTGATCCGGGCGGCCCATGCGGCCAGCTCTTCCGGCGCGAAGACGTTGTCCAGGCTGAGCATCCGCTCGAGGTGCTCGGCCTGGGTGAAGTCGGTGGCAAAACCCGCGCCGCCGACCAATTGCGTCGGCGAGTCAGGGGTGCGCAGTTCCGGATGCTCGTCCTCGAGCGCCTGCAGCTCGCGCAGCAGCTTGTCGAACTCCGCGTCGGAGATGATCGGCGCGTCCCGCACGTAGTAGCGGAACTGGTGCTCGCGCACCTCATCGGCGAGTTCTTGCCAGCGGCGGCGTCGGTCGGCATCCGGAGCTTCGTCGGCCTGCTCGGCCAGCACCGCCTCAGGATCCGGGGTTGCCTTCGGGCTCACCCCCGCAGGCTATCCGAGCAGGCCGACACGCAAACGGCAGCGGCCAGCGGAATGCGGCCTCGCCAGCGGAGCAGGCACAGATCGACGAGCTGCACCCCCGAGCCGGGCGAGGCTGGCCTGGCCTCGGCGAAGTGCCACGTGCCCTGGCCCAGTACAGCGATCCGTTCGCCGGCCGAGAGCGTCACCGACCGAACTGCCATCTTCATTGCGTCAAGATCGCAGCAGCACCCGACACCGCGCTTCGGCCCGGCGACGCGACATTACGCGCACTCAGTGGTGCTGGGAACACAAGCTCGATAGCACTTTGCTCATATCGTCGCGATCGGTCTGGGTGAACCGAGCCGTCGACGGGCCCGAACCGCCTGTGGCCCGACGCCATACTCCGTCAGCCCGTGTATTCCACAAATGTCGCCATGCCACCGTCGAGGTGATAGTCATTGTGGCAATGCACGATCCATCGGCCCGGGTTGTTCGTGTCGAAATCGACTTCGACCGTCTGTTTCGGCGGGACCAGCACGGTGTCCTTGCGCGCACCCGGCCCTGCGGGCTGCACCACCTGGAAGGTGTGGCCGTGCAGGTGCATTGGGTGAAACATCATCGACTCGCTGATGAAGCGGACGCGCACCCTCTTACCCGCCGCCAAGGCGATCCCGTTGTTGGGCGGATCGTAGAGCTTCCCGTTGATCGGCCAGGTGTAGCCGGCCATCGGGCCCGCGAGGCGCAGGTCGACCGTCATGTCGGGATTACGTTGCGGCAGAACGACCTCCGGTGCCGGCGTGAGGCCGGCCGTGTTCAGCACCTCCGACCCCTGCAATGTCTTGACAAACTCCTCTACGTTGACACGCGACGGGGCGCCGCCGACACGCAAATTCAGCTGCGCGTAACCGTCCTTGCCGTATGCGGCCGCGATCAGCGGCACCGACGAACCCACCGTGATGATCGCGTCGGCGCGCTCACCCATCCCGAGAATCACCGCGTTCGTGCGGCGCGGGGCAACCGGATATCCGTCGGTGTGGGTGACGTCGAGTTCGTTGCCGGGCACCGCCACGCGAAACGCGGTGTCCGCGCCCGCGTTGATGATGCGCAGCCGAATCCGTTGTCCGGCATGGTAATCCTTGACCTCTGGATCCTTGGTCGTTCGGCCGTTGATCAGGAAGTAGGGGTAGGTGACGTCGCCACCGTCCGCGCCCAGCGGCAGCGTCGGGCTGAGTGGCGGCGACTCACCCGTCATCGGTTTCATGCCGTTTTTCTTTAGGTTTTCCGCGACCTGATCCGGATTGGTTCCGGTGCCGTCGATCCAGTCGTCCAGAACGACGACGAGTTCGTCGTCGTAGTCGGCGCCGTCGTCGGGATCTTCGATGATCAGCGGTCCGTACATGCCGCGATCCAACTGGGTGCCGACGTGCGAATGCAGGTAGTAGGTGCCGGCGTCGGGCACGACGAATTCGTAGGTGAAATTGGCACCAGGGGCGATCGCGGGTTGGGTGAGCACTGGCACCCCGTCCATCGCGTTGGGTATTGCCAGGCCGTGCCAGTGCACGGTGGTCTCCTGCGGGAGGTTGTTGGTGACGGGCACACGCAACGCCTGGCCCTTGCGCAACCGGATCTCCTTGGCGGGGACGGTGCCGGTGTATGTCCAGGTGCGGACCGCAACGCCGCCGAGGTCGACGTCGGTCTCCGCCGCGTTGAAGGCGACTTCAACCGGCTTGCTGTTCATTTCCTCCGACACGCGTTCAGGCGTTCGCGTAGAGCAGGCGCCCACCACGCCTGCGGCCGTTCCGAGTGCCGATAACACCAGGAAGCCGCGTCGATCGATCATGAACGAAGGGTGGCACCGTTGCGGCGGTTCAGGCGCGAAACGGCCGAACGTTCACCCGTTACGCTGACACCATGCCGCACCCGATCATGTTCCGCGACGACGACCTCGGGCTGGCGGAAGTGCGCAAGATCGCGCTGGGATTCCCGGAGGCCTTCGAGAAGATCTCGTGGGGCAGGCCGGTGTTCTGCGCGCCGAAGATGTTCGTCATGTTTGGCGGCACACCGTTCTCACGACTGTTCGCGCTGGTAGACGGCGTTTAGGGCAGTCGCCGGGGGCCGCTCAGGACGCCCCGTGCCCACATTTTGCCCACAGTCTCGTCCAGACGGTCGGCCACGCCGGTCAGATCGTCATCGAACAAATCGGCGTAGACGTCCAGCGTCATGGCCGCCGAGGAGTGCCCCAGCATGCGCTGCACGACCTTCACGTTGGCCCCCGCCGAGATGGCCAGCGAGGCCGCCGTATGACGTAGGGCGTGCGCGGTGATACGCGGGAACGTCGGGTCGGCTTTCCGGCAGCGCGCCACCGCACCCGAGAGCCACGACCGCGTCGCCCCGGGCGGTGGGAGATACCCGCCGTCCCCCGACGCCCAGATCAGCTCGTCGCGGCCCTTGCCCCGACAGGTGGCGGCCAGCTCGTCGCACCACGAACGCGGCCAGCGGCACGGTGCGGGCCTTCCCGGACTTGAGCGTGCCGACGGCGACCTGGCCGGTCAGCGTCACCGCGTTGCGGTGCAGATTGACCCGGCGGCGCAGGAAATCGACATCGCACACCCGCAGCGCCGCGACCTCACTCCAACGCAGACCTGCGGTGCCCAGCAGCAGCACCAGCGAGCCGTACCGACCGGCCTCGGTGGCCAGCGCATGCAGCTGCGCCGCGGTCAGGTAGACGTTCTGGCGCTTCTGACGACCGGCGGCAGCTTCACCCCGCGGGCCGGATTGGCCGCCAGCAGTCGGTCTTTCACCGCGTCATCGAGGATGCGTGCCAGCACCGAGTGCGACATCTGCACGACCACCGGACTGCGCCGGGCGGCCAGCTCGCTGACCCACGCCTGCACCTCGGTGAACCGGATGTCAGACACCCGGTGCCTGCCCCAGCGCGGCTCGACATGCAGCCGCCACACCCCTTCGTAGGACCGGAATCCGGACGGCTTCAGATGCCCCCGCTGGCGGTCCAGCCATGCCGGTCCCAGCTCGCCGACGGTGACCCGGCCGAGCGTCGGCGCGACGTACTCGCCGCGCATCTTGGTGACCTCCACCGTGGCGGCGAACCGTTCGGCGTCGCGCTTGCTGGTGAAACCCGCGCTTGTCGGTCTGGCTGGTTCTCGGGTGTACGGTAGCGGACCCGGTAAAGCGTTGCGCCACTGGCGGTTTGGTACTTGCTGATGGTCGCCATTACTGCGCCTTCCCAGCGTCGCCGGATAGGCCGCCCTCGCTGCTGAAATCGGCGACGACCGCTTCGACGTGTGCCCACTTGAGCGGATTGCAGTCACGCATGTACGTGACGCGGTCACCCGAGAGCACCAGCTGCCCGGTCGCCCACAGCCAGATGTGCTGCCATTGCATGGGATCGCCCTTGGACACCAGCCGGTCGTCGCCGTCTTCGGCGGACGGGAGGAGCAACGCCAACGGTGTGACGTCGAGCGCGAGAGCCAGCGCGACCAGGTCGTCGGCGTCGACGCGGCGCTCACCCGCCTCGATACGGCGTAGGCCCAGCGAGGGAATCTCGCGGCCCAGCTCGGCCAGACGGCGGCTCAGCTCGGCGTAGCCCAGTCCTCGGGCCACACGGAATTTGCGCACGGCGTGGGTCACGTGTTCCCCGGTCGGGCCGAGGTCGCCCTTCTTTCCTGTCATCCCCAGACCATATGCGATCAAAGATGATGCATACAAGTGGGGCTTGATATCTAGGGATGTGGTGTGGTAAACCTTCCGCATAGAAGCGATCGTCCCGATCGCAGACGTATCAAAGATGGAGCATCGTGCCCGCCCTTGACATCCCGTTCGACATCACCACCCTTGAGAATCTGCCGCCCTACCTGCGCACCGCCGAGGTGGCGAAAATCCTGCGCAAGAGCCCAAACGCCGTCGTCCAGGACCGCTATCTGCACCGTGGGCCGCCGTTCATCCGAGTCGGCGGTGGCCGTCGGATTTTGTATGACCGCGATCAGCTCATCGAATTACATGCGGCAGCACACGGTGCAGCCCGACGACCAGCGCACCGACGTTGACGAGGCGCGGCCAGTTACTAAGGCAGCCACCACGAAGACGCAGATCAACCCGCCGCTTCGGACGTGAGCCTCTAGATGCGGAAGGCCGTCTCGCCAGATTCGAGACGGCCCCGACTCCGCAGAGAGTCAGCACCCGAGATAGGAGCTACGCCATTATGACCCGTGTGCGCCGGGTGGCACCATGACCGCCGACACGATCACCCTCGCCGAGCTTGCCACGCTGATCGGGTACTCGACCGCCACCCCGCGTCAATGAACACCGAAGTTCCTGACGTCGCCGTCCGGGGCGCCGACGGAGAAACCCCGACATGAGCGCCGCGAAGGCCACCACGGTTATCGACGATCCGCAAATCCGCGTCACCACTTGGACGTTCGATGGGGCGGGTGACGCCACCGGCCCGCACGTCCACGAGTATGACTACGTCGTTGTGCCCGTGACCGGCGGGCGGTTCACTGTCATCAACTCGGAAGGCGCCACCCGTGAAATGACGCAACACGCCGGGTCGCCCTATCGAGGCAGTGCTGGCACCGCGCACAACGTCGCCAACTCCGGGGACACCCGCGCAGTATTCGTGGAAATTGAACTCAAGCAATAGCCTTGCGGCCACTTCTGCGTCGGGCGCAACACGGCGTGCTTACGCATGTCGGCCTGGGCTGCGACGGCTTCGCTCAACGGCATCATCCCGGCACCCGATGGCCCAGTGGACCCCAGCGGCCCGCCGAACGGCCCTGAGTCGTCTATGTAGCCACGTTCGCCGTCGTCGGCGGGTGTGAACGGTTGGCCGTCGTCCTGATCGTCCTCGCACACTTCAGCGTCCACGATCAACTCGTCATCGTCGTCATCGAACACACACAGCGGGAGGGCGGTTTGTTGTGGTCCTTCCGCATCTTCGATTCCCCGCGATCTGCGAAACTCTGCGCGCGAACCCGATTCGAGTCTGTCGAGAATCGCTTCAAACAGCTTAACCGAAACACCAACTTCGACAGCGGTTTTCGCAACCACGCCGCCACGGTCAAGCGCATCACGAATTGCGGTGAGCCTTCACCGAATCCGAAACGTTGTCGTTCACAGCCATCTTCAGCAGCGCACGGGCCATCGTGTCGGTTGCTTCTGCCAAGCGGCGCTGAGCTTTTTGCACGGACCTGCGGTGCGCGTCCACCGTGTTGGGGACACACGTTTGCACCGTCGATTGCGGCGCGTTTGCATCTGTCGCCGTTTTTTCTATGCCCTTTATAGCGATGTGCGCGCACTTCGGGTTTCGCGTTTTCCCACCACGCTTCACTCCACTTGACCACAGGTTCGGGTGACGATAGATCAGTCAAATCAGAAATCGTCATTTTCCTCTTCTTTCAAATGTGGTGGACGGTGTTTCTTCGATATACCTGCCATTATTGACAGAATCGCTTGCCTCTTCATCGGAAATTGCGCGAACGATATAACCGGTATTAACCAATACCGTGTCCTGTTGATAACAAGCCACAACTTGTTCGTACTCATGATTATGGATTCGGTTCCCCTGGCGCGGTTGGCGGTACTGCTGGCGCTGGCACTGGCTGCGTCGGCAACGGTGGGGGTATTGGTTGCGGTGCCGGTGTTTCACCTGGTTGCGGTGCCAGTTCCCCTGCCGGTGGGATACCTTCGGTGGGAAGTGTTGGCGCAGACCAGAATCCAACCGGTGTCATATGATCTTTACAGAAATTCGTGGTGTCCATCGGCGCCAAGTATTCTTTCCACGCCCCTGGCGGATTTGGTGCCGGTGCATCGGTATTGTCGGGGCAGCGCCAATTGCACGACACGCCACTGACACCCTGACCGACACCGCCAATGCCGAGAGTGCCCATTGAACCGACACCGACACCGGTAGCGGCCAGTCCAAGGCTGACGCCACCGCCCTCGCAATGCCAATGCGCCCCATTGATTTCAGTCGGGAAATCGCAAAAACCGCCACCGATACCACCGACATTCACATTTAAGATGCCGACGCCGGGATATGGGCATTGCGTGTCAGCTTTGGCTGGCGATGCGAGAAATGTTGATGCGCAAAAACCGAATGCTACTGTGGAAACGAAAACTGCTGCTTGTGTTTTCATCGCCGTCCTTTTTTTGAATGGTCCATTTAACGACCTGCTTTGTTCGGTGATCAATCCGACCGCCACCCTAGCCCACCGCGTTTAACGTCTGTGGGGCCACTTCGACAGATTGTTATGCGTTGGCCGGTTCGTCCTCGTCATCACGGCGGGAGCACGTCCGCCGTGATATCCGCAGACCGTACCGCCACGGATCGCGGCGTTCTTGCATCGTTCGCCGTTACGTTTGTGCGCCGCGCATTGGCGCTGCGGGACCGGCGATTTCGACCAGTCGCGGCTTTGGGTGGGTCGCGACCCCGTCGCCTTCAATCCCTTGTAGATGATCGGCACTAACTCGGCGAGCAGTTTCTGCGACAGGTCGGGGTTGTTGAGAATCTGGGCAGAATGGTCTTCAGATGCATCCATCGCTCCGATCACCGCCGAGAGGAACTCGTTGTGCAGGACGGGGCTGGCCGAGAACTGGGCCAGCGAGTTGTTCTGGGCCTGCTGCTGAAGGGTCTCGCTCTCTTCCAGCCGGTTCTTGTTGTGGGTGACGACGTTGCGCACGCTGGAGTCGGCGTGATCACCGGAGAACAGGTCGTTGATCTGGGCGATGGGGTGTGGCGACGATCGCCGGGGTGCTGGCCGTCGTGGCTGTGGCGCGGCTGCGACGGTCCTCCTGATCGGTCGACGGTGTGGGTACCGAGGGGCGTCGGATCGGCAAGTGGCGCTTCAGTCGTAGACGACTGCGTGGTCAGGTTCTGGGCCGAACTTGAACCGGCGACCGGTGATCTCCGAGGCGTTGACCCGCACGTAGCGAAGCTTCTGCGTCGCGGTCCATGGCCGCAGGTGCGCCCGCTCAGCTTCGCCGATTTCGGCGCTGGTCGACAACACATGCGCCCGGCCCTTGACGATGACGCTCCACCCGTAGGTGAGTTCGGCGTCGTGGTAGTCGGCCTCGAAAGCCACGAAGGGGTGCGTCGCTGCGCCGAAGAGCTTGGTGCCCTCGGCAGTTCGGAACAGCACCGTAGGGCGTTGGGTGACGAAGTTGACCGGGAAGATTTCGGGCCGCCCGTCCAGACAGGTGACGAACCGGCCTAACGACAAGCTGGACAGAAGGCTCCAGCACTCGTCTTCGCCGAGCACGGTCACCGGCGGCCCCGCCATGGACATGAAACAACACTATCGCCTCGACGTGAGCCCCCGTCCCAAGAAGCCTTGGTCATGACCGAGTTGGCGGAGAACCCCCAAGACAGTTTGACCCCTGCCTGCACCCGGTCGTGCTGGGCATGGAGCCGCTCGGCGATCGTGGTTGGGGCTGGGTAGCCCGCGACACCGCGTAACCCAGGACCCGGCGGGCGCGATCGACGAAGTCGCGATCGGTGCGTCGAAATGTCCAATCTGGACGAAACACGCACTCCGGGCGCCAAAACGGTCCGCTGTGCTCGCCGTAGAGCGACGATCACGGCCTGCCCGGGGATGGCATGGGCGAAGAACGGTAAATCTTTCCAAAGTTCGTCGATCGACGAATCAGCGCAGTGCGCGCAGCCTGGTGGCCGTCGTCTGCCACTCCCATTGCTTGGCGACGCGGTAGACGTCGGCAGGCGCCACCATGGCCGCTGCCCGGCACAACTGACAGCGGTCCGGTGGATGCTCACGCAGCCGATCCAGCGGGGTCCGCACCATCTCGATGGAGACGCTGCGATCGTCGCGGTCGGCCATGTTGAAGATGTGGCAGGCGACCAGCTCGACGGCCTCGACCTTGCGCACGGCACAAGACGCTAGACCCGCCACGGCGCCGAACATCGTCGAAATGGGCGATCTGCCCAAATCGACGACGATCGAAATGGGGAAGTTCCCCAAAACGACCGGAGCAGCAGCGTAGGACCCGCGCACGCGCAACACCGGGTGTGGTGACGGTGCGACCAGCGACGTCACCCCGAACACGCTGTGGCACAGGTGTAGTGACTTCTCAACGGATGTCGCTATGGTTCGTCGCCTACGACGAGCTGGCTCAGCATCTCGGCGATGGCCTGATCCGTGCCTTGTGCGGCGTGCTGGTAGCGCATCGCCGCCGCTGGTGTGGAGTGACCCAGCCGGGCCATCAGCTCGGCGATCGTGGCGCCCGTAGAAGCCGCCAGCACGGCGCCTGAGTGACGCAGGTCGT
>CAVYPI010000046.1:0-249542 GCA_963770125.1 uncultured Actinomycetota bacterium | reverse complement strand
GCCCAGTGGGACAGGCATGTCCGACCATCGACCGGTCAAGCCGGGGTTAGCGTCTTTAGCTTGTCAGGCTGGCGAGCAGCGCAGGCTTTCCTCGGATGGTGAGCCGGGGTCGGCGTGGTAGGTGACGATCAACTGGCGTTGATCCGGTAGGTGCAGGATGGTGTAGTGCAGATCGAGCGGCCCGACGTGCGGGTGGTAGAAGGCGCTCGGACCGGTACTTCGATGTTTGACGTCGTGACGCGCCCACAGCGTGGCGAAGCGCTTGCTGGCGATGCTCAGTTCGCCGATCAGCTCCACAAGTTCGCGATCAGGAGGCTCCGCGCCGAGCACGGCTCGCACAAAGGGACCATCCTGGTCGTGAACCTGTCCCAGTCACGGTAGAGCATGCGCATCTCGGGCTCGAGAAACGCTGCGCGCAGGATGTTTTCGCCCGGCGTGAAAAGCGTGAGAGCGCTCGGGCCATCGGGTTGGACGCCAATATCGTCATGTTCTCTGTTGACAACGAACGTCGGGGTAAGCGGCCAACTGTCAATGAGTGTTTGCACCATCGGGTCGAATCGTTCGGGGACCGAGCGTCGACGCCGACGCGGTGCCGGCCGCGCTAACTCGCGAAGGTAGCTGCCCGCGTCTTCGTCGAGTTGCAGGGCGCGGGCGAGGCCGTCAAGAACTTGGTCGGAGGGCTGGTGGTCCCGTCCTTGCTCGAGTCTCAGGTAGTACTCGGTGCTGATGCCTGCAAGCATCGCGACTTCTTCGCGACGCAATCCCTCGACGCGTCTGCGCTCGCTGCCCGGCAGGCCGACATCGGCGGGTTTGAGCAATTCGCGGCGGGCCCGCAGGAAGGCCGCCAGCCCGCGGGATGTTTCCATTGATCAAGGGTAGGGCGCGCTGTCGGAGAGAGGGTGACCCTGGGATTACCAGTAACGACATGGCCTGGCTACCCGGTGCGTGCGGGTGCATGGTGGTCGCATCGAACGGATCCGATAGCCAGTCGGCGCACGAAAGACGGGAAGGAACCTTGGCGTCAGGAGATTTCCCCCGCGGCCACTACGCCGAGCTATCCGTTCGAGAAGCAGCCGATAGGCTGGCGGCCCGCGAGCTTGTCGACGCGTACGCATTTTTCAGCCAGCGCAGACTCATGGTCGATTGGACCGAAACCCGCCCACTGGCGACCGGATAACCCGGCGTGTTAATGAAGGAGTCCGCCATGCCGACAACCACCTACGGGCCGACTACTACGGCCGCCGAGATCGTTGCCGACGTGGATCTGCACGGGCAGCGTGTCGTTGTGACGGGCGCCAGTTCGGGCATCGGCGTCGAGACCGCCCGCGCGCTGGCTTCGACCGGCGCCGACGTGACACTGGCGGTACGCAATCTTGAGGCCGGCCGCAACGTCGCGAACGAGATTGCCGAAAAGCTGCCGTCCGGGGCGGGAGCGCTGCGGGTCGCCCGGCTGGACCTGGCCGATCCGGCCTCGGTGGCTGGCTTTGTGCGCGCCTGGACGGGGCCGTTGCACATCCTCATAAACAACGCTGGCGTGATGGCCCTACCAGAGCTAACCCGCACGCCGGCGGGGTATGAAATGCAGTTCGCCACCAACCACCTCGGTCATTTCACGCTGGCCACCGGTCTGCACCAGTGGCTGGCCGCGGCGGACGGCGCCCGCGTCGTGTCCGTCGCCTCGATCGGGCACCTGTTCTCCCCAGTGGTCTTCGACGACCTGCACTATCGGTTCCGGCCCTACGACCAGTGGACGTCCTACGGCCAATCCAAGTCAGCCAACGTGCTGTTCGCCGTCGGTGCCGCGCAACGCTGGGCCGACGACGGCATCGCGGTCAACGCGCTGATGCCCGGCAACGTCGCCAGTACCGCGCTGGCACGACACATGGGTGCGGACGACCTCGCCAACTTCGGCAAAACGACAGCCCTGGCGCTGCCGCCAGTGAAGACGATTGAGCAAGGCGCCGCTACCTCGGTCTTACTGGCAGCCAGTCCTGATGTCGAAGGGGTCACCGGCCGCTACTACGAGGACTGCGCCGAGGCGACACAAGTCACTGAACGCGGCACCCACACCGGCGGCGTCGCGCCCTACGCTCTTGACCCGAACAATGCCGACCGCCTCTGGCTGACCTCCAACGAGCTGACCCAATAGGTCCGATCCGCCGGCTCATTTGCTAACTTAGCTGGCCCGTGTTGAGGGACCATTTACGGATGGTTGCGTCGTACCACGAGTTCGCG
This sequence comes from uncultured Actinomycetota bacterium, assembly GCA_963770125.1. Taxonomy (GTDB): domain Bacteria; phylum Actinomycetota; class Actinomycetes; order Mycobacteriales; family Mycobacteriaceae; genus Mycobacterium. The sequence continues at coordinate 247,307 of CAVYPI010000046.1, read as the reverse complement.
GCTGAACATCGGGCTGAGCACCTCAACCCGTTCAATCGCTGGTGCGCGGTCGTCCAAAACTCTCTGGCGGTCGTGGGTGCGGTTGCGATGCTGTTGGGTCGACGAAAGGCTGGCGCTGCGTTGGTCGGTTCTGGGACGGCAATCGGTGGCGTGGGACATGTCGTTGAGGGCAATCTGCCTCGGGCCCTGCGTGATTTGGCCCGCCATCCGATCTGGTCCGTGCGGGCCGATTTCGCTGTCGCGCGAGCGACGATCATGGGTAATCCCATCCATCCTTGACGAGCTCACCGAGGCCGGCCCAGAGCTGACAACGGCCGGCGAGGACGGTCTCGCTGCTTGAGGCCCTTCGGCGCTCTCCACATCGCATAGATTGGCGGGCAGTCCGACACCGTCAGCTCACGCATCGTCAGAAAACCATGCCGCTCGTACAGCCGCCGATTCTCCGGACACGACGCCTCGAGATATGCGGACCTGTCATCGCGATCGGCTTGTGTGAGCACCGCGGCCAATAGCGCCGAGCCGATCCCTTGGCCCTGAGCCGAAGAATCGACACCCATGAACGTCAAGTGCCAGCAGGGCTCCGCCGGATGGTGCTCGTCTAGCATGTCGAGCAGTTCGGCCATTCGTGCCGAGCAGGCATCGTCTCCGGCGCTTTCCACGAGTTCGCGACCGAATGCCGCAGCCTCGCCCTCGCCAACGAGTTGCTCGCGCGGCGGAACCCACAGCGCCGCGCCTGCTCCCGCGCCGGCCGCATACACCTCCCCGTGAGGCCAGCATGCCTCGACGAAGCGTGAGTAGAAGATGGCCGCGCTGCGGCGGCGCTCGTCATCGTCTGGAACTATCCAGCGGTAAATCCGATCTTCGAAGAACGCCCGGCACAATGCAGTGACGGCCTGGGTTCGCTCATCTTCGCGTGCACGGTGGGCATCGATCACGTCTGCCCTCACACCGTGGGGTACCGGATCGGATTTTTTGGTGCGAGGCAATGACGCGACTCTGACTGTATGGGCCCTGTCAGCTATGTTCACGTACCCCTTCCCAAGCTATACAGCGGCTCATTGTCCGCCGTTGGTGCGACGCACCGAACAGGAATCTTGGTGCCGTTGCGCTGAATTCGCCTCATGTCAGCAACAGCTGCGGGACGTTTCGCTGTGGGCAGGTCCTGGCCCAGGCTCTGGTGAGGAGCTCAGATTCTGGGGTGCCTGCGCGTAGCGCTGCGAGCATGGCGTCGGGATCGAACGACGGTCCGATCGGGTCGGCGTGAAATTCCTCCCCGCGTAGGTACTCGGTCGCCGCCTCCGGAGACGCGAAATTGTCGATTTGCAGTTCCACCATGTTGCCGTCGGGATCGCGGTAGTAAATCGAGGTCGTCAGGCCGTGCTGGACGGGCACCTGCGGTTGTATGTCCGCCTTCTTCAGATCCTCGTGCTTGGTGAGCAGGCTCTCCAGGCTGGAGAAGGTGTAGGCCGAATGCGCCAGCCCCACCGTCGTCGGGCAACTGGACGATGCCGACGCGGTGATGCTCCTCGTCGAACGTCATGAACGACAAGAACTCGTTCTCGTACACCACATGGGCGTCGAGCACATTCAGATACCAGTCCCTCATCGCGGTGAGCTGGCCGGTCTGCAGAACGACATGGGTAAGTTTTTTATCGGTGTTCATCCGTATCTCCTCGGATCGTCTTGAATCGAGGATCCGGTCCCTCGCGCCCGAGACCATCGGCCAGAACGCATAAACCGACGCCGCCGGGAGTCGTAGATCGCGACGAAATCTACGCGTATGCGCTGATGTTTCGCCTCTGTGATTGACCGATGCTGGCTAGCATGACCGAAACTGATCCGTTGAACTGGAGCGCAGAGCGTGTGAACGCCTCTTGCCGACCGGAACGGTGACGTTGCTCTTGGCTGATGTCGAGGGATCTACTCGGCTGTGGGAGACGCGGCCAAATGAGATGACCGCTGCCGTCGAGAATCTCGATCGAACCCTCGCGACAGCTTCGTGGTGGCCTTCACCCGTGCATCCGACGCGGTGGCGTGTGCACTGGCGCTACAGCGAGCACCGCTGTCGCCCATCCTGTTGCGCATCGGAGTGCACACCGGCGAGGTGCAGTTGCGCGATGAAGGCAACTACATCGGCTCGACCATCAACAGGACTGGTCGGCTGAGGGATCTGGCACACGGGGGCCGGTCCGTGCTGTCGGGCACGACAAGCGACTTGGTCATTGATCGACTTCCTCCGGACGCTTGGTGGCCGATCTCGGCAGCCATACTGTGCGCGACCTGCCTCGGCCCGAACACGTCATGCAGCTGTGCCGTCCCGACCTGCATAACGAGTTTCCGCCACTGCGGAAATCGGAAGGTGATGTGTCACAGCATCTTCCGGCTCAGCTGACGAGTTTCGTTGGACGCCGGGCTCAGATGGCCGACGTGCGACGCCTGCTCTATGATGAGCGGCTGGTGACCCTGACCGGCGCGGGCGGCATTGGCAAGACCCGGTTGGCCGTACAGGTGGCGGCCCAGGTTGCGGCCGAGTTCGGCGATGGCGTCTGGTTCGTCGACTTGGCGCCGATCACCGACCCCACACTCGCGGCGGTCACTGCGGCACGTGCGCTCGGTCTGCCGGACCAGCCGGGCCGGTCCTCGACGGACACGCTGATCCGACACATCGGCAGCCGGCACATGCTGATGGTGCTGGACAACTGCGAGCATCTTCTCGACGCGACCGCCGCGCTCACAACGGCGCTGCTTGGTGCATGCCCCAGGTTGACAGTGTTGGCAACCAGCCGCGAGCCGATAGGGGTGCCCGGCGAGCTGACGTGGCGCGTGCCGCCACTGCCGCTTGCCGACGACGCAGTCGAGTTGTTCACCGACCGCGCCCGCCACGCCCGATCCGACTTCACCATCACCGGTGAAAACGCAGCCATCGTGGCAGAGATCTGCCTGCGGCTCGACGGCATGCCGCTGGCCCTCGAACTGGCAGCGGCGCGGGTGCGGGCCCTTTCGCTGCCCGAGATACTCAACAGCCTCCATGACCGCTTCCGCCTGTTGACCGAACCCGAACGCGTCCTGTTCCGCAGACTGGCCGTGTTCATGGGTGGATTCGACCTGCACGCCGCCCAGGCCATCGCCGGCGATGAAGAGTTGCACCGTCATCAGGTGCTCGACCTGCTCACCCTGCTCGTCGACAAATCTCTCGTTGTGGCCGAAAACGCAGGCGGCCGAACGTGATACCGGTTGATGGAAACGGTGCGCCAGTACGCGCTGGAAAAGCTCGGCGAGTCCGGCGAGGCCGATACAGTCCGCGACCGCCACCGCGACCACTACACGGCCATGGCAGCCCGGTTGGACGAGGCGACCAACTCTGGGCACCAGCTACGGATCGAGCACACCGAAATCGAGATCGATAATCTACGGGCCGCATTCGCGTGGAGCCGCGAAAACGCGGACATCGAGGACGGATTGCGGCTCGTCTCGTCGCTGCAGCCGTTGTGGCTGTCACGGGGTCGCATCCTGGAAGGGCTGTCCTGGTACTTTGCCATCCTGACCGACGAAGGCGAGCACGCGGACGGGGTGACGCCCGCGGTCCACGCGCGGGCAATCGCCGATAAGGCCGTGCTCGGGTCGGTGATCTCGGCCCCGGACAGCCTGGAACGCGTCGAACAATCCCTGGCGACCGCGCGAAAAATCGGCGAACCAGGACTGCTGGTGAGGGCGCTCACCGCATGCGGTAGCACCGCCGTGTTCGATGCCGATGTGGCACGCCCTTATCTCAACGAGGCGCTCGATCTGGCCCGCGTCCGAGGCCACACATGGAGACTGAGCCAGGTCTTATGGTGGCAGGCTTTCGCAGCGGTCGTCGCGGGTGAGCCGGGACCTGCGCTCGAAGCCGGCACCGAGGGATATCGGCTCGCTGACGAAATCGGGGACCACTTCGTCTCGCGGATGTGTCGATTCTGGGGAATCGGTACGGCCCGCATGCTGCAGGGAGAGTTCGCCGCAGCCGCGGCGCAGTTCCGTGAACTCTTCGCCGAGGCGGAAGCGGCCCACGATCCGCTCGGACAGGTCGCCTCCCTGTCTCACCTCTCCCACACGCTCGCGTACCTGGGCGATACCAACGCGGCCCGAACGGCCGCAACCGCCGCCGCCGCGCTGGGCGCCGAGTTCGGCGGCTTCATGGAGGGCCTCGGCTACGGGCCGCTGGCTCGGGCCGCGCTCGCCGCGGGTGACGTCGAGGCGGCCTTCGAGGCCAGCGAGGTGGCACGGCAGCGGTTGAGTGCGCACCCCGTACCAGCGGGCAATGTCAATCCCATCGCTGAAATCGCGCTTGCCCGCGGCGATCTGACGGCTGCCAAGCGCTATGCCGACGAAGCGGTGGCACTGGCCAGCGGTGTTAACCTGGCCATCGCGTTGATTGCGCGGACTCGCGTGGCGATCGCCCACGATGAACGTGAGCAGGCTGAAAGTGACGCCCACAAAGCGCTCGCCTGTGGCGTCAGCGTCGACGCCCACGCGACAGCACCCGAGGCCTTGGAGTGCCTCGGCGCGCTGGCTGGCCACGTCGAAAGCCAACGGGAAGCCGCCCGGCTCTTCGGGGCGGCGGACGCCATGCGCCGGCGCACCGGCATTGTTCGGTTCAAGGTCTATGACGCCGACTATGACGTCGCGGTGGCGGCGGTACGCGCTGCATTGGGCGACAGCGAGTTCGAGTCGGCCTGGGCCGAGGGCTCGGCGCTGTCCACCGACGAGGCAATAGCCTACGCACAACGCGGCCGCGGCGAACGCAAACGACCGACCAGCGGCTGGGCCTCACTCACCCCCTCCGAAAGGGACGTCGTGCGACTGGTCAGCGAAGGACTGGGCAATAAAGACATCGGCACAAGGCTTTTCATCTCACCACGGACGGTGCAGACCCACCTCACCCACGTCTACACCAAGCTCGGCCTGACCTCGCGCGTACAACTCGTTCAAGAAGCAGCGCGCCACGCCTGACCCGTCGCCACGCGACAGGTCGATCGTCCTGAGACAACGCGAGAGAGACCTGGTCAGGTGCTCCTCGTCATCCGAACTGGCCGGGCTGATAGTCGCCGGCGGGCTGCTGGACGATGACGTTCAGGCGGTTGACGGTGTTCATGAAGGCGATGAGGCACACCAGGGCGGCGAGCTGGTCCTCGTCGTAGTGCTTGGCGGCATTCGCCCAGGCCTCGTCCGTGACACCACCGGCCGCGTCAGCGATGCGGGTGCCCTGCTCCGCCAGCTCCAGGGCGGCGCGCTCTGCATCGGTGAACACCGTGGCCTCCCGCCAGGCCGCGACCAGGTTGAGGCGCACCGAGGTCTCCCCGGCGCGCGCGGCGTCCTTGGTGTGCATGTCGGTGCAGACACCGCAGCCATTGATCTGACTGGCGCGGAGGGCCACCAGCTGCTGCGTCGCGGCCGGTAGCGTCGAGTCGGTGATCACCTTGCCCGCCGAGGTGATGTACTTCAGCATCTTGCCTGCGGTCGGGTTGCCGAAGAGATTCAAGCGAGCATCCATGGTGCACTCCTTGTTATTGGGGTGGTTGCACCTCTTAGACACGACGGCGCGGCAAAATGTGACAGGAACGAATGTGACATGGGTCGCCCCGAACGCCGCTGCTTGAGACGACCACCTACCCAAGTTAGGCCGGTGGCGGGCCGAAACGGTTTGTCTCACAGAACGCCTCAATTCCCGCGCCGCGCCTATTGCCCTCGGTAGGTACGGGGTAACAGGGAAATCTGTGGATCATGCAAGGAAACGCCCCGATCGGACCATTACTCTTCCCCGCCCTGTGGCGTCACTCAGATCATGGGTGGCACCACAGCAAGAGGAGGTCCCTCAAAATGCGGTCGACACAACAGGCGACGCGTGAAGGACTGCGCCCCGAGTCGGTGACTGGCAACGTGAACAATCCAGCCCAGTACTCCGATCCCACCTGCGCACCAACCGCTCCCAGCCACGAGACAGTCCACCGCTTCCGCGTCAAGCCCGCTGACGCCGGCATCGTCGGCTTTATCGACGGCGGCACACTACTCGAATGGATCGACAAGGTTGCCCACGCCACCGCCACACAGTGGAGTCGCCGCTACTGCGTCACCGCCCACGTCGGCAACTTTCACCTCGACCGGCCCATCAGCGTCGGTGAACTCGTCGAATTGCACGCCAGCCTCGTCTACACCGGGCGCAGCAGTATGCACATCCTTGTCACCGTGTGCTCCAGCGACCCCAGCCGGGCCAAAGCAGTTCAAACCTCGCAATGCCCAATCATTTTCGTCGCCGTCGACGACACCGGCAGCCCCGTCGCGGTTCCCCCGTGGACACCGGTCACCATGCTTGAACTGCAACGACAACGGCAAGCGCAAGTCCGGATACCGATGCGCAAACGCATCGAAGGCGCCATGGCGGCGCAAAGCTACACGGCAGAGGGCACCGCTCCCCGCGCGACGCTGTGTTTTCTCGCCGCCCCCACCGACGTCAACTGGGGCGGCGAGGTCGGTGGTGGCCGAGTTATACGATGGATCGACGAAGCGGCCTACGTGTGCGGAGCCGATTGGACTGGCGCGCAAGTCATCACGTCGTACGTCGCCGGGATCCGCTTATACCGGCCCATCAACATCGGCGATTTCATCGAAGTTACCGCGCGAATCATTCACACTGGACCGCGCAGCATCCACCTCAGCGTCCACGTCTCCATCACCGACACCCACGGTGGTCAATCCTGCGTCGCCGCACACGGACTGGTTGTCATCGTTTCAATCGATGAGCGCGGCACAGCCCGATCAGTCCCAAAGTGGGAACCCGACTCCGACGAAAACCATCGACTCGTTCAGCACGCGCGGCACCTGATCGAGCTACGTCAATTCGTCGAACCCTTCACAAGTGCAGCCGCACTGCCCACCCACTCCGAACCGACGCGCTTCCACCACAACACGATTGCCCGCTGACGCAGGAAGGGCGCCTCATCACACGATGCTTTGACGTCTGCTGTTCGGCGCAGCAGGCCGCCTTCAGCCGCGCTGTAGCTAGGCGTCGGGCTTCAAAGCCGTTGAACATCAAGGCTTTTCCGGCCGATGGTATGGCGCACATTTCGTTTCGGGTAAACGGGGCAGGATCTCACGGCTGACTCACAGATAACGGCAGCAAAACGCATAGGGTTCAAATGGTGATGCGATCGTATTGTAAATGTGACCGGTGTGGTCCAACGTGGCCAAAGTGAAATTTGTGCTTGATGGGCACAAGACCGTCGGGGAAGCGGAGCGCGGATATGACGACAGCGACATTTCATAGCCGACCGACTTCGACGCGGCAGGCAAGGCCGAAGACAGGTCGTACGCAAGTGGGCACGGTGGATGTCATCGCGGCGTCCGCATTCGTGCTCCGTCCGCTCGTCGTGTCGGTGGCGATCGTCGCCGCAGCCGTCACCTGGGCCAGGCCGGCGCACGCGGATCCGGTCGGGGACTCGATGACGACCGTGCTCAACAGCATTGGGATCGGCGACAACGGTCCGATCAGCACCCTTATCGCACAAATCGGGCAGTCCATCTGTCCTTTGCTCGTGCAACCGGGCAGCAACCTCGCCAGCAACGCGACGCAGATGAGCGGCAACGGCGGCCTCGCGCCGCCCATAGCCGGCTTTCTCGCCGGCCAGGCGATGCAGGCGGAATGCCCGGCGTTCATCACCTCGATCGCCAACGGGAACATGCCGTTCCCGCTGACCGGGGCGAGTACGTCACCGACGCCGTTCGGGCTTCCCGGTGCCTCGTCGACACCTTTCCCGCTGCCGTCGCCCGGTACGAATCCGCCGGTGGCAAGTCCGCTTCCATTGCCGGGCCTCTGATTTTCGGGGGACGGCGGACGCGTCACAGTGACGAATCGCCGTACCGAGGTGTTTGGACCGGGTGTCAGCGTTCTTTCAGCAAGGGATCCGAGACTGGCGGGGTGCCGCCAATCGGTCCGATCACCGCACCGTCGGTTCCCACTCCGACGCCGATGCCTCCGCTGCCGGACCCCAACTTCAGCAAGTTCGGCCACGGGATCTCGTTGCTCGGGGGATGGCTTCCGCTGACCGTCGAGCTCGTGACGGTCGTGGTACTGATCGTCGCGGTCGGTTGGCGGACCCGCCGCTGGCGGATTCTGTGGGTACCGGTCGCCGTGGCCGTTGGCGTCGTCGTCGCACTCGTCGTCCGCACCTACATGAACTCCCAAGGGCTGGCGTCGGACCCGGCGCCATTGAAGCTGTGGGTGTGGACCGCGATCTTCGCGGCGTCGATCGCGTTGGCGGTGTTAGGTTTTCGAGGGGCGCGCTGGTGGAGGCGGGGGCTCTCGCTGGTTGCGATTCCTCTGACCCTGCTGTGCGCCCTCCTGGTGCTGAACAACTGGGTGGGCTACTACCCGACCCTGCAGAGGGCGTGGGGAGATCTGACGTCCGGCCCGCTGCCCGATCAGACCGACATGTCCGACCTGACAGCGCTGCGCGGCACGCGACCGGAAACGGGCAAGCTGGTGCCGGTCGACATTCCCAGCGACGCGAGCGGCTTCAAGCATCGGCGCGAATACGTCTACCTCCCACCTATCTGGTTCGCCGGGAGTGCTCCGCCACGGCTTCCCGCAGTGATGATGATCGCCGGGGAGTTCAGTAACCCGACCAACTGGATGCGCACCGGAAACGCGATAGGCGTGATCGATGAGTACGCAAAGGCACACGGGGGAGCGGCGCCGGTCCTCGTCTTCGTGGACTCAAGTGGAAGCTTCAATAACGACACGGAGTGCGTCAACGGGCCGCGTGGCAACGCCGCCGACCACCTGACGAAAGAGGTCCGCCCGTATGTGATCTCACGATTCGCCGCATCGCCTGAGCCGTCGGACTGGGGTGTCGTCGGGTGGTCCATGGGCGGTACGTGCGCGATCGACATCACCGTCATGCACCCCGAACTGTTCACGACCTTCGACGACATCGGCGGCGATCGCGGCCCCAACTCGGGCACTAAACAACAGACGATCAACCGGCTATACGGTGGTGACGCCGCCGCATGGGCGGTCTTCGACCCGCGCACTGTCATGGCCAAGCATGGGCCGTATGTCGGCGTCGCGGGATACTTCGACGACTCGCAGGAACCGGCCGACGACAAGACGAAGAACCTCCCGGACCGACGTCAACAACGCGATGCGCCAGTCGGATTCGGCGGCCACGATGACGACGACGAGTTCCGCGAGAAGGGTGCCCTTCCGGACCTGTGCGCCGCCGCGGTCGCCGTCGACATCGGATGCTCGCTACGGGTGTACCCCGGCTATCACACGTGGCAGTTCGCGGCCCAGGCGTTCTCGAATGCGTTGCCGTGGATGGCGCAGCGTGTGCACACCCCCGAGATCGGGGCGTGAGTGGTGACTCGCGCAGGTCATGCAGCAACAAATGCTGTCACCCAAGGTATCTTGAGCTTGGGCAGGGCCCGTCGAGGAGTACACCTCCGCGGTTGAGGAGCTCGAAGACTCGCCGTCCCGACCTACTTCGCTACGAAGAAGCGGCGCTGATGCTTGGAAGGGGGTCCGAGCGGTGAAGCGCGGAGCGCCTTCTCTCAGAGCGGCGGGCGGCCCCGAGCGGTTGAAGCCGATTGTGCTGCTCGCTTTGGTGGTGGGCCTGCAAAGCGCAGATGCCGGCACTGTGGGGGCGCTGGTCGTCCCGCTCAAGCACTCATTGCACATCAACAACACCCAGGTCGGGCTGTTGGTCACCGTATCGACCGGTGTTGGCGCACTCGCCACGCTGCTGGCGGGGGCGCTCGCCGACCGCACCGTTCGGGTTCGCCTGCTGTGGATAACACTGCTGGTGTGTTCGGCGGCAATGGCTTTGAGCGCCGCCAGCCCCAGTTACGGCTGGCTGCTGGTGTGCCGGATCGCCCTCGGCGCCGGGGTGGCGGTGTCAGGGCCAGTGGTCGCCTCGCTGATTGGGGACTACTTCGCGCCCGCCGAGCGGGGACGAGTGTATGGGCTCGTGCTCGCGGGCGAGGGCGCGTGCACGGCAGTGGGACTGCTGGTCGCGGGGGAACTTGGCGCGGTGAGCTGGCGGTTGGGGTTCTGCTGGCTGGCCGTGTTCGGACTCATCCTCGCCTTCGCGGTGGCAACGATGCTTCGCGAACCGCTCCGTGGAGGCAGCAGCCGCCGCCTGGGCGCGGAGGTCGGCGACACCACGTCGGAGGCGAATCCGGCCGTCCTTCAGCAGAACGCGCAGCGTCGCCCCGTGTGGCGGGAGGTGCGCTATCTGCTCTCAATCCGCACCAATGTCGTTCTCGTGGTGGGATCCTCGTTCGGCTACTTCTTCTTCACCGGGTTGAGTACCTTCGGGGTGGCGTTGCTGTGTGGCCGATTTCAGATCGGCCAGGCGGTGGCCACCTTGCTCATCTACGTCCTCGGCGTCGGCGCGCTGATCGGGGTGCTGAGCACCGGACGCATCGCCGACTGGCTGACAACCCGCGGTCACATCAGTGCACGGATGGTGGTGGGCGGGGCGGCGTTTCTGGCAGCGGCGGTGTTCATTCTTCCGACGCTGCTCATGCACAGCCTGCCGCTGGCGCTGGTGTTCGCGTTCCTTGCTGGGATCGCGTTGGGCGGTGTGAACCCGCCACTCAACGCGGCGCGGCTGGACATCGTGCATTCCCGGCTGTGGGGGACAGCAGAGGCGGTGCGGACCACGCTGGTTTCGATATCCACCGGTTTAGCGCCGCTGGTGTTCGGCATTGTGTCAACGAAACTGGGAGGGCAAGGCGGGCTTGCCAACGCTGGGGGAGTTGCGCCGAGTGCCGCCACCGCGTTGGGCCACACCTTTCTCATCATGCTGGTTACGCTGGTCATCGCCGCAGCGCTCATCTTGTGCGTGGCACGCCGCACCTATCCACGCGACGTCGCGACCGCGATGGCCGCCGAGTTGCTGAGCGCGACCGCTGCCCCGCGGGAGCGAGCAGTTCAGACGGCCGCCGTGGGTTGAATGCACAACGGCGCCCGCAACGAATTCGGCTTTCTCGCCGTGGCCATCGCGCTCTGCGGTGGTCCCGATGTCGTCAGCGCTTGCGGGCATTAAAAGTTCCATCGGGGCATCGCGGAGGAGGCGGGGATGCGGCGTTTGATCCCTGGTACTGGCAGGTAATAGGCTCGAGCGGTGGCGGTGAAAGCCAACGCGTTGGGTGATTACCTTCGTGCGCGGCGCGATCAGGTTCGTCCCGAAGATGTCGGGCTGGTTCCCGGCGGGCAGCGCCGCGTTCCGGGGTTGCGCCGCGAGGAGCTGGCAATGTTGGCCGGCATCAGCGCCGAGTACTACCTGCGACTCGAGCGGGGCCGCGACAAACATCCGTCCGCTCAGATTCTCGATGCGCTCGCTCGGGCCCTGCAGCTGGACATCAAAGCCACGGAGTATCTGCACCAACTGGTCAGCCCGACCACCAGCCGCTGGGATCACTCGGCTCTAGAGGCAGTGGTCGAGGGGTTAGACGGGCTGATCGATCAGTTACCGTTCCCGGCAATCGTGGCTAGTAGATACCAAGATGTCCTGGCTGCAAATCCGATTGCCCGCGCGCTGTCACCGGGATTCACGCCGGGACAGAACTTCCTGCGATGGCGGCTCTTAGACCCCGCTGCCCGGGAGCTCTACGTCGATTGGGACGAGGCGACCGACGTCGCGGTAAGTGGGTTGCGGGAACTCGCCGGTACAGTTCCGAACGATCCTCGGATGCGGACGTTAATTGCTGAATTGTCCGCTGCCAGCGCATTTTTCCGCGAGCTGTGGGCGCGCGCGGATGTGGGTTACCGGTGGGGAATCTTCCACATGCGTCATCCTCAAGTCGGCGAGCTTTTTCTTTACCGGAACCAGCTCAACGTTCCGCACGTTCCAAACTCCGGTGGGCAGCACCTGCTCGTCTATCGCGCTGAGTCGGGCAGCGACTCCGCCAGGGCGCTAGAAGAACTCCGGTCCCTGTCGTCGGCGTCCCCGCCTGGTACCACTACACGCCCAGAACCGGCACTTGGTTAACCCCAAGGAGATTCGGACGGCTTAGCCCTCGGGAATCATGAAGGTGCGTTGGTCGACTGTGGGAGCAGGGTTATCGCGGAACCCCATAACGCACCGGGGTTTATCCGGTCGGGGTACAGCGCGAGCATGCCGTCATAGAACGCGTCTGCGCGAGTCGACGACTCAAGCAGATTACGTGCGTCGCTCAGATACCTTCGCGTTGCTTGGATCTGCGACGGGTCATCGGCTGCTTGAGGGTTCTTGTGGCCGGCGACAACTGTGGCGGTCGAGGGCCTCGGCGACGTCGAGCGCGGCGAGCCACTGGTCGATACCCGTGACACCACCGGATTCCGTCAGATACAGATGCACACCGTTGTAGACGACATCACCCGCCACCAGCAGGCCGATCTCGGGTACGTGCAGCATCGTCGTCGCGTCGGTATCGGTGTGACCGACTTCGACCGGTAGTAGCCGAACACCCTCCAGCTCGAAACCCTGCTCGTCGGTGACGTCGACGTCGACCTCACCGGCCGGCAGTTGACCCGGGAACACCCGATCCCAGAACTCGGCCCGAAACTCCGCTGTGGTCTGGGTAGCCATGTGTTGCCGGGTGCCCTCGGTGGCTCGCACAACCACGCCGGGAAACCGCTCCACCAATGGGATTGCACCGAACCAGTGATCGCCGTGCCCGTGCGTGATGTAGATCTGGCGGAGTCGCCGCCCGGACGCCTCGACCCAATCACCGACATCGGCGGCTTGTGTGTTGGTGAGCGGCGGGTCGACGAGTACCGCGTCGTGGATTCCCAGGATGAGGGTTGACGTGATGGGCGACCACATCCGGATGCTGCCGTCGGGCAGCGGACCGCGCCCCGACTGCGGCATCTGGCCGGTAACAAAGAGTTTGTAGCGCAGCGCCGAGGTCATGTTGTCTCCCGCAGGAAATGGTCGGCCGGTATGACGCCTGCGAGTCGATCGCGAATCTCGGCCGAGAAGCGCACCACGGCCTCCAGTGGCCGGTGGTGAATGGCGGCGCCGACTACCTTGCCGCGGGCGTCTCGGTCGAGCACGGTGATGCCGTTGATGTCCATGCCACCGAAGGCCGTTGCGTGCCACTGCAGATAAGTCGTCGACGCGCTGTGTGCCTCGGCGGTGAACACCAGCGACTCGTAGATGGAGCTCGCTGCGGCGAGCACCGCTGCCACGTGCTCGCGCCCTTGGACGGGTTTGACCAGAGTGCTGGCCTCGAGCACGACCTCCTCGGCGAACTCGTCCGCGAACACGGATTGGGATTGTTCGGCAAAACCACGGCGCCAGCCCGCCGCACTCTTGCCGTCGGCAATTGCGCCGATGAATTCGAGAATCATGGCGGCGACCTCGTCCGGATACTCGACATGCAGCCAATGTCCGCCGTGATCGATTACCCGTAGGTTCGCTTGGGGGAAGCGCGGGCTGATGGTGCTGAGGAGTTGTTCGTCCACGAATTCGTCGGCGCCGCCTCGAATGACGAGAACCGGGCCGGTGAACGCACTGACGGCGGGAACATTCTGTAGTCCGTCATTCCAGATGTCGACGTAGCGGGCGACAACGTCCGGTAACGCCGAACCGCCAATCTGGGTGAGCCGCTCGAGTTGTTGTTCGTCGAGACTTGGCGAGAGCCGGCTCCTCGCGACGCGCTGCGCATGCACATCACCACCGAGGGCTCGAAACGGCGCGACCGCCTCGTCGGGCAGCCGTGTGCCACCGAGCGGAACGGGGGTGAGCAGCACCAGGCCGTCGACCCGTTCGGGGTGATCGGCGGCGATCAATTCAGCGACCTGGGTTCCGAGGCTCTGACCGACGACAATCACCGGAGTGTCGATACCGGTCAGGATCTCGCCGACCTCGGCGGCAATCGACTCGAGCGAGAGGTCCCTCGGATCAGCGACGGACCCAGTGCGCGTGCCGAACCCGGGCAGGTCATAGCACACTGTGTTTACTTCGCCTGCGAGCGAGCCGATTACGCCGTCCCACACTGTCGCAGCATCGAGGAATCCATGGATGAACAGCAGGGTGGGCGCACCGGTCGTCGCGGTCATTTCGTTGCCCCCATCGTTGAGCCGGATGCCGACCATTCGGCTGTGTCGATGGGGGAGTAGTCCGTCGAGTGTCCGTCGAGTCGGCCGGCTCGCTGCCCGCTCAATTCCTCGATCAGCTCGTCGGGCAGTGGCGTGGTGAAGATGTTGTCGACGAGCGTGTATTCGGCTGCAAGTCTGCCGAAGACACCCAACGCGCCGACATCGATGCGTCCTCGGGAGAGGTAGAGATCGTCGCGTACATGAATGCGCTTGACCCGTCCCCAAACGACATGGTCGGGCAGCGGTGGCATCGGGATGATGCGGTCTACGACGCATTCAAACGAGATCGGCGCTCCTGCGATGCGCGGCGCCGAGACGACCTCCGACGCAGCCCTTTCCAGACCAAGTGCGGTGAACTCGTCGACATCGGTGTCGAACTCGAACGCCGAGCGGTGCACAGCGTCGGCCTGCCCGATTGTGGCGATATTGATGACGAACTCGTTCGTGTCGCGGATGTTGACGAACGTGTCCTTGAGGGTGACCTCATCGGAGCGGGGCTGCAGCGAGATCGAGAGGACGGGAGGGAACCTGCCGACGACCGTGAAGAAGGACACGGGCGCGATATTGCCCACTCCGGTTACCGAACTCGTGCTCACCCATGCGATTGCGCGGGGCAGTACGCTGCCGATCAGCAGCTTGTAGCTCGATTTGGGATCGAGATCTGCGGGGTCGATGATCATGGTCTCTCCTCGGTTAGTTGGCGAATTCGTCAGGACAGCAGCGCCACCGCGCTGTACCAGACAGGGCCCACGTTGAGCCGTCGCGGATACAGCCGGATCATGTGGTCGAAAAATTCACGCGGACTGGGTCTGCCTGCGAGCAGTCGTTGTGCGTCCAGCAGGTAGTCACGAGTCTCGCTGATGATGATGGGGTGGTCGGGCAGGTCCTTGTTCTTGTGCCCGGCTACCACTGCGCGGGGATGTAACGCGGCAATCGTATTGAGCGCATGCAGCCATGCCCTGATTCCGCCGTCGGCGCTTTCCAGCAGGTATTGGTGTACGCCGTTATAGGCCACATCGCCGGCCACCACCAGTCCGATGGACGGCACATGCAAAACGGTGGTGTCGTCGGTATCGGTGTGGCCGACCTCGACGGCAAGCAGGCGTTGACCCTCCAGTTCGAATCCGTCAGGGGACGGGACAGGTTGGTAGACAACGGGACTTGGGGGGATTTGGCCGGGGAAGTCGACGTCCCACATCTGGGCGCGCCCCGTGGTGGCCTGTTCGTGCATCTTCGCGATGGTGCCTTCGGTCGCGTATGCGATGACTCCGGGGAAACGCTGCAGCAGCAAGTCTGTGCCGAACCAGTGATCGCCGTGCCCGTGGGTGGCGTAGACGTAAGTCAGCTTCTTGCCGGAGTTTTCGATCCAGTCGCCGACGCGTTGTACCTGATCGCGGGTGAACGGCGGATCGACGAGCACGGCGTCGCGGTCACCGAAGATCAGCGTGGACGCGACCGGTGACGACACGATCGGGCTTCCGTCGGGCAGCCGCTGTTCGCGGTGGCGCGGCAGGCCGTCGTGGACCATCACCTCGTAACGCAGCTCAGCCATGACATTCCTTTCAACAGTGGTTGGTTTCAATGAGTCAGGTGTTCGGTGAACCAATCGCGGGCGGCGCCACCGGCCGCGGCGAAGCCGTCCAGGTAAGGGTCGAAGTGCCCGCCGGCGATCATGACGAGTTTCTTGGGCTGCGGCGCCCGCTCATAGGCGGCCAGCGCGAGGTCGGTGACCGTGATGGTGTCGTGAAGGGTCCACACGCCCTCGGGCACGGGCTGGTTGTAGAACGCGATGGCGTCTTCTGAGCGGTAGGCGGCGCGGATGGCGGGACCGGAGCTGACGACCGCCTGGGTGGCGGGTGGATCGCCCTGGAACAGGCGTCGCTCGTCGTCGATGAAACCGGCCTCCAGCGCAGCCACCTGGTCGGGCGCGACGCGACGCAGACTCTGCGCATAGCCGCTGATCGTCGGCACCTGCGCGACGACCGCACGCAGCCGGCGGTCGGTAACGCCGAGCATGATCGCGTGGCCGCCGGCATAGCTGGTACCCCAGAGCCCGATCCGATCGGGGCCGACGTCGAAGCGGGGCGAGCCGTCGCTGGCGCCGAAGCCGCGGTGGTCATGCACCAGCACGACAAATCCCGCGTCGGCGAACAGGCGGGCAAACCGCTCCAGCCCGTGTTCCTTAACCCCGGCGACACCGTGGGCCATGGTGATACCCGGATAGGGTCCCGGGCCGTCGGGCACAAACAGCCAGCCCCGCAGTGTCACGTCACCTTCGACTGTGAACTCGATGTCCTGTCGCTGCACCATGCTGCTCCTTCTAGACGTAACAACATCCACGATGTGCGCACTGCGTCCGAGAAGGGGAAGCCGCAATAACACTGGTATTGGGAGGGACAGCTTCAGGCTCATGTGGTGGCGGCGAAAGCCCCGGTAAAGGCGAGCGCCCTCGGCGATTATCTTCGTGCGCGGCGCGAACAGGTTCGTCCCGAAGATGTCGGGCTGATCCCAGGCGCACGGCGGCGCGTTCGGGGTTTGCGGCGCGAGGAGCTGGCGACGTTGGCGGGGATCAGCTTGGACTATTACCTGCGGCTGGAGCAGGGCCGCGACAAGAATCCGTCCGCTCAGATTCTTGATGCGCTTGCGCGAGCGTTGCAGCTGGACATCAAAGGCACGGAGTATTTGCATCAACTGGCGAGCGGCAGCCGCACTGACCAGCCGGTTCTAGAGACCGCCGCCGATGGTCTAAACGAACTGATCGACCAGTTTTCGATGCCGGCGATAGTGGCCAACCGATACCAAGATGTGCTGGCCGCCAACCAGATCGCCCGCGCGCTGTCTCCCGGATTCGCCCCCGGGCGGAACTTCCTGCGATGGCGCCTGGTGGATCCCGCTGCCAGGGAGTTCTTCGTCGACTGGGACGAGGCGACCGATGTGGCGGTCAGCGGATTACGGGAAGTCGCCGGCAGTGCCTCGGATGACCCGCGCATGCGCGCACTGATCGCCGAATTGTCCGCTGTCAGTCCGCGATTCCGCGAACTCTGGGCGCGCGCGGACGTGGGTTACCGGGCGGGGATCACCCACATGCGTCACCCCGACGTCGGTGATCTCTATCTGCGCCGCAACAGGCTGTCGGTCCCGCACTCGGGTGGACAACACCTCATCATCTTTCGCGCCGACCCCGGCAGCCCATCGGCAAGAGCGCTAGAGGCACTGCGATCGCTGTAGCAGCCGGTCACCGTTGCAGCCCGAACTTCACCTTTCACTGCGCTTTCGCCTCACACCGCGACGGCGGCCAGCCCCAATACATCGCCAGCAGTCTTCCTGAGACCGCACGCCTCTTTGAGAGCACGTCAGGCAATTTCTGGCATTGGGATGAGTTCGCGGCAGTCCATCCGTTCTGGCCGTCGGGAAGTTATCACGAACAAGAAAGGGCTCATCATGAAAATCGTCGTAATCGGAGGAACTGGCCTCGTCGGGTCAAAGCTGGTGCACGCCCTGACCGAACATGGCCACGACGGCGTCGCCGCCGCCCCCTCGACCGGCGTGAATACGCTCACGGGCGAGGGTCTGCCCGAGGTCCTCGCGGGCGCCTCGGTGGTCGTCGACGTGTCGAACTCGCCGACGCTCGACGACGCGGCGATGGAGTTCTTCCGCACGGCGACCACAAACCTGCTCACGGCCGAGAAAGATGCCGGGGTTGGCCACCATGTCGCGCTGTCAGTGGTGGGCACCGATCGGCTGGCCCCACAGAGCGGGTACTTCGAGGCGAAGCTCGCGCAGGAGAAGCTCATCAGCGACGGTCCCATCCCTACACCATCGTCCACGCGACGCAGTTCTTCGAGTTTCGTCAATACCCTCGCCGACTCCGCGACCGTCGGCGACACGGTGCGCATGCCACCCGCCCTTTTTCCAGCCGATGGCCGCTGCCGACGTCGCGGAAGGGGTCGCTATGGCCGCGGTCGGTGACCCAGTGAACGGCATCACCGAAATCGGTGGACCAGAGGCGGTTCGACTTCCCGACCTCATCAGGACCGCGCTGACGGCCCGCGGAGATGCCCGCGAGGTCGTCGCCGATCCCGCCGCGCGGTACTGGGGCATCGAAATCGACGAACGCACCCTCGTTCCCGGTGACGGCGCGACTCTCTTCGAGACGCGATTCGAGGACTGGATTCTCGAAGCGGCCGCCAAGGCCTAGCCGAACTGCTTGGACACCAAGCTAATTCATTGACGGGCCGTGTGTAACCGCGGGCTGTCTGGCCCGTCACGGTCCGGTCGAGTCGCGTGATAAGAGCGGCACGACGCCGTGACATACGAGCAGATAGGAAGATAGGCGATCTTGGACGTCTATGAGGCGGTCACGAGCCGACGGGCGGTGCGAGGATTCACCGACCAGCCCGTCCCGACAGAGGTGCTGGAGCGCGTGCTAGCCGCCGCAGCTTGGTCGCCGTCAGGATCGAACCTCCAACCGTGGCACACCTACGTGCTGACCGGCGCACCGCTGGCCGAACTCAAGAAGGTCGCCGTCGAGCGCGTGGCCGCCGGCGACCCCTGGGACGAGCGGGAGTACGTGATGTACCCGCCCGCACTGAAATCCCCGTACGGAGAGCGCCGATCCGCGTTCGGCAGGGAGCGCTACAGCTCACTCGGCATTGCGCGCGAGGACTGGGAGGCGCGCCAGAGGGCCGCCATCGCGAACTGGGAGCCCTCAGCGCACCCGCCGCGCTCCTTTCTCAATCGACCGCGACCTGGGCCTGCCCCAATGGGCAGATGTCGGGATGTATCTACAGACCGTCATGCTTTTGCTGCGCGCCGAGGGGCTGCACAGCTGCCCGCAGATGGCGTGGTCGCAGGTTCGCAAGACCGTCGCGGAGGTCGTGTCACCCCCGGACGAGCTCATCCTCTTCTGCGGCATGTCGATCGGGTACGAGGACGTCACGGTGGCTTACGCGCGTACCGGCCGGGCGCCACTGGACGAGACGGTCACCTTCGTCGACGGTTAGCTCCCGAATCGCACCGCGGGACCGCGCTGCGATCAAGATCAGACCGGCCGATCTTCACGAACGGGCAAGCCGGTAAGGTTCACTGCAAACAGACGCGGTGGAGTCACAGGTGAACTGTGGGACGACGCGCTCGGGGAACTACTTGCCAGCGTCGTAGTCCGACAGGCGCGTGATGCGGGTGCGCTGGCTGCACTTCCATCAGCGCTCGCCTACCGGGCGGGGGTCCACGTGTATGCGGGCGAGTTCGTCACGGCGGCAACATTGATAGAAGAGGCAGCGTCGATCACCGCGGCGACAGACTACGCGCCCCTGAGATACCACTCACTGGCGCTGGCTGCCTGGCGGGGGATTCAGGCCGACGCGGTCAGCTTGTTCGAGGCAGCCGCCGCAGACGCCACCGCGCGGGGTGAAGGTCGTGCGCTCGGCGTTGTCGGATACCTGAGCGCCGTGCTCTACAACGGCCTCGGCCGGTACGACGAGGCATTCGCCGCCGCTCGCGAGGCTTGCGAACACGAGGACCTCGGGTTTCACGGTTGGTGTCTGCTCGAACTGACTGAGGCCGCTGCGCGCACTGGCGAGCTGGAAGTGGCCGCGCTGGCCGTGCGCCGGCTCGAAGAACACGCCCTTGCCAGCGGAACGGACTTCGGCCTGGGTTCCGTGGCAAGTGCGCAAGCGTTGGTCGCCGATGACGACCGCGCCGAGCGCCTCTACACCGAAGCCATCGAACGCTTGGAGCGCACCCGCGTCGTCGTGCATCTCGCTCGCACCCGCTTACGTTATGGCGAGTGGCTGCGTCGCGTGAACCGGCGCCTCGACGCGCGCGGGCACCTCAGCGACGCCCATGGGATGTTCACCCGAATGGGTGCGCAGGCGTTCGCCGAACGGGCTCGCCGAGAGCTCGTTGCCACCGGCGAAAAGGTGCGCAAACAGCCGCTCAGCTCAGGTGACGAGCTGACGGCCCAAGAGGCGCAGATCGCGCGGCTGGCCGGAGACGGCCTGACGAATCAGGAGATCGGTGCGCAGCTGTTCATCAGCACACACACCGTCGAATGGCACCTCAGAAAGGTCTTCGTCAAGCTCGGCATCACCTCGCGCAGGCAGCTCCGCACTATTTCGTGGGCAAGCTAACTAATGGTCATTCGACGAGTCCTCGCGGATCCACTTGCCTGCGTCGGGCAGGTGACGATCGCGTTCAGTATTGCGGTGTCATGGGCGAGCTACGCCGCCGACTTCTCCCGCTACCTGCCGGCCGACTCGTCGAGCGCTCGGGTCTTCGGCTTCACGTTCGCCGGAATTGTCTTGGCGTACATCTTCGTTCAGGGCATCGGCATCGCAGCGGGCGACGTCCTTGCCGAGCACACCGCGGAGGGGGTCCGGTCGGTGATGGGCGGGGGCCTACTCGGTGGACTGGCCCTGGTCGTGATCGCGCTGGCGTCGATCGGTTCTGGCGTGATGACCGTCTACAGCGGATCGCTGACGCTGCAGACCATCGGGGTCCGGGTGCGCAGGCCGGTGGCTGCCGTCATCGTCACCGTCCTGGCATTCGCCCTAATCCTGTGGCTTCACGCCGCAGACAGAGCGACACGTTTTCAGGATGTGCTGCTGCTGGTGAGCTATTGGATCCCCGCGTTTGTCGCCGTGGTTGTCATCGATTGGCTCTTCCGCGCCCGCGGCCGTGCGACCATCAACCCTGCCAAGGAACGCACCGGCCACGCCGACGCCGCGGCCGCCTTGATCGCGTTCGTTCTTGCGTACGCCGCGGCAATCCCGTTCATGAACACGACGTTGATCCACGATCGCGAAGGCGTGGCATGGCGCCGACATTGCGTATTTCGTGAACCTTTTGGTGGCCGCCGTGCTCTACGGCGGTTACCGGCTGCTGCGCACGCGCCGCAACGCGGGCCCTCAGAACCACTGACACCGTTCGCCGCTACGGACTACGGACTACTGTGACTACGAACTTCCAAGGGTTCGCTTCGCCTTCGCAACCACGAGTCTGATCTTGACGGTTCATTGCGGACTCTCACCAGCCAAAGGCAACCGCAGCAACTGGATGTTCATCATGAAGGTCGTAGTTATCGGTGGCACCGGGGTCATCGGCTCGAAGGTGGTAGCCACGCTGAACGAGCACGGTCACGACGCGATCGCCGCCTCGCCGGAGACGGGTGCGAACACAATCACGGGTGCACCGTGATTCCCGCCACCACCGCGACGGTGTTCCCCACCCGTTTCGCGGACTGGCTCATCGACAACGCGCCCGCACCCGTCCGGTAGCACGTCGGCGCGACACAACCGAGGAGATTGATCATGACTATCGCTGCTGTCTGTCGCGCGTCCGAGTCGGACAAGGATCTCGCCGCGCGCTTCGCCCGTGAAGCGGAACCCCTCTTCGATGTCCTGATGCGTGGAGCTCGGCGGCTGACCCGCAGCGACGCTGACGCCGAAGACCTGCTCCAAGACACACTTCTGCACGCGTACGCGGGATTCCGCACGTTCCAGGAGGACACCAACCTCAAGGCGTGGCTCTTCCGGATTCTCTACAACCGGTGGGTCAGCACGTACCGCTCAAACAGGCCGCCCAGCGGAGGTTTCGGTCGACGAGACCACTGAGCGGGACCTCGCCAGTAGCGCCGCACGCCTACCGTCGGGGCTACGCTCCGCCGAGACGGAGGTCCTGGATGCGTTGCCGGACAACGAAATCAAGGCCGCGATGGACGCCCTGCCCGAGGGCTTCCGGGCGGCGGTGTACTACGCCGACATCCAGGGATACACCTACGCAGAAACCGCCGCGATTCTGAACATCCCGCACGGAACCGTCATGTCGCGGGCGTCACGTGGCCGGCAACGGCTGCGCATCGCATTGGCTCACGTCGCCCACCCGAGGCGATTTCGCCGCGGTCGAACAGCGCATCGCGTAACCCGGGAGCCCTCAATGGAATTGACCGATCAGACAGCGCTGATCACCGGCGGAACCGCGGGCATCGGCCGGCTGCGCCGAGCTGCTGGCCGGGGAAGGCGCCTCGGTCATCATCACCGGTCGGGACCCGCAGCGCGGCGAGGCAGCTGCCGCGGGAATCGGCGGGATCGTGCGCTTCATCCAAGCTGATCTCTCCGACATCGAGTCGGTGAAATCGCTTGTACGGCAAGCTGGCGACGTCGACATTCTGGTCAACAACGCTGCCAGCTTTCCGGCAGCGCTGACCGTTCACCAGGAAGTCACGTCGTTCGAGAAGACGTTTGACACCAACGTCCGCGGCACGTACTTCCTGGCCGCCGGTCTGGTGCCCGGAATGCTCGAGCGAGGACGCGGCAGCATCATCAACGTCACCACGATGGTCGCGTCGAAGGGCGTTCCCGGTGCATCCGCTTACAGTGCCTCCAGGGCCGCCGAGTTCGGCCCACGCGGGGTTCGGGTCAACAGCGTCGCCCCCGGTCCCACCAAAACCGAAGGCGTAGAGGCAGAGTGGGGCGAAACCAACGAGAAGCTCGGTCGTGCATTGCCGCTGGGCCGCACCGCCGAACCCGAAGAGATCGCTCACGCGGTGCTCTTTCTCGCTTCGCCACGCTCGAGTTTCATCACCGGCTCGACCCTGCACGCCGACGGCGGCGGCTGCGCACCTGAGAAGCCATCTGAAACCACAACAAGGAGGAATGACCGATGTCGAAGAAGTATGACGCCGAATGGGAGAACGCGTTCACGGTTGTGCAGGAAGTGCAGCCGCCGTTCATTCCGGAAGGCGCACACGCCATGACCGTTGTCATCGACTACCCGCCGGGCAGTGCGGGCGCCCCGCCGCACCGGCACCCGAGTGGCCCTGCCTTCGGCTACATGGTGGAGGGCGAAATGCTGTTCGAACTGGAAGGCGAGCCGCCGCGCGTCATCCGCGCCGGCGAGGCGTTCTGGGAGCCCGGCGGCGACGTCATCCACTACTCGGACGGTAACAACCGTGACGACATGAGGTGCCGCTTCGCGGTCACGATGCTCTGCGTTCCGGGCCAGCCCATGGTCGTCCTCGTCGACGAAGAGGAACTGGCCGCGCGCGAGCACCTGCGCGTGCCTGCCGAGTCCAGCACGCCGAAGCTTTGGCAAGGACTGTTCCGATGTCAAAGATCCTGCTGCAAACGACGATCCCGGCGCATCCCGATGACTGGGACATCGCGCGCTTCTCGCTGCTCGCCGACGAGCTGAGGGCCGCCGGCCACGAGGTGACCGCGCGCAACCGGGTCAGCCGTGCCGAGGACGACCCGATCCTGAGCCGACTCGACGAACTCGACTACGACCAGGTGTGGCTGATGGCCGTCGACGTCGGTGACGGTCTCACCGAAGCCGAGACCGAGGCCATCATGCGGTTCCGAGAGAACGGTGGCGGGGTGCTCACCGCCCGCGACCATGAGAACTTGGGCAGCTGCCTGTGCGGGCTCGGATCAGTGGGAATGGTCAACCAGTTCCACGACAAGAATGTCGACCCGAGCGCGATGCGTGACGACCAGGACACCCCGAGCATCTCGTGGCCGAACTACCATTCCGGCGCCAACGGCGACTATCAGCCGGTGTTCACCGACGGACCGGTGCACGAGCTGCTGCGAACCACACGGACGGCGAGCGGACGGATCGAATGGTTCCCGGCGCACCCGCACGAGGGCGGGGTGTCGGCAGAGGGCGCCTTCGCCACGGCGCTCGCGCAGGGCCGAAGCACCGCGACCGGTCGGCATCTTCAACCTCGCCGTGGTGGTGGACGGAGAGCTCGGGCCGGACGGCCGACCGATGGGCCGAGCGGTCGCCGAATCAACCTTCCACCATTTCGCCGACTACAACTGGGATCTCGATCGCGGGGCGCCCTCGTTTGTCACCGAGCCGCCCGGCACGCAGATCAAGGCCGACCCGTCCCGCCTGGCGATCTTCAAGGACTACGTCCGCAACATTGCGACGTGGCTGCAGCCGCCGACCAACCGACACACCTCGGAGGACCGCTATGACGAACGCATACCGGCCCACCAGTGACCTCGTACGTGAGCAAGTGGCGCTCTACGAGGCCACCGACGGACGAGAAGGCGGCACGCTGGAAGACCGCCCGGCGGTCATCCTGACCACGATCGGGGCCAAGACGGGGCATATCCGGAAGAACCCCGTCATTCGGCTCAAGGACGGCGACACGTACGTCGCCGTGGCATCCAACGTCGGGGCCACCAGCAACCCGTCGTGGTACCGCAACCTCATCGCGCACCCCGAGCTGTCGCTGCGGGACGGCGCGACGGTGTATCGATTGCGTGCCCGGGGCTGCGAGGCGAGGAGAAGGCGCGTTGGTGGCGATTCGCCGAACGAGATCGCCCCTGTACGACGAATTTCGCGTCATGTCCGAGGACCGGGAGATTCCTGTGATGGTGCTGGAGCCACTGTGATCGCGTAGTGGCGAAAGCGCGCGACCCCGATGTGAGCGAATTCATCGCGAATCGAACGCGGCGCGATAGGTTTGGGTCGAATTCGACTTTGTGAAGCGGGGGGCTAAATGAGCAAATCGAAGACGTTGTCGGCGCCCGAGCACGCCGATGGGCTGACCCCCGACGCGACCATGCAGCTAGGGACCGCGTTCTGGGGTGCGAAGACGCTACTGAGCGCTGTCGAGCTGAGGGTGTTCGGCGTGCTCAGCGAGGCCGGCTCGCTGGACGCCGAGGAGCTCCGCGAACGACTCGGCCTCCATCCGCGCAGCGCCCGGGATTTCTTCGACGCCCTGGTCGCGCTCGGCATGCTCGATCGCACCGACGGCCGGTACGCGACCACTCCGGAGACCGACCTGTTCCTCGACCCGGCAAAGCCCACGTATATGGGCGGCTTATTGGAGATGTTCAACGCTCGCTCGTACACGTTCTGGGGATCGCTGACCGACGGGCTGAGGACGGGACAGCCGCAGAGTGAGGTGAAGACGGGAGGCGACTTCTTCGAGACGCTGTACGCCGATCCCGAAAAGCTCGCGCAGTTCACCGGCGCGATGACCGGCCTCAGCCGCGCGACGGGAGATGCGATTGCGGCCAAGTTCCCGTGGCGCGACTACGGCAGCGTCATCGACATCGGGTGCGCCCAAGGCGCCGTTTTGGTCGCGATCGCGACTGCTCATGACCACCTGACCGGCGGCGGCCTCGACCTGCCGCCCGTCGAGCCCATCTTCAACTCTTATGTCGGCCGATTCGGGCTCGCCGACCGCCTCAGCTTCACGCCCGGTAACTTTTTCGGCGACCCGTTGCCCAGCGCCGACGTGCTCATCATGGGTCACATCCTTCACGACTGGGACTTGGACGGAAAGCGCCTACTGCTGCAGAAGGCCTACGACGCGCTGCCTGAGGGTGGGGCGTTGATCGTCTACGAAGCGATCATCGACGACGACCGGCGCGAAAACGCGTTCGGGCTGTTGATGAGTCTCAACATGCTGATCGAAGGGCTTGGCGGCTTCGACTTCACAGGTGCAGACTGTCGCGGCTGGATGGCCGACACGGGCTTCAGCGAAAGCTATGTCGAACACCTCGCGGGCCCGGACTCGATGGTCGTCGGGATCAAGTAAGCGACGCCAGCTTCGATAACATCCATTCCGTGGCCGCGCGACAACCCAGCACGGACCGGGTGCGCTTGTTCTCTGACGGCGTGTTCGCCGTGCTCATCACCATCTTGGTTCTCGACCTCAAGCCGCCACACGCCGATACCTTCAGCGCCCTGCTGCCTCTGTGGCCGACAGGTTTGAGCTACGCGGTCAGCTACCTGTTCATCGCAATCGTCTGGGTAAACCACCATCACTTGTTCGGCTATGCAGAGGTGCCGACGCCACGGCTGATGTGGTTCAACTTCGCGCATCTTTTCTCGGTATCACTGATCCCGTTCACCACGGAGTGGATCGCCGATACCAGGTTGGCCGCCGCCCCTGTCGCGCTGTATGCGGCCATATTCGTCCTCGTCAACGTCACCTACCTCGCCCTCTGCTGGGAGGCGGTCGACCGGCCCGCCCACGAGGACGTCTCGCAGCGGATGCGCCGACTCCTGCGAATGAGATCGTTCGTGACGATCGGCGTGTTCGCCGCAGCGGCATTGGTCGCCTTCAAATGGCCGGTGGTGGCGATGTCGCTGATTTGTTTGTGTCTCGTCGGCTACCTACGCCCCGACATTCCGAACAAGGGCAGCGACGCAGCGTGAGCGCCGAGTCACCACTGGCCGCGATGAACGACCTCATCGAATGGTCTGCGATTCGGCTTGGTGATCGGCGTCAGGGCGCGGTCGGCCGGATACCCGAGCCCGAGGAGGTAGGCCACGATGTGGTCGTCGGGCACGCCGAGGATCGCGCGGGCCTTGTCTTGGTCGCCGACTGCAGAATGCCCGGTGCCGATGCCGAGGTCGGTGGCCGCGATCATCATCGCCATCGTGGCCTGGCCCAAGTCGTACTGATCGAGAAGCTTCCTTCGCTCATCGGGCGGCACCGGGGCAACCAGTGCAATAGCCGCCGGAGCCGACGCGATGTGCCGCGCGCCCTGCCATACGGTGGACAGCTCCTGCAATCGATCCGGATCGGTGACGATCACGAAATCCCAGGGCTGGCGGTTCGACGCCGACGGTGATCGCCATCCCGCCTCGGCGATACGCTGCAGATCGCTGTCCGGCACCGGGTCGGGCCGATAGCTTCTGACGTTTCGACGGGCACGGATCGCATCCCAAGTGTCCACGCCTAACCCAACGCCAGCTTGCCCGTAGATATTCGGCCAACCGCCGCTAGGCAACCGGCCCGTTCGACGAGAGGCGACGCACGGCGAAGTCCGCGGCCTGGGCCGCCATGCCGTTCACCGCATACAGGGTGTGCGCGCCGTTGTCGTTGCCGGCTGGCGAGCAGATGGGGTCATCGGGGATGCACATGTCGGTCGTCTTTCCCGAATAAAGGTGGCCGACTGTGATCGGCGGTGCTCCCGTGTAGATCTGCTGCAAGAACCCGCTTGACGGTTTTCCGAAGAGCGCCACCGCGGCGACGTGGTCGGCAACTGCCGGCGGCATTGGACCGGTGATGCCGGCTGGGAGCGTGAAGCCGTTAGGTACTGCGTCTTCGGTCGTGTATGCGACCACGGCCGCCCCTTGAGAGTATCCGCCAAGCACCATTTTGGTGTTCGGGCAGCTTGCGGCCATGTCGCGGATCTTGTTGCTCGCGTCGATCACGCCGTCAGCGGCAGTCGCGAAATCCAGCGACGCCGGATAATTCACCGGATACACGTCGATCGATTTGCCGCCGAGTTGAGCGCGCAGCGCGTCGACGAACGCCTGCCCGGTGTCACCAACACCTGGTGGCTCGAACGTGCCGCGCGCGAATACCACCTCGACGTCGGGGCATGGGTCCGCCGACGCGTTGGGAATGTTGATTGCACCGCTCAACAACGCCGAAGTTGCGACCACCGCAGCACCGAAAAATCGACCGACCATACTCATCAAAACCTCACCGTCCCATTAATTTCCGACCCGGCGCAGGCCCCAAATGCCGCTCCGCAGATGCCGGCGGATACCCGGCGCTATGCTCGACCAAACCACTTACCTAATGCGCTAGCCATGTGATCCCGGTTACTCCGCAACGAGGTATGCGTCCGCCCACGCGCCGATGATTCGACCTGCGCGACGAGCCTGGCCGGGGCCGGTAAGTAAATGGTCCGAACCCTCGAGGGAAACGAAGCTGCGCGGATGACGTGCAGTGCGGAAGATTTCACTCGCGTTTGCGATGCCGACGGTGTTGTCGGTTGGCGAGTGCAGGATCAGGAGCGGCAACCGTAGGCCGCGGATCTTCTCATGGAGGGCGGCCGCGCGAACATCCTCGACGAACGCCCGCTTGAGCGTGAGTGTGCGCCCGCCAACCATCCACTCGGCACTGCCTTCGGACAGCACGCGGTCAACGACTGCGTCGTAATGGCTTTCGGCGTGGGCTGGATCCATCGGTGCCCCGACCGTGGCGACGGCCCGCACGCCCGGTGACTGCCGGGCCGCGGCGATCACTGCCGCACCGCCGAACGAATGACCGACGAGGATGTCGGCGGGCGTCCCTTGATCGGCCATGAACTCGCATGCTCGGATGACGTCGTTGACCTTGACGGTGAACGAACCGTCGCCCCAGTCACCCTCCGAGTCGCCCAAACCGAGCGCGTCGAAACGCAACATGCCGATGCCGTCCTCTGCGAGCTGCTTGCAGATGCGAGCAGCGGCAGGCGAGTCCTTGCCGAGCGTGAACCCGTGCGAAAAGACGCCCCAGCCGCGGAGGACCCCGGCCGGCCGGTCGATGATCCCGGCCAGATTCGGTCCTGTTGAGCTGGGAAACGTGACGCGCTCGGCCATGCCGGAGGTCTACCACGCTGCGACACGACGAGAAATGCGGCCCCGCCTCTCAGCGCCGGCTGTTTGCCTTGTCGTCATCGGTTAGGCCAGCATGGGGTCGTCACCGACACAACGAAGAGACGGCAGAGCACTTCATGTCCGAACAGGTCACCACCAACGCGCCCGATCCTGCCGACGTCGGCTCGCGCATCGACCCGGTTCTCGCCCGGAGTTGGCTGTTGGTCAACGGCGCGCAGGGCGACCGGTTCCAGGCCGCCGAAAACTCCCGCGCCGACATCGTCGTCCTCGACATCGAGGATGCGGTCGCGCCCAAGGACAAGTCCGCCGCCCGCGACAACGTCGTGCGCTGGCTCGGCGCCGGAAACTCCGACTGGGTGCGGACCAACGGCTTCGGCACCCCATGGTGGGCCGACGACCTGAAGGCACTGGCCGACACGTCCATCGGCGGCGTGATGCTGGCAATGGTCGAATCGGTCGACCACGTCACCGAGACCGCCAAACGACTGCCCAATGTCCCGATCGTGGCGCTTGTCGAAACGGCCAGGGGTCTGGAACGCATCACCGAGATCGCGGCGGCCAAAGGAACCTTCCGGCTCGCCTTCGGCATCGGCGATTTCCGCCGTGACACCGGTTTCGGGGAAGACCCCGCCACGCTCGCGTACGCACGCTCCCGCTTCACCATCGCCGCCAAGGCGGCCCATCTGCCCAGCGCGATCGACGGGCCGACCATCGGCTCCAACGCGCTCAAGCTCATCGAGGCCACCGCCGTTTCCGTGGAGTTCGGGATGACCGGCAAGATCTGCCTCAGCCCCGATCAATGTTCCGTCGTCAACGAGGGGCTATCCCCATCGCAAGACGAAATCGGCTGGGCGAAAGAGTTTTTCGCCGAGTTCGAGCGCGACGGCGGCGAGATTCGCAACGGGTCGGACCTGCCGCGCATCGCCAGGGCCACCAAGATCCTCGAGCTGGCCCGCTCCTACGGCATCGAGGTGTCCCACTTCGACGACGAGCCCGTTCACATACCCGCGCCGTCGGACACCTACCACTACTGATCGCCACGAACGTGCAGCCACAGCGATAAATCGGCGCTTCGAGCCCCTACGGGGCTGAGTCAGGTGCCGCAGAACGTTCGGTAGGCGCCGAACTCCTCCGGCGCCGGTTCGGCGTAGCGCTGTCGGCCGGGCCGTTCGTCATAGGGCGCGGTCACGGCCGCAAGCAGCCGCGAGAGCGGCTTGAGATCGCCCGCGGTCGCCGCGGCTAGGGCCTCCTCGACCAAATGGTTTCGCGGGATGTACACCGGATTGACCCGGTCCATCGTGTCCGCGTCGGGGGCGAACGCCTGCCAGCGTGCCAACCAACCGTCGAAGGCGGCAAGGTCGACGAACAGTCCGCGCGCCGGTTCGACGTCGCCGCGCGCCGCTCGGCCAAGGAGCCGGTAGAACGACGTGTGGTCGACACGGCTCTGCTGAAGCTGCTCGAGCAGCTCCGAGATCAACGCCGCCGCAGCGTCGTCGTCCACATCACGCAGGCCGAGCTTCGCCCGCATGCCGGCCAGCAATGCCGCGGCGTACTCCCGACGGAAACCGTCGAGTGACTCCTGGGCCTGCGCGAGCGCCTGGTCGAGATCGTCGGAGAAGAGCGGAAGCAATGTCTCGGCGAACCGCGCAAGGTTCCACGCCGCCATCGCCGCCTGGTCGCCATAGGCGTATCGGCCCCAGGCGTCGATCGAGCTGAACACCGTCGCCGGGTCGTAGGCCTCCATGAACGCGCATGGCCCGTAGTCGATGGTCTCGCCGGAGATGGTCATGTTGTCGGTGTTCATCACCCCGTGCACGAACCCGACCAGCATCCACCGCGCCACCAGCGACGCCTGGGCGGTGACGACCGCCTCGAACAGCGCGCGGTACGGATTCTGCGCCTCGGCGGCACACGGGTGGTGCCGGTCGATGGCATGGTGGGCGAGCCGCCGCACCAAATCGATGTCGCCGGCGGTTGAGGCGTATTGAAAACTGCCCACCCGCAGGTGGCTGCTCGCCACCCGCGCGAGCACGGCTCCCGGCAGCAGCGTCTCGCGATGGACGCGGCGACCCGTGGCCACGACGGCAAGCGACCGGGTCGTCGGGATGCCGAGCGCGTGCATCGCCCCGCTGACGATGTATTCGCGCAGCATCGGGCCGACCGCGGCCAGACCGTCGCCGCCTCGTGCGAACGGCGTGGCTCCCGAACCCTTGAGGTGAAGGTCGCGAACCGTCCCGTCCGCGCAGGCGATCTCGCCGAGCAGCAACGCGCGTCCGTCACCAAGACGCGGGACGAACCCGCCGAACTGGTGTCCGGCGTAGGCCTGCGCAACCGGCGTGGCACCGTCAGGCACCAGGGTGCCGACCAAGAACCTCAAACCTTCAGGGCTTTGCAGCCAGGCTGCGTCCAGACCCAGGTCGGCGGCCAATCGCTCGTTGAGCACGAGTAGCCGCGGGTCCGGAGGCACCTCGGCCCGCCAGCGCACCGCCATCTCTGGCAGCTCGCGGGAGAACCGGTCGTCCAAGATGACGGCGGCATCCGATGCAATGCTCACTTCACCCAGATTACGGATGAGGAATTGTCGTCACACCTAAACTGAGCCGATGCGACGGCTTGTGATCGCGGCGCTGTTCGCGGTAGCGCTGACGGCAGCGGTAGCACCCGCCACTATCGCCCCGCCGGCCGTCAACACGGCGTGCCTACCGGGTGAAACCGGAGTCACCAACGGCTGCGCTCCGTTCTGTCTGCCGGGCAAGTACCTGGACACCCAGAGCGGGTTGTGCGTGCCGGCGCCGCCTCCGCCTCCACCGCCCCCGAATGGCTTTGTGCCCCAGTCTGTTTCGATGTAGCCGCGTCAGCGGCGTGCTGAGCCGGTCAGCGGCCCACCGTTGGACGCCTGAAGCAGGCAGATGACGCTACTCGGCAGAGGATTGGCCGACGTCCGGTCTTGATTGGAGTCGATCAGGTACGTCACCACGAATGGGCCGCCGCCGACGGATCGCCCCGTGTATTGCGTGAATCCCGCGTCACACTGTTGATCGGCGACGTCGGCGATGGCGGCGTTGACCTCTACGTCCGCACGCAGGTAAACCTCCGCCGCGTGTGCGATCGCGCAGTCGACGACGGACACGGTGACCACGCTGGGATCGCTCGGCGGCGGGTCGGCAAGACAATCGCCGACTTGGAGCTCGATCCACTTCTCGGTCCGCGGGCCTTGCGCAGTGGACGGAGCGGCGACGGTCGTCGCTGTGGTGACGGGGGCCGGGGCCAAGGTCGTTGAGCCTTGGCTCGCCGCCGGCGCGTCCGAGTTGCCCGCGCCCGCATTGCATGCCGTCAGCAGTGCCAGCGCGGCCAGGCACCCAACCGCGTGACGACAAGAATCTTCCAAGACCCACATCGGATGCTTTGCCGAACCCATCGCCGAAACCGTTACTAGAGTGAGTCAATTGTGCCTCGCAGCCGTTTTCGTCGCGATGTGTGCCGCATGCGTGACAGTCGAGGACGTACGCACCGAGATCCTGGGCAACCTCCGCTGAACAAGGCAAAAGACATGCCGCCCGACAAACGCCTGGCGGCATGCCTCGCCAAATTAGTGGTGGTTCAGTGCTGTGCCCACACGCCGTACGGGGTGTAGGGGTCTACACCGAAGGGCGTGTACGGATTCGCCCCACTGCCGGGCCCGGTCTGGGGGTAGACGGCGACGGGGCCGCCGGCGGCAGCGCCACCGAACCAACTGCACCGTCGGCCAGCGCAGGGCCTGCCAATCCGATGGCCAGCGCCGCCAGCGCGCTCGACACCACGGTGGCAAAGCTGATCTTCTTCACTTGAAACGCCTCCTTGCGCTTTCGGCGGAAGGCTGGCGGGCTGACGCCCGCTGGTCTGACGCCCTAGTCGGCTCGCTTGCTCGCCGATCTAACGCCGCAAACACGCAGGTAGACATGCATGTTCCCGATGGCAGGATGTGTACGGGGCGTGGCAGGATCGCAGCGGTAGATCAATTACTGCCACGCCGGCGGTGGGCGCCGACGCAGTGACCGAACGCCAGTCGCTAATCTCGATTGCAAGAGATGAGATCTGGTCCTCCCCCGGGCGGTCATCGTCGACCTTCCGGACGGAGCAGACAGGCGTGCAATGAGGAGCAACCTTTTGACCCTCAACACCGTCGCGTTCGAGCTCGTACCGCCGAACGCCGAGCTCGGGCGCGAGCAGGCTTTGGAGGACGCGCGCAAGGTGCTGCGCTTCTCCAAGGAAACCGGCATCGACGGCCGGATCAGACACGTCATGATCCCCGGGATGATCGAGGAGGACGATGACCGTCCCGTCGAGATGAAGCCCAGGCTTGACGTGTTGGACTTCTGGACGATCATCAAGCCGGAGCTGCCCGGGGTGAAGGCGTTGTGCACCCAGGTCACCGCCTTCATGGATGAGGCGTCTCTGCGTCACCGGCTGACCGATCTGCGCGATGCCGGTTTCGACGGCATCGCTTTCGTCGGCGTGCCGCGCACCATGAACGACGGTGAGGGTTCCGGCGTCGCGCCCACCGACGCGCTGTCGATCTACGACCAACTCGTGCCCAACCGCGGCGCGATCCTGATTCCCACCCGCGACGGTGAACAGGGCCGGTTCAATTTCAAGTGCAACCAGGGTGCGACGTACGGCATGACCCAGCTGCTGTACTCCGACGCCATCGTGAGCTTCCTCACCGAATTCGCGAAGACCACCGACCATCGTCCGGAAATCCTGCTGTCGTTCGGCTTCGTACCGAAGGTCGAGACCCGCGTTGGCCTGATCAACTGGCTGATCCAGGACCCCGGCAACACCGCCGTCGCCGACGAGCAGGCATTCGTCACGACGCTGGCGGAAACCGAGCCCGCGCAGAAGCGGAAGCTGATGATCGACCTGTACAAGCGCGTGATCGACGGCGTCGCCGACCTCGGTTTCCCGCTGAGCATTCATCTCGAGGCGGCGTACGGTGCATCCGCGCCGGCCTTCGAAACGTTCGCGGAGATGCTCGACTACTGGTCGCCCGACAAGGGCTAGCCTGGCCGGAGTGTCCGAGCCGTCCGTCGCCGAGTTGCGGGAGCTGCGAAACCGCCTCGACGGGCTGACAATCCGCGACGCCGCCCGGCTCGGCCGTCGCCTCAAGAATCTGCGTGGCAAGGCCAGCCCCGAGCAGCTCCAGCAGATCGCCGAACAGCTCACCGCCGCCGAGGCGCTCGTCGCGACCCGCAACGCCGCCGTCCCCACGATCACCTACCCCGACCTGCCGGTCAGCGACCGGCGTGACGAGATCGCCAGGGCCATCACCGAACACCAGGTGGTCGTCGTCGCCGGCGAGACCGGGTCGGGCAAGACCACCCAGCTGCCGAAGATCTGCCTGGACCTGGGCCGCGGCATCCGCGGCACCATCGGGCACACCCAGCCGCGCCGGCTCGCCGCCCGCACCGTCGCCCAGCGCATCGCCGACGAACTGGGCACCCCGCTCGGCGACGCCGTCGGCTACACCGTGCGCTTCACCGACCAGGCCAGCGACCGCACGTTGGTGAAGCTGATGACCGACGGCATCCTGCTTGCCGAGATCCAGCGCGACCGCCGCCTGCTGCGCTACGACACCCTGATCCTCGACGAGGCACACGAGCGCAGCCTCAACATCGACTTCCTGCTCGGGTATCTGCGTGAGCTCCTGCCGCGCAGGCCCGACCTCAAGGTGATCGTCACGTCGGCGACGATCGAGCCCGAACGGTTCGCCGCACACTTCGGCGGTGCCGAACATGGATCCAGCGGTGGGGCGCCGATCGTCGAGGTGTCCGGGCGGACCTACCCCGTCGAAATCCGTTACCGGCCACTGGAAGTCGTCGTCGCCGCAGACGAGAACGACGACGATCCGGACGACCCCGACCACGAAATCGTCCGCGCCGAAATGCGGGACCAGACCGAGGCGATCGTCGACGCCATCGCCGAGCTGGAAGAGGAGCCGCCAGGCGATGTGCTGGTGTTCCTCTCCGGCGAGCGCGAAATCCGCGACACCAGTGAAGCATTGCGCAGCACTCTCGACATTCACACCGAGGTGCTGCCGCTCTACGCCCGGCTGCCAACGGCCGAGCAGCAGAAGGTTTTTCAGCCGCACACGGGCCGGCGGGTCGTGCTCGCCACCAACGTCGCCGAGACGTCGCTGACCGTGCCAGGGATCCGCTACGTCGTCGACCCCGGCACCGCGCGGATCTCGCGCTACAGCCGCCGGACGAAGGTGCAGCGGCTGCCGATCGAGCCGATCTCCCAGGCGTCGGCCGCGCAGCGCGCGGGCCGCTCGGGCCGGGTAGCACCCGGCGTGTGCATCCGCCTCTACTCAGAGGAGGACTTCGCCTCGCGGCCTCGGTTCACCGACCCCGAGATCCTGCGGACGAACCTCGCCGCCGTCATCCTGCAGATGGCCGCACTACAACTCGGCGACATCGAGAACTTCCGATTCCTCGATCCGCCCGACAAGCGCAGCATCCGCGACGGCGTGCTGCTGCTCCAGGAACTCGGCGCCTTCGACCAGCGTGGCGCGATCACCGAACTCGGTCGCCGCCTCGCGCGGCTGCCCGTCGACCCACGGATCGGCCGGATGATCCTGCAGGCCGACACCGAGGGATGCGTGCGTGAAGTGCTGGTGCTGGCGGCGGCGCTGTCGATTCCCGACCCGCGGGAGCGGCCCGCCGACCGCGAGGAGGCCGCGCGCCAGAAGCACGCCCGGTTCGCCGACGAGCACTCGGACTTCATCTCCTACCTGAACCTGTGGCGCTACCTGCGCGAGCAACGAAAAGAACGCTCAGGCAACGCGTTTCGGCGGATGTGTCGCGAGGAGTTCCTGCACTACCTGCGCATCCGCGAGTGGCAGGACCTCACCGGGCAGCTGCGCAGCATCGCCCGTGACATCGGAATCCGGGAGTCCGACGAGGAAGCCGACGCCGACGCGCGTACACGCCGCGCTGACCGCCGGTCTGCTCTCGCACATCGGGTTGCGGGATGAGACAGAAGGACGCGAATCCCGGGAATTTCAGGGCGCCCGCAACGCGAAGTTCGTCCTCGCGCCCGGCTCCGTCCTCACCAAGCGGCCGCCGCGCTGGGTGGTCGTGGCCGAACTCGTCGAAACCAGTCGGCTGTACGGCAGGATCGCGGCGCGCATCGAACCGGAGGCCGTCGAACGTATCGGCGCGCATCTCGTGCAGCGCACCTACAGCGAACCGCACTGGGACGCCCAGCGCGGAGCGGTCATGGCCTATCGAGCGGGTGACGCTGTACGGCCTGCCGCTCGTGCCGCGCCGCCGCGTCGACTATGCCCAGGTCGAGCCGGAGCTCGCCCGCGAGCTGTTCATCCGGCACGCTCTCGTCGAGGGCGACTGGCAGACCCGCCACCACTTCTTCCGCGACAACGCCCGGCTGCGTGAGGAACTGGAAGAGATCGAAGAACGCGCACGCCGCCGCGATCTCATCGTCGGCGACGACGACGATCTACGCCTTCTACGACGCTCGCATCCCGGCCGATGTCGTCTCGGCGCGGCACTTCGACGCCTGGTGGAAGAAGCAGCGGCACCGCACGCCGGACCTGCTGACGTTCACCCGCGACGACCTGCTGCGCACCGAGGAGGCCGCCGCCGACCAGCCGGACACCTGGCAGGCGGGAGATCTGTCGCTGCCGGTGACCTACCGGTTCGAGCCCGGCGCCGAGGACGACGGCATCACCGTGCACGTGCCGGTCGAGGTGCTCGCGCGCCTCGGTGGCAACGAGTTCGCCTGGCATGTGCCTGCGCTGCGCGAGGAACTCGTCACCGCGCTGATCCGATCGCTTCCAAAAGACCTGCGCCGCAACTTCGTTCCTGCACCCGACACCGCCCGCGCGGTGCTGGCCACGCTCGAACCGGGAAAGGAACCGCTGCTGCAGTCACTGCAGCGGGCGTTACAGCGGCGCACCGGTGTGCTCGTCCCGATCGACGCCTTCGACCTCGACAAGCTCCCGTCGCACCTGCGGGTGACGTTCGCCGTCGAGTCCGCGGATGGCACCGAAGTGGCGCGCGGCAAGGACCTCGAGACGCTGCAGCAGCAACTGGCCGCACCGGCCCGCCAAGCTGTCGCAGAAGCGGTCGCCGACGGGCTGGAACGAACTGGGCTGCATACCTGGCCCGACGACCTCGACGAGCTGCCGCGCGCTGTCGAACGGGTCAGCGGCGGCCACACCGTGCGTGGCTTCCCGGCATTCGTCGACGCGGGGAGGGCGGTGGACGTGCGGGTATTCGCAACGAACGCCGAGCAAGACGCCGCGATGGGGCCCGGCATCCGTCGCCTGTTGCGTCTAGCGGTGCCGTCTGGCAGGAAAAACCATTGAGCGCCAGTTGAATCCGCGTACCCGCCTGATGCTCGGCGCGAATCCCGATGGCTCGCTGGCTGCGCTGCTCGACGACTGCGCGGACGCGGCCGTCGCGGTGTTGGCTCCGGCCCCGGCGTGGACGCGTTCCGAGTTCGCGGCGCTGCGTGACCTCGTCGTCAAAGACCTTGCGCCGATGACGCTCGACATCGTCGGGCGTGTCGAGAAGGTGCTCGCCGCCGCGCATGAGGTGGAGGTCGCGTTGCCCGGTCAGCCGTCCGCGACCCAGGCCGATGCCATCGCCGACATCCGCGCACAGCTCGTCCGGCTGCTGCCGCGCGGTTTCGTCACCGCCACCGGCGCAACGCATCTCGGCGACCTCACCCGCTACCTCACCGCCGTCGGCCGCCGCCTCGAGCGGTTGCCGCAGGGCGTCAACGCCGACCGCGAGCGGATGGCGCGCGTGCACGCCGTGCAGGACGCGTACGACGAACTGCGGCAGGCTCTTTCGGCGGCGCGCGCGGCCGCCGACGATGTTCGCGACATCGCGCGAATGATCGAGGAGCTAAGGGTCAGCCTGTGGGCCCAGCAGCTCGGCACCGCGCGGCCGGTCAGTGAGCAGCGCATCTACCGGGCGATCGACGCCGTCAGGCCCTGAACCGGTGAACGTTTCACGCGCCTTAAGCGGCCGCGGCGGCCCGCTCGAGAGCACCTGCTATCCGAAGCGCAGCGCCGCCGAATCGAGCCCTTCGACGCCGCGGTGCGCGAAGCCGCTCCGTTCGCGTCGCTGGGCGCCGTCACCGAGAGGACCCGCCCGTAGCGCTTCCCGCGAACGTGCAGCAGTGCGCCGTCGTCCTCGGCCAGCAGAGGTCCCGCCGGCGGGTCCAAATGTCGCGGCTGCACTCATTCACGGTAATGCGGGCGAGATCGGTTACCTGTGAGGGCCTCTCAGAGATCCAGGACGAGATCGCTGTGCGGTGTGGCCGTGCACAGGAGCACGGCGCCGTCGGCGGGCTCTTCAAGCGGGGGCTCGAGATAGTCGGTCGTTCCTTCGATCACCGGGGTCACGCACGTGTGGCAGACCCCGCTTCGGCATGAATACCGGGTTGGGACGTCGCACGCCTCCGCGAGTTCGAGGAGCGTGTGGAAGCCGGGCGACCAGTTGACGCTGAGTCCGCTGCGGGCGAAGGTGATCCGCGGCCCCGAACCTGGCACACCTTCGGGAGGGTGTGGCTTTACGGGCGGCGGCGCGCCCACCACTCCGGGGTTGATCGGAGGCAGGGCGCCGAACAGTTCGGTGTGGATGTGCGCGGGATCGAGCCCGGCGGCCGTGAGGCCGTCACGCATGTCGTCCATGAACGCAGCGGGGCCGCAGAGGTATGCCGTCGCGTCGGCCGGCAGGCCCAGCGCGGCGATCGACCGCCGATCGAGCCGCGTCGGCGAGTCGTCGCCACGGGTGTAAAAGACACGCTGGTGCGCGTCGGGCAAGGAATGAAGCAGGGCAGTGACCTCGGTGGCGAATGCATGACTCGCCGGGCTTTGCGTCGTGTGCAGCCACCAGACCTGGCGCGAGGACTGCGTCGCGGCCAAGGCGTGCGCCATGGCGATGACCGGGGTGGCGCCGATGCCTGCAGACACCAGGATGACGGGGGCGCCGTCGTCGACGAGGTAGAAATCGCCTCGCGGCGAGGCGGATTCGATGATCAATCCGGACCTCGCATTGCTGTGCAGCCATTGGCTGACCTGCCCGTGTTCTTCGCGTTTGACGCTGATGCGGTAGTACCCCGCGGCGGGATCTCCGGACAGCGAGTAGCTGCGCATCGGTGGCGGATCGCCTGCGTCGGGAATCTTCACGGTCAGGTATTGCCCAGGAAGAGGCGTCGGAAGCGCGCCGCCGTCGTCGGCCTCGAGCCGGATCGACAAAACCGTCGGGCTCTCCGGATGGGTTGCCGTCACGCGTAACCGCCGGAACCCGCGCCACCCTGGCTCAACCCCAATCTGGAGTTGCGTTGGGGCGCCTTCCTTCTCGTGCGCGACGAGCATATCGCGGAACGACTGCTGCCAGCCGGGGCTCAGCGCGGGCACCTCGACGATCTTGCGCAGGAGGTCCATATCGCGGTCGGGCAGGTACAGCAGCGCGTCGACGTCGGCGACGCTGAGCTCGTGGCGACCGCGGCGGGTCCGTACGATATCGTCGCCTGCCCGGACGGGGCCTTCCGTGATTACCCTGAAGTAGAAGCCCGGGCGGTGTTGGGAGACAAGCAGGTTGGGCATCTCGGGCACACCGAGACGCATGCCGACGCGAAAGCAAGTGACGCGGGGCTGGGTGACTTCGAACTCGGCCTCGCCGATCCGGTAGCGGTCGCCGATGCAGACGTCGCGATCTTCCAATTCGGTGACGGTGAAGTTCTCCCCGAACTGGCCAGGGTGCAGGTCGTCGCGGCCCAAGTAATCCCGCCAGTAGTCATACGATTCGATCTGGTAGACCATGACGGCGCGTTGCTCTCCGCCGTGCCCGGCGAGGTCACCCTGGCCGTCTCCGTCGATGTTGAGCCGCCGCACCATCACTGGCCCCTCGACCGGCAACTTCCAGATTCCCGTGTGGACCGTTTTGCCGTGCCACGGCACATCCTTGGGCATACCGACGTTCACTGATAAGAGCTTGGCGGCCATGCTGCCTCCTCAGGTCAGCGGTTCACCACCGTCGATCTTCAACGTAACACCCGTGAGGAAACTGTTCGTCATCGCGAACAGCACGGCGCCGGCCACATCCTCACTCGTCCCGATGCGGCGCGCGGGATTGCTGGAACTGATGTGCTCGAAGTAATTTTGCTTCCCGTCCTCGCCGAACGCGTCCCACGCGCCGGTGTCGATGACGCCGGGGGAGATGGTGTTGACCCGGATCGGCGCGAGTTCGACCGCCAGCGAGCGGGTGAGGAAGTCGACGGCCCCGTTCGTAATGGCAACCCCGAGGTAGCCGACGTTGACCTTGAACGCATTCACACCGGAGAACAACACGAACGAGCCACCTGGATTCATCTGTCGTGCAAAATATTTGGCGAGCATCGTCGGCCCGATGACCTTGGTGTCGAACGACAACTGCAGATCCTTGCGCTCGAGATCGGCGAGCTTTCCTCTGGCGCGGGCCGACGCGGTCGACACGAGATGGTCGACTGGACCCACCCGGTCGGCAAGAGCGCTGATGGATGAGTCGTCGGTGACGTCGACGCACTCGGCGTTGATGTCGAGGCCGTCGTACGCTTCGGCGAGCTTGGCTTTGTCGCGGCCGGCGACGATCACCCGCGCACCTTCGTCGTGTGCGAGCAGCGCCACGGCACGGGCAATGCCACTGCCGCGCCCGACCACCACAACGGTTTTGTCCTGCAAAGCATTACCCATCGGCTTTGCTCCTTCGAGCCTCGAAGACATAGTGGGGTGTGTAACCCAGAATTGCACACCCGCACTACGGGGTCAATGCGCACGCAGTAGATACACAGAAATGGGCCAGCTATCCCACAATCGGGTTGCGGCGGGTAACCTGACGTTGTGGCTCCCATGACTGAAGCGCCGTCCGTGCTGGTGTTCGACGTTAACGAGACACTCATCGACATCGACGCCATGGCACCGCTTTTCGAGCAGATCTTCGGCGAAGCGCGAGCGCTGCGTGAATGGTTCGGTCAGCTCGTCATGTATTCGATGACGACTGCCCTTTCGGGCTGCTACGTCGACTTCTTCACCCTTGGTCAGGGCATGCTGCGGATGCTCGGGGAGATCCACGGGACGCCGATCTCCGACGGAGACCTGGACCGCATCAAGCAAGCGATGTTGACGATGCCGGCGCATCCCGACGTTGCGGACGGGCTGGCCGCGCTGCGCGACAACGGCTTTCGGCTGGTGACTCTCACGAACTCACCGCCCAACCCGGGCGGCGCCAGCCCGCTGGAGAATGCCGGACTCGGGGGCTACTTCGAGCGCCAGTTCAGCGTCGACGCATGCCGCAGCTTCAAACCCGCTCGGGACGTCTACGACTATGTTTGCCGCGAACTTGAGGTCGCGCCTGCGGAGTGCATGATGGTCGCCGCGCACGTGTGGGACACCATAGGCGCGCAGAGCGCAGGCTTGCGCGGGGCGCTGATCACGCGGCCGGGCAATGCGCCACTGCCGCTCGACGCCCTGCCGCAGCCGAAGCTCGTCGCAGACGATCTGCGCCAACTTGCACGGCAGCTCATCACGGGTGTAGCCGTAGACCCGCGGTGATCTTGTCGACGGTCTTACGGTCGGCGCGTACGGCGATGCCGGCGAGGTCGAGATTCTCGCGAGGCACCGCCGCAACGGCGGCGCGGTTGGCCGTGTCGTTTCCTGTGGAGAAGAGGTCGGTGGTGAACATCGTCGGAACGATTCCGCGGGACAACGCGCGGTCAAGCGTGCGGGCCAGACGGGCTGCGTCGGCCGCGAATACCATCACCGGTTGGCCGAACATCGGCGAGTAGCGCGTGCCGTCCGCGTCGGCGTAGTTCGCGCCGATGGCGTCTGGCGCAGAGGCCGCCACTCCGCTGGCCAAGAACGCGGTCATGTTCAGCTTCTGCCACACAGCCAGGTCGTCGCGGATGACGACGGCGATCTTGGTGACGAGCGCTGCGGGCGTGGTGTCCAAGCCATCACGCATAGCGACCAATTGATCAGTCATAGCCACAGAAACTAGTCGGATGAAGGCCATACAGATCCAGTTGCCGAATATAATTCGGTAAAATCCGCAGCGGAGCGGTGATGGATGAACTTGATTCGGCGATTGTCGCGGCGTTACAGAGCGATGGTCGGCGCAGCAATAGAGACCTTGCCCAAATGCTCGGCGTCGCGCCGTCGACCACCCTGGAAAGGGTCCGCGCCTTACGGGCACGCGGGGTGATCACCGGAATTCACGCCAGCACCGACATGGCCAAGATGGGCAGGCCGGTAAAGGGCATGGTCACCGTCCGGCTTCGCCCGCAGTCTCGCGAGATTGTGCAGGGCTTCCGGGATTTCGTGATCGGGCTGCCGGAAACTCTGCAGGTGTTCGTCACGACCGGCGCCGAGGATCTGCTGGTCCTAGTTGCAGTGGAATCCACCGAAGCGCTGCGAGACTTTGTCCTGGACTCGCTGACGAAGCGACGCGAAGTCGCAGGAGTCCGCACCGAGGTGGTGTTCGACCACCTGCAGAATCACGTCGTCGCGCCTGCACGACCCGTCTGAGTCGATGCGCTGCGGGCCGTGGACATAGTCGATTCCTGCCAACCCGCGATCAATTGCTGCCATCGGAATTAAACCCCTGATCTGTATGTTTAACCGGTTAGATCGGTCAATGGAGTTAGAAGATAGGCCGAACACAACAAAGAAGAAGGCACCAAAATGAAGAAGTTCGGATTCGCCACAATCATCGCCAGTGGACTGGCCGCCGCGGTCCTGGGTTTGGCCGGACCCGCCCAGGCGGATGCCATCCATCACGGCTGGATCTACGACATCCAGCCTCAGGTGACCGTGCCGCACGTCGACACCAGCGTCCACCAGAGCCGCTGACCACGAGACTCAACAAGAGGGGCGCCCGACATCGGGTGCCCCTTCTTTCGTGTTAGAACGTGTTATAGCTCTGCGCTCCCAGGAGGCTTGGATGGATTCTCGCCGCGTCGTCATCGCCGGACTCGGCGACAGCGGCGTGCTCACCGCGATCCGGCTGGCCAGGCATGCCGAGGTGGTCGGAATCTCGGCCAAGCCTGCGTTGGTCAGTGGGCAGGAGCTGGGCTGGCGGCTGTCCCGTCCGCACGATTGGGCGCGCGCCAATTGGATTCCGTTCGACAGGTTCCGCGGACTCGACCGGGTGCGCACCGTCCACGGCACCCTGATCGGGCTGGACCTGGCCGCGCGGACAGTCCTGGTCCGGAACGACGACGGATCGACCTCGGTGGAGGCCTACGACGCGCTGATCATCTCGACCGGGGTCACCAACGGCTTCTGGCGGCAGCCGAATTTCCAGTCGGCCGCGGAGATAGGCGCCGACCTTCGCGCCGCCCACGACCGCCTGGCCGAAGCCGATTCGGTGATCGTCGTCGGTGGCGGCGCGGCGGCCGTCAGCAGCGCCGCCAATGTGGCGAGGAAATGGCCCGGGAAGCGGGTCGACCTCTACTTCCCGAAAGATCGCGCCCTTGTCGACCACCACCCCGGGGCGTGGGAACGCGTCCAGCGCCGGCTCGATGAGGCGGGGGTAGTGCTACACCCGGGCCACCGCGCGGTGATACCCGACGGTTTCGGCTGCGATCAGATCACCGGTGAGCCGGTCCAGTGGAGCACCGGGCAGCCGCCTTCGTCGGCCGACGCCGTGCTCTGGGCGATCGGACGGGTGCGACCCAACACCGAATGGTTGCCTGCGGAGCTGCTCGACGAAAACGGCTTCGTCCGGGTTACGCCGGAACTTCGCGTACCCGGTCACCCGAATGTGTTCGCGGTCGGCGATGTCGCGGCGACCGACCCGCTTCGAAGCTCGGCCCGCAACAGAGCGGATGGTCTGCTGGCCCACAATGTTTGCGCGGAGTTCGCGGGACGACCGCTGCGCAGCTACCAACCGCCGAAGCGGCGATGGGGTTCGGTGATCGGAATACAACCCGACGGGCTCGAGGTCTTCGCGCCGAACGGGCGCGCATTCACCTTCCCTGCA
Organism: uncultured Actinomycetota bacterium; assembly: GCA_963770125.1. Lineage (GTDB taxonomy): Bacteria > Actinomycetota > Actinomycetes > Mycobacteriales > Mycobacteriaceae > Mycobacterium. The sequence continues at coordinate 203,795 of CAVYPI010000046.1, read as the reverse complement.
TGGTCGTTCGACCGGGTGCTGATGCCGCTAATCGTCCGTTGGGGCATCTATCGGGGAGTGCGCGACAACAACCCGTCGCTGTAGTCGCGTTTGCCGATATGCGGCCCGAAAGCGGTTGATTCCTGCCAACCGCCGATCAATTTCTGCCAGCGGAATTAACGCGCTGACCTGTCTGTTTACCAGGTCAGATGCGCTGAGAAGCCACCAACACAGAGACAGAAGAAGGCACCAAGGTGAAGAAGTTCGGATTTGCCACCATGATCGCAAGCGGCCTGGCTGCCGCGGTCCTCGGCTTTGCCGGACCAGCCCAGGCCGACTCGATCCATCACGACTGGGTCCGCGACATCCAGCAGCAGGTGAGCGTGCCGCACGTCGGCACGAGCGTTCAGCAGAGCCGCTGACAACTAGCTGACAGCAAGAGGGGCGCCCGTAGCGGGTGCCCCTCTTCTGGGTTTGGACACCGACCGAGGTCAGTCGCGGGCGATCACCGTGATGTAGCCGATCGGAATGCCGGTGCGAGCGGCGATGTACTTGCGTGCCACGGTCTCGACCGCGACCCGGCGGCTCGCCCGGGTCACGCCGCCGATCTCCGGAATCCGGATCACCCAGCCGGTGACTTCGGGGCTCACCTCGATCTCGAAGCACTGACCGGCAGTCAGGCCGGGCACACGGCGAATGGAACGGCCGCTGCGGACTGGCTGTGAGGAGGCGGACTGGGTGGGCATCGGTTTCTCCTGGCGACGACGAACCGCGCGCAAGCGTACTGGCCGAAGGGCCCTACCACCTAATCCGGGAATGCCGGCGATCGGGGTATATCGGCGGCGATCCTGTCCAGCCGGGCGGACTGCTGGCGTTGCGGCAATGTGAGTGGCCGACGTTCCCCCGGGTGAGGCCCTCCGAGGGACTGGGTATGGTCGGGAGGTTGTCACTGAAGAAGGGGTCAGCGCGACCGGGGTGACGTTACGTGAAGGACGTGATGACCTATGCGCGCGCCGCATCACCCGCAGGACACCCGCGCTGTGACCCGTGCGACGGAGCGTCCTCGCCTGTCGGTGCTCCTGGTGGAGGACGATCGAGCCGACGCGTTGTTGGTGGAAGAGCTGATCGCCGACGCGGCCGTCGACATCGATTTCGCTTGGGCGCGTTCGATCTCCGATGCTGAGCGTGAACTGGCACGCAACCGCCCGGACTGCGTACTGCTGGATCTGAATCTGCCCGACGCCAACGGGATCGACGCTCTCGAGCGCATCGGCAAGAGCGATCCCGGCATCCCGATTGTCGTCTTGACGGGATTGAACGACGAGCACTTCGGGATATCCGCGGTGGCCTCCGGCGCGCAGGACTACCTCATCAAAGGCCGCGTGGAAGCCGAGACGCTCCGCCGCTCGCTGCTCTACGCGATCGAGCGGAAGCGGGCCGAGCTGACCGCGGTCGAATTGCATGCGAGCCGACTCCGGGCAGGCGAGAATGCCCGGCTCGAGCGTGGCCTGCAGCCCTCGCCTCTCCTGCTCGACGACCCCAACGTCGACATCATCACGCGGTACCGGGCGAGCCGCGCGTACGCCTTGCTGGGCGGAGATTTCTACGATGTCGTGCAAACCCCTGACAGGACTGTGCACGTCATGGTCGGTGACGTTGCCGGGCACGGGCCGGACGAAGCCGCCCTCGGCGTGGCATTGCGCATCGGCTGGCGCGCTCTCACCTTCGCCGGACTCCGCGGAAACGAGCGCATGCGCCAGCTCGAGCGGATCCTGTTCGCCGAACGCCCGGCTAAGGGAATCTTCGCGACACTGTTGAGCGTGGCACTCGCCCCCGACAGCCTGCGCTTCACCGCCGTCCGCGCGGGGCATCCGGGCATGTTGGTACATGGGAACAACGACGTGCAGTGGCTTGAACCGCAGGCAGGTCCCGCTCTCGGTCTGGGCGCCCATGAGTGGCCGGTCAACGAACTCGAGCTGCCCGAAGGCCACGGGCTGCTTTTGCTCACCGATGGCCTTTTCGAGGGTCACTCGGGCCGCGGCAACGAACGCCTCGGCGAGGACGGACTGCTCGAGTTGGCCCGTTCAGTTGCAGCGCTGCCCGGTGGCGCGTTTGTGGACGCGCTCATCGGCGAAGCGGAGGCGCGGGCACGAACGCACGGCGGGCACACCGACGACATAGCGGTCGTGCGCGTCGAGCGGACGACACGATGACCGCTCCCCGGGGCGGGCGCCGTCTCACCGTCCTGGGGTGGCAGAACCTCGTGCTGACTGTCATGGGGGTGTTGGTGCTTACCGGAGCAGTCGCCGGCGCCGTGTTGCTGAATCGCACCGACAAGGTGTCCAGCGAGCTCGTCGACGACATCCAGCCGGCCCGCGTGGCGGCCTACCAACTACAGGCGGCGCTGCGAGACCAAGAGACGGCGCTGCGCGGGTATGCGATCGCCGCCGACCGCCAATTCCTGGATCCCTACTTCGAGGGGCAACGCGCCGAACGATCCGCGGCCGACGAAATCCGCAGTCATGTGGGCTACCGCGCTGACGCAATCGATGACCTGGACGCGATCGAACGAGCAGCTGCCGGCTGGCGGGCGACGTACGCCGATCCGCTTATCGCCACCGTGACACCGGGGACCCCGACACTGGTGGACAACGCGACAGCGGAGCGTGGCAAGGCCGACTTCGATCGTCTGCGTGGTCTATTCGATGTGCAGAACGAGCACCTGGCAGCGGCGCGTCAAGCGGGCGTCGATGAACTCCAGAGCGTGCGCGCATGGCGCGACAGGGTGCTGGTCGGGCTGATCATCGCCTTCTTCGCCATGGCGATTGTGCTCGCGGTGCTGGTGCGAAGCGCGGTCACCCGCCCATTGGCCGCCCTGGCCGTGGCGTGCAGGCGGATCACAGAGGGCAACTTCGGCGAGCGCATTGTTCCGCGCGGCCCCAAGGACATTCGGGGTATCGCGGCTGACGTCGAGGACATGCGACAGCGCATCGTCGACGAACTCGAAGCGTCGCGGTCAGCCAGAGCGGCCCTCGATGAGCAGGCGCTCGAGCTGCGGCGGTCGAATGCAGAACTGGAGCAATTCGCGTACGTCGCATCCCACGATCTGCAGGAACCGTTGCGCAAGGTCGCCTCGTTCTGCCAGCTGCTCGAGAAGCGGTACGGCGACAAACTCGATGAGCGTGGCACCGAGTACATCGGATTCGCGGTCGACGGCGCCAAACGCATGCAGGTACTGATCAACGACCTCCTCACGTTCTCGCGGGCCGGGCGGCTCAATGCCACGAATACCCAGGTCGACCTGGACGCCGCGGTGGACACCGCCTTGGCCAACCTTTCCACTGCGATCGAGGAATCGGACGCGGAGATCACGAGGCCGGAGGCGGGGCTCCCCCGCGTCCGCGGAGACCCCACCCTGCTGGCGATGGTGTGGCAGAACCTGATTGGCAACGCGGTGAAATTTCGCAGAGAAGGTGCCGCACCGCGGATCGTCATCGACTGCGAACAACGCGTCCGCGATCATGAAGTCGACTGGATCTTCACCGTGTCGGACAACGGCATCGGCATCCCGCAGGAGTTCGCCGACAAAGTCTTCGTCATCTTCCAGCGTCTGCACGGCCGTGACGTCTACAGCGGAACGGGTATTGGGCTCGCGCTGTGCAAGAAGATCATCGAACACCACGGCGGAACCATCTGGATCGACACGGCCTACACCGAGGGGACGCGTTTCCGTTTCACCTTGCCCGCAGAATCCACGGCCGACCCGGATCTGAATCCGACGGCCCTTCTAGAAGGAATATCCGAATGACGCCGCAAGCCCGAGCAATCGTTGTGCTGCTGATTGAGGACGATCCGGGTGATGAGCTGATCACCCGGGAAGCCTTCGAGCACAACAAGATCAAGAACACCTTGCATGTCGCCCACGATGGCGAGGAGGGGCTGCACTTTCTCTACCGGCGCGGTTCCTTCAAGGATGCTCCTCGGCCCGACTTGGTCCTGCTTGATTTGAATCTGCCTAAATACGACGGCCGACAGCTGCTAGAGAAAATCAAGTCCGATCCGGATCTGTGCCACATTCCGGTGGTCGTGCTCACCACGTCCTCGGCGGAGGAGGACATCCTGCGTAGCTACAAGCTGCACGCCAACGCCTACGTGACCAAACCCGTCGACCTGGACCAGTTCATGAGCGCGGTTCGGCAGATCGACGAATTCTTCGTACAGGTCGTGCGGCTGCCGCTGTCCTAAGCGCGTGCCCGGGCCGCGGTGACACGGTTCCATTCCAGGCAGACACGGGTTCCCGCATCAGACGAGTCGACGCTGGCGTGGTCAGAAAGCGCCCTCATCAGCGGGATACCACGGCCGCGACTCAGCGTTGTCGTCGCAGGGTCGACGTTTCGCCAGGCGCCTTCGTCGGTCACCGTGACGGTCAGCGTGGCAGCTGTCCCGTCGTAATCCGCCAGCACATGCATCGCTCCCGGCCGCTCGGCGGTCACGTAGGCGTACTCCGCAGCATTGGCCATCGCCTCGTTGACGGCCAGCACCACATCGCTGACCTTCGTAGCGTCGAGCGTGAAATGGCGTCCCAGCCAATCCGAGAACTCGCGTCGGATCTCGGCGGCGCTCTGTGGATCGGCGACGGCGTCAATTCGTGCGAACTGCGCGCTAGTGCACGGCTTTCCGGAAGGTGACATCTCGGTCTGTTGGCTACCCGGTTCGGGGCATCGTTATGCCGTCAGCGCGGCAAGCGCTTCGTCCAGCGTGGCGTGCAGTCCGACGAGGTCGGCGATTCCCACGAGCCTCAGCGGCCGGCTTGTCGCGGGTCCGTCGGCAACGACGGCGAATTGCACAGAAGGCGGCAGCTCATCCCGCGCGGCCACCAGGATGCCCATGCCGGCCGAGGCCAAGAAGTCGACCGCGCTGAGGTCGACGATCACACCTCGCGGCGATTCCTTGCCCGCAGCTGCGATCGCCTCCTCGAGTTGCGGAGCAGTCAGCATGTCAATCACCCCAGCCACCAACAGCACGTCGATCTCGCCGATGCGCTGCTGCTCAACTGTGCAGTTACCGGCTGCGGGCTGGTTCGCCACGATCACCTCCAACAATGACTGATACCGCTGAGGCCGGATTGCGCCCCGGTCCAGCGGCTACAACCCGGTTCCCTGACCAACCGATAGCCAAACATCAGCGCATCACGTCCTCAAAAGCGGGGTATCTCGGCGGCGATCCGATCCAGCAGGGCGGGGTAGCGGTTGGCCTCGCGGTGCCTGCCCGGTTTGCCGCTGCTGATGAGGCCAGCCGCAAGCCCGCGCTCGGGGTCGGCCCAGACCGCGATGTTCACCAACCCGGTGTGGCCGAACGCCGCAGGCGCATTGCGCCCGAACGGGCCGAACCGCTTGGAGCCCAGCATGTACCCCGTGCCCCAGCGCAGCGGCGCCAGTCCGGTCGCGAGATCCGGGCGCAGCCTCCGGCACTGCCTCGTCGCGGCGCGCAGGGTTTCGGGCGCCATGATGCGCACCCCGTCGAGTCCGCCTCCGCAGCGAAGGATCTCGGCGAAGCGAGACAGCTCGTCGGCGGTCGAAACCGTGTTGGACGACGGCACCACACTCGTGAGGAACTGCCGCGTGTTCGAGAACGGGATGATCTGGTGCATCGTGCCCCCGACCGCGGTGCGGAACGCCGCCGCGATAGGTGCCGGCAACGGCTTGCCCGTCGGGTGGCTCGGGGCCACCAGCGAGACGTCGGCTTCCGCCACGCCGTAGTTCGTCCACCGGAAACCGAGCGGGTCGAGGATCTCGGTGGCCAGAACGTCGCGAATGTTCTTGCCGGTGGCGGCCGAAACGATCTCGCGGACCAGCGGACCCCACGTCAGCGCGTGGTAGATGTGCACCAGCCCCGGCCGATAGATCGGCTTCAGGTTGCCGAGCATCTCGCGGGCGTACTCGCTGTCGTCCATGCGCCTGAGGTCCGGCCGTGGCCCGGTGGGAAACGGCACCCCCGCGCTGTGCGTCATGACGTGCCGGATCGTGGTGCGGTCCTTGCCGTGGCTGGTGTAGCTGGGCAGGTAGTCGCACACCCGGTCGTCGAGGGAGATGACGCCGCGTTCGACGAGCATGTGCACGACGGTCGTGGTGATCGCCTTGGCCGCGGAGTACACACAGAACGGGGTTTCCGTTGTGACAGCGACCTTTTCGCCATCGGCCGGATCATCGGGCCCGTTGCCCCAACCGTGTCCGATCGCCCTGTTGAGCACGACCCTGCCGTTGTGCCGCAGGCACAGCTGAATCGCGGGATGCATGCCGGCCCGGTACCAGTGCCGGGTGGCCTGCCAGATCCGCTCGACGGCCGCCGAATCGATCCCCGAGTGGTCTTCATCGCCGACCGCTGTGACGGCGTCCAGGTCGGCCGGGACCCGGATCCTGCCGTCAGCGGTCATGTGTGCGTCCTACGCAGCGTCGCGGCCAGATGGTGTTGGAGCGGCTGGCCGACAGCGCCCAATCGCAGCGTGTAGGTCAGTTCGTCGCCATCGACCCGAATCGAACGGCTGAGTGCCGTCACCTCTTTGGCCGACGAGGTGCGACCGATTGCCGTCGCGGTCAATTCCATCTCCAGCGTCGTTGCGGTGGTCGACAGCGTTCCCTCCTGAATTTCCGTGATGCCGGTCGGATGGGCCAGCACGAGTTCGACACGGTCGGGCGACGGCACCCGCAGGTAGCCGGTCTCCGCATGCAGCGGCCGGCCGTCGTCGCTGGCCTTGGTCCGCTGCCCGTACACCAGGAACGGCTTTCCGACGTGACCGAAGGTCACCTCCTCGATGTAGCCGAACGGCGCGATCGTTGGGTACTCGCCCGCGCCCTGTCCCGACCAGGTGCCCAGCAGGGGAGTCAGGACAGCGACGCCGGGATGCAGATCGGCCACGCCCGTCAGGGTACGGCGGCAATACGGAATAGCCCGCACGCGGTCTTGGGTTGCCGGTTGACATGACCGCGACAACTTTCGACCCGCACACGCTGATCGCCGAGAGCCGGCTCGGCGTCCTCGCCACCATCAAGTCCAACGGCCTACCGCAGCTTTCCCCGGTGACCCACTATTACGACCGGGACGCCGGCGTCATCTACGTCTCGATGACCGAGGGCCGCGCCAAGACGGCGAACCTGCGCCGCGATCCGCGCGCTGCGCTCGAGGTCACCAGTTCCGACGGATGGGCGTGGGCGACCGCCGAGGGCTCCGTCACGCTAACCGGGCCGGGAACCGACCCCCACGGCACCGAGGTCGAAGCGCTCGTCGACTATTACCGCAGCGCCGCCGGGGAGCACCCGGATTGGGACGAGTACCGGGCGGTCATGGTGTCCGATCGCAGGGTGCTGATGGCGATGACGGTCGACCGCGTGTACGGCGAGAAGATCCGCTGAGCGGTTTAGGGATTGCTCGGCGGGGGCGCCCCGGGCCCGCGGATAATGATCGGCGCCAGTTGGCCCAGCTGGCCGAGCAGATCACCAGGACTCGAGACGGGCACGGGGGCGTCGGTCGGTTGCCATGGCTGGCACTCGTTCGTCGTGAACGACGTATCGGTCGGCTCGATCTGAACGATCTGTGCCTTCTTGGACAGCGCATTGTCGATGATGTCGGTCCCGTTGACGCGCTTCCAATAGCACGCGCCGTCGCCGACGGGGCCTGCCGAGCTATATGTGCCCGGCTGAATGTCCTTGCCGACCGCATAGGTGCCGTCGGCGTCGATGGTCGTCTTGGGTCCGGGCGGCGGTGCTGGAGCGGGATCGGCCTGGGCGGTCGCGGTCGACGCGGCGGTGCCGACGAGAAGCATCGCTACCGCCACAGTGGCTGTTCTTGTCGCGCTCATGACCACCAGAATAGGCGTTAGATCGTCTAACGAAAAACCCGCCGCCACAGAGCGCTGCAGCGGCGGGTCATTGTGGGATTGGCGGTGATTGCCGGCACCGGCTCAGTCACCACAGCGTGGATACTCGTAGTCCAGACACCGTCAAGCAAGAGATGAGGTTGGCGTGCGGTTCGACCTGCTCACCCCCGGCATCGAAGTTGGTCTCGTCACCACCAACCTCGACGCGATGGTCGCCTTCTACGAAGGCTTCCTCGGGCTGCAGTTCCAAGGCGAAGTCGGGTTCCCGGGCGGGTCGCAGCGGCGGTACTCGCTCGGCAGCGGTGTGGTGAAGCTCGTCACGTACGACCCGCCGCCGCCCACGCCCGCCGCTCCCGGCGGCGGCCGCGTGCAAGCAGGCCTCAGGTACTTCACGATCGGGGTGAACAACCTACGAGCGGTGGCCGAGGCGTTCGGCGACTCCGAGTACGAGGTGGTCGAGCCGGTGACGGAGTTCGCACCGGTGCCCGGCATGGGCTGGATGTTCGTCGCCGATCCCGACGGCAACTGGATCGAATTGTTCGGCACGCTGTGAGCGTCCCGAGCACGCCGCAGGCCGCGCCGACCTGTTACCGGCATCCGGATCGGGCGACGTATGTCCGCTGCACGCGGTGTAACCGTCCCATCTGCCCGGAGTGCATGCGCGACGCGGCCGTCGGTCACCAGTGCGAGGAGTGCGTGCGCCAGGGGGCGAATACGGCGCGTCGGCCGCGGACCGTGCTCGGCGGACCGCAACAGAAGACCACACCCGTGGTCACCTACACGCTGATCGCAATCAACGTGGTGATGTTCGTTCTCCAGACGGTGTCACCGGGCATGCAGAGCGAACTCGTGCTGCGGTCGCCCGCCGTCGCCGACGGTGATCTGTACCGACTGCTGACTTCGGCGTTCATGCACTACGGCATCACGCACTTGCTGTTCAACATGTACGCGCTCTATGTCGTGGGACCTCCGCTGGAGGTATGGCTGGGCCGGCTGCGCTTCAGTGCACTGTATGCGTTGAGCGCGCTGGGCGGTTCGGTCCTCGTCTACCTGCTCTCACCGCTGAACGCAGCGACCGCGGGCGCATCGGGTGCGGTGTTCGGTCTGTTCGGCGCGTGGTTCGTGGTCGGCAAGCGGCTCAACCTCGACGTCCGGTGGGTGATCGGGCTCATCGCGATAAACCTGGCGTTCACGTTCGTGATTCCGCTTCTCGGCGGCCAGAACATCAGCTGGCAGGGGCATATCGGCGGTCTGGTCACCGGAGCACTGGTCGCCGCCGCATACGCGTATGCACCGCGTGAGCGGCGCACGCTGATCCAATTTTCGGCGACGCTCGCCCTCCTGGTGTTGTTCGCCCTGCTGATCTGGTGGCGGACAACCGACCTGCTCACCCAGTTCGGCATAACCTGACGTTGCCCGACATTTGCCCTGTGCTCAGCGGATAGCTACCTGCCCATGTCAGCGTGGCCGACATTTCTGGGCTTCGTCGTGCTCAACAGCTTTGCGTTCGCCATCGATCTGGTGCTGCTCACGCTGCTGCACGGCGGGCTGGGCGTCGAATACCACATCTCGCGGATAGTGGCAGGCGCCTGCGAAGCCGTCTACATATACAGCGCGATCCGATGGGTGGTGTTCCGGCGCTGAAGCTCGCTCATCGGCTCGTCGGCATGCCGAACACGGTAAACAGGGCGGGCTCGAGAAACACCGTGATCGCCGTGATGCCTTCCGCGCCAGGGGTGAGGACGTGTATCGCGTGGGCCTGCATCAGGCCGGCGGCATCGCGCCGGTAATCCGCCACTGCCGGTTGCCCGTTCGCGGAGGTGGGGATCATCAGCACGGCGCCCGGCTCGGCGAAGGCGCGTGCGGCGAGGAATCGCGTCACCGCATCACGCCCGGTGAACCAGACGGCGAACGGCGGCATTTCCAGCTTGACGTCGGCTTGCAGCAGCGCGGTGAGCGCGGCCACATCACCGTTTTCGAATGCCGCGCAGTAGCGTTCGACGAGTGACAGCAGCTCGCGGTCTTCGGGTTCGGTGACGTCGTCGCTTGGCGCCACCTCGGCGAGATGTGCCCGGGCCCGCTGCAGGGCACTGTTGACCGCGGCCGGCGTGGTCTCCAGCAGTTCGGCCACTTCGGCGGCGCTGAACTGCACGACATCCCGCAGGATCAACACCGCCCGCTGGCGAGCAGGCAGTTCCTGCAGCGCCGTGACGATGGCCAGCCGGATGCTCTGCTTGGCGGTGACCGCGGCCTCGGGCGTGAATGTGTCGGGAATCGGCTCAAGCCATGGATATCCGGTCTTGCTGGCGTCGACGTCCACCTGGGGGTCGACGGACGCGGCGCCGAGTCCGGCGGGTAGCACCCGGCGGGCACGGCTCTGCAGCGCGCGCAGGCACGCGGTGGTCGCGATGCGGTAGAGCCAGGTCCGCAGCGCCGCGCGCCCCTCGAACGCCTCATACCCGCGCCAGCCGCGCAGATACGTCTCCTGGACCAGGTCCTCGGCGTCCTGCACCGAGCCCAGCATGCGGTAGCAATGCGCGATCAACTCGGCGCGAAACGGCGCCGCCTGTTCAATGAAATCCTGCTGGGCCGGCACGGCTGTTCTCCTACCTAAAGGATGCTTCCCTCGGTACAGATACGCCCGATGAGTCGAATTCATCGAGGGTGAACCGATGAATCTCGCCGGTGCTGCGTATCTAACTCGGTATGAACCAACCCAACAACCCCTTGGCCGGCTCCACAGCGATCGTCACCGGCGCCAGTCGCGGATTCGGCCGCGGCATCGCCGCCGCCCTTGCGGCACACGGGGCGCACGTCGTCGGCGTTGCCCGCGGCGGTGCCCAACTCGACACGTTGCGCGGTGAACTCGCCGGCTTCACCGCGGTCGCCGGGGATGCCGCCGACCCCGCAACCGCCGGCCGCCTTATCGACGAGTACCAGCCGCGCACGGTTGTGCTCTGCGCCGGGGCGGCGCCGCAGATGAGCCCGCTGCAGGAGCAGACGTGGGAGTCCTTCAGCCAGAACTGGAACGTCGACGTAGCGCAGGCATTCCACTGGATCCGCTACGCGCTGCAGTCACCGCTGGCTGCCGGCAGCACCCTGATCGCGGTCTCCAGCGGCGCGGCGATCAAGGGCTCACCGCTCAGTGGGGGCTACGCGGGGGCCAAGGCCACCGTCAGACTGATCACCGGCTACGCCGCGCTCGAGTCTGAACGGGCCGGGCTGGGCATCGAGTTCGTCTCGGTGCTGCCCGCGTTGACGCCGTCGACCGAGCTCGGCGCGAAGGCGGTCGCGGCCTACGCCGAGCGGCAAGGAGTCGACGTCGACACGTTCGTACAGTCCCTGCGGCCCGCCCTCACCGCGGAGCAAGTCGGAAAGTCCGTGTTGGAGATCGCCACTGGTGAGCGGCGGAACCACCGCGCATACACGCTCTCTTCTGACGGCCTGTCGCCGTTGGGCTGAGCAAGAGCGAATGTGGGTATCCAGATGACATCGACTCGAGACCGTACGTGGTCACCTGAATCGGAGGCTTCATCATGGCGTTCACACTCACATACACCGACGGCCAAGAATCCGTATACGACGACGACACAAAGTGGGAAGTCGAGGGGGGCGTTCTCAAGCTGGCCCGTGAGGACGGGGAGTGGAGCGTTTTCGTCTCCCCGGGTCACTGGGCCACGATCGAGATCGGCAAAGACAAACGAGACACGAAAGAGAACAAGGACGACAAAGGCGACAAGGACGACAAAGGCGAGAAGAACGACGACTGAGGGTCAGACCTCGATACGGGAACCGATGATCACGGTCCGGTCCAGTGGCAGGCCGAAATACGCGGCGGCGTCGGCGGTGATGTAGGACGTCGCGATGAACAGCCGTTTGCGCCATTCCGCCATCGTGGGTTCGTCGCCCGCGGTCAGCTCCAGCTTGGACAGAAAGTAGGAAGCCGCATCGACGTCGATCGGACCTTCGGTATGCGCGGGGTCGAGTAGCCGTAGCGCGGCCGGAATGTTGGGCGTTTCCATGTACCCGTAGCAGGCGCTGACGTGGATGATTCCATCCCTGCGGTAGCCGAGTTCATCGATCGTTGTCCGATCTTCGTCGGTAAGCCGGGGCACCGGCACGGTGTCGATCGACATGATGATCACGTGTTCGTGCACGCACACGGTTGTGCTCGACATTGGCGCGCATCGCCAGAGGCGCGGTCTCTTTGCCGCGGTTGAGGAACACCGCCGTGCCCGACATGCGTACGAGTGGCGGCTGGCAGTTCCGATAGTCCGTCGATGAACTCGCGGAGTGGACCCTCGGCCTTTTCCCTTGCGCGCGTGGCGATTTCGCGCCCCTTCTTCCACGTCGTCATCACTGTGAAGGCGGTGACGGCGATGAGCAGCGGTAGCCAGGCGCCGTGCACGAGCTTGGTCAGATTCGCCGCGAAGAACATCAGATCCACCAGCAGGAGCAGGCCGCCGCCGATGATCACCAGCCATAGCGGCCATCCCCACCTGGTCCGCGCATAGTAGAAGAACAGCGCGGTGGTGATGGTGATCGTGCCCGTCACCGCCATGCCGAACGCGTACGCCAGCGCGGCCGAGCTGCGGAACGCGAAGACGAGGATCAGCACCGCCACCATCAGCACAGCGTTGATCCACGGCACGTAGATCTGGCCGATCGTCGATGCCGAGGTGTGCTCGATGCGCAACCGTGGCAGGTAGCCGAGCTGAGCCGCCTGCGACGCGACCGAGAACGCCCCGGTGATCACCGCCTGCGACGCGATGACCGTCGCCGCCGTCGCCAGCAGCACCATCGGAATCCGTGCCCACTCCGGGGTGAGCAAGAAGAACGGCGCGCTCACCTTGGATTCGTCCGCAAGCACCAGCGCACCCTGGCCGAAGTAGCTCAGCGTGCAGGCGGGCAGCACGAGCCCGAGCCAGCCGTACGTGATCGCCTTCCGGCCGAAGTGGCCCATGTCGGCATACAGCGCCTCCGCGCCGGTGACGGACAGCACGATCGCGGCGAGGGAGAAGAACGCAATGTGGAAGTGCCCCGATAAGAACGTCAAGGCGTAGGTAGGGGAGAGCGCCTTCAAGATTTCGGGATTGTCGACGATGCCGTTCACTCCGCACGCGCCGATCGCCACGAACCACGCGATCATCACCGGCCCGAAGAATCGCCCGACGACCGCGGTGCCACGCCGCTGGACAGCGAACAGCGCAACGATGATCACCGCGGTGATCGGCACGATGAAATCGTCGAAGTCGGGTCCGATGACCTTGAGGCCCTCGACGGCGGACAGCACGGAGATCGCGGGCGTGATCATGCTGTCGCCGAAGAACAGTGAGGCGCCGAACAGGCCGAGTGCGGCCAGCATCAGCGCGGTTCGGCGGCCACGCTGGCCGGTCCATCGCCGCAGCAGCGTGATCAACGCCATGATCCCGCCCTCGCCGTTGTTGTCGGCCCGCATCACCAGCGTGACGTAGGTCAGTGTGACGATGATCATCACGGACCAGAAGATCGTTGACACGACGCCGTAGACGTTGTCCGTGGAGATCGGCACGGGATGCGGGTCGCCGGGATTGAAGACGGTCTGGATGGTGTAGATCGGGCTGGTACCGATGTCACCGAAGACCACGCCGAGCGCACCGACCACGATGGCTGGGCGCAGCAGCTGCCGACCGTCCACAGTTCACATCGTTGCCGAGCGCACGCTTGTTCGTCGGTGATCTCGGCGTTTGCGTGCAACAACCGTGCGTTCGCGGGCGTCGGCGACGCTGAGTCACGAGGTCGCGCGGCGTGAGAGGATCTCACGAAGGGTCGGAAGGACACGCTGGTCCTTGGGCCTGTTCGCTGCCTGCTTCGACCGGATCACATCGGCGAGCGACGCGATTTGCACTGCCACCCCGTACAAGTCGGTGCGCGTCGCGTCGCGTCGCAGATCGTCGTAGCCCGTCGTCCCCGCCGGCTCGAACGTCAGATCGAGATCTCCGGCGGCAGTCGTCAGATTGACTGTCTTGCGGGCGGCCAACGCGTCAGCGTCACAGGCGAATGGGAGACCGGCGGGCTCGGAGTCGGTGCGGATCCGCGCGCGGAGCGCGACGAGGGCTGCGGCGAGCTTCTCCAGATTCGCACGATCGCTCCGCGGAGTGATGTCCGCGTCTTCGGTCGGGAATGGCGACCCGTGGTACACGGCTGCCAGTCCACCGATCAACACGTAGGCGACTCTGTGTCGGTCGAGGACCTCGAACAGCCGGGCTAAATCGAGTTCCATGTCATCCGTTGTGTCGGTGGCGAAGCCCGCTCAGCTGCCGCGCCAGTCGCGCGTGCCGATCGAGGCGTTCCTGGCCCGTGAGGTTGGCAAGCCGCGTCGCCTGGGCCATATCGCTCTCGTCGCGCGGCAGCATCATGAGTTCGAGGTCGAAGCCACAGAGCCGGACAAGGCGGATGACGTCGTCAAGGCTCACCGCGGTACGGCCGGACTCCCAGCGCGCTATGCCGGACTGGGACGTGGCCGCCTTAGCGGCCAGCTCTGCCTGCGTCAGCCCCGCCCGTCGGCGCGCTTCACGGATCAGGTCGCCACCGATAGTGCTCACCGAACTAGCATAACAGTTCTGTTATGTCATCTGGGCGACGACGATCTCGCGGGATCATGGGAGCCATGGCCGACGAACTCGACGAGCTCTACGAGGTCAAGCCGGAGGAGTTCACCGCCCGCCGTACCAAGCTCGCCGCAGCGGCCAAACAGCGCGGCGACACGGACACCGGCAAACAGATCACCGCCGCGCGCAAGCCGACCACAGCGGCATGGGTCGTCAACCGGCTCGCGCTTCGGGACCAGGACGTCAGGACCCGCCTCGCCGGGCTCGGCGAGCGGCTGAGGGACGCCCACACCGCGATGGCCGGCGACCGCATCCGGGAGTTGTCCGCCGAGCAGCGTCGATTGGTTGACGATGTGGCCCGAGCCGCATTCGAAGAAGCCGAGCTCGCCGATCCGTCCGCGGCGCTGCGCGACGATGTCACGGGGACTCTGCAGGCCGCGGTCGCCGACCCGGACGTCGCGTCGCGGCTCGGCCGGTTGACCAAGGCCGAGCGATGGTCCGGCTTCGGTGAGTTCGGCGACACCGCAATGATTTTCACTCCGACACGCAAGACGACCGCCGCCCGCGAGAAGACCGCCGAGGCGCCGCGGCCCGACGAGAAACGCGATGACAAGCGCGACGCCCGGCGCCGCGAACGCGAGAAGGCGCGGGCGGCATTGGCAGCCGCCGAGCGCGCCAAGGCCGACGCCGACGCAGCGCTGACCGAGCTGCAGTCCGATCTCGCTACCGCGCGGCTGCGACGTGACGATGCACGCAGACGACTGCAGGACGCCGAAGACGCCTTGACCGCCGCCGAAGACGCCTATGACAGGGGCAAGCAGGCAAGCCGCGACGCGGCCGCGGTGGTGAAGGAAGCCAAGGCGCAGCTTAAGTGATTGCGCGGCAGCTGATTTCCATGCTGTCACTCTCGCGGACCGGGAAGTTGACACTGACATAGCCGTTGTCCGGATCACGCACGTGATCCAGGTACGGCCTGGTGTCGTCCATCGACGTGTTGTCCGCGACGATCAGCGCACCCGCCGACAGCCTGGGCTCGAGCAGCTTGGCCACCGGGAGGTAGAGCTCCTTCCAGCCGTCGAGCAGCACGAACTCGACCGGGCCGTCGACGTCGGCCAGGGTGGCCAGCGCATCACCTTCCAGCACGGTGATGAGATCGTCGAGCCCCGTGTCGGCGAACGTCTTCTTCGCCGCCGCCACCTTCGCCGCGCTGAGCTCCGTGGTGACGACCCGGCCGCTGCCGTTGTCCCGCACCGCGGACGCCAGGTGGATGGCGGAGATCCCCAAAGACATGCCGAACTCGACGACCGTGCTCGGCCGCGACGCTCGCACCAGCGCATAGAGCAGCCTGCCCGCCTCGGGTGTCACCGGCAGATAAAAGTCGCTGAACGCGTCCGCGCGCTCCTGTGCACTGGCCGTCGCGAGGCGCTCGAAGTCGCCCGATCTGTCGCGTAACCGGGCCATCTGCTCGGTGGATTCGGTGTACATCCGGTCAAGGGCGGACGCGACTCTGGCGTCCTGAAGTGTGGTGGTCACTGCGCCAAAGATAGACGCCCAAAATAAGCGCCGCTCGGATCCGCGCACATGCCAGGATGGGGATAAGCCCAGCCGATTGGTGTGCCGATGGTCGGTATCGACAAGTCGATAGCGCGAGCGATCGCGGTGATCGCGATGTTGTTCGTCACCGCGTGGGCACTGCGCGGCTATCTGCCCGGCAACGAACCGGTAGCCGATCGCCAGCGGCCACCGAGCAGCCCGGCGGCACTGGTCGTCGACGTCGCCTTGCTCAGTATCTCGGTGGCGATCATCGGTATCGCGATCATCGCTCGGCTGCGCAATCGTCAGGCGCGGCGCCCGGAAGCGGGGTCGTTGCCCGAGAGTCGAGGCAGCGTGGGCCGCCCGACATGGCGCTTCTCGCTAATCGCCCTCGCCCTGGCGATCGGGTGGCTGCTGCTCGTGATGCTGCTGATGCGGCTGGACGTGACGGCTCCCGGGGATCAGCCACCGCCGGGATCGCCGCCTGTC
Organism: uncultured Actinomycetota bacterium; assembly: GCA_963770125.1. GTDB lineage: Bacteria > Actinomycetota > Actinomycetes > Mycobacteriales > Mycobacteriaceae > Mycobacterium. The sequence goes on along the minus strand of CAVYPI010000046.1, from coordinate 187,331 downwards.
GCGGGCCCAGGCAGCGTGCCGTCCAACACCAATCCGGTTCCGCGGCAACCGGATTCGCCGGGCGACCCGGGTACCAACATCGTCGGCTACCTCGTTCCGCCGATGTTGATCCTGATGGCGCTGATCGTCGTCGGAACCGCCGTCGTCTCGCGCAGGCAACGGCACGCCGCGACACCGTCGGCGGCCCACGGTGATCTTCCCGAAGCTTCCGCCGGCGCGACGGAATCACTCGCGCGGGCAGCCGAACTCGGCCTTGCCGAGATCGGTGACCTCACCCGCGAACCGCGCGAGGCGATCATCGCATGTTACGCCGCGATGGAGCGCGAACTGACGCATGTGCCCGGCGCGGTTCCTCAGGACTGCGACACCCCATCGGAAGTGCTGGCCCGCGCCGTCGACCACCACGCGCTACGTGCCGAGAGTGCGACTCAGCTCGTTGAGCTGTTCGAGGAGGCACGCTTTAGCCCGCATGTGATGAACGAAGGACATCGGGACGTCGCAGTCGATGCCCTGCGGCTGGTGCTCGCGGACTTGCGGAGCATCGCATGAAAAAGCTTGTGGCCGCGGGGGTCTTCATCGTGATGCTGGTCGAGCTGGTGGCGTTCGCGGTGCTCGACCGCGAGCTCGTGCTGGTGGTCGTTGGCGTCATGGTCGCGTTGGTGCTGCTGGCCTTGCGCCTCTATCTCGTGCGCGAACCCGACGGCGAGTCCGTCGGCGCATTGACCAATGGCCCCGCGGAGTCGTTGCGGCGCTGGCTGTCTCGGACCGAGACGTTGGTCAGCCGGTCGGAGTCCACGCGCAGAGACTGGGACCGCCACCTGCGTCCGATGCTGGCCCGGCAGTTCGAGATGGCCACAGGACAACGGCAGGCCAGGGATCGCAGGGCGTTTCACGCCACCGGCACCTTGCTGTTCGGCGATGAGCTGTGGGCGTGGGTGGACCCGCAGAATGTCTCCCGGACCGGCGACAGCGAACCGGGTCCCGGCCGAGACGTCCTCGATGAAATTCTGCGACGGTTGGAGCAGGTATGACAGCGAACATGGGGCTGCCCGCGGCGACGACGACCGCGCATTGCGAGGCGGTGCTGGACGAGATCGGGCGGGTGGTGGTCGGCAAACGCGGAGCGCTCACGCTGATTCTCACGACGGTGCTCGCGGGCGGCCACCTGCTGATCGAGGATCTGCCCGGCCTTGGCAAGACGTTGATCGCCCGGTCCTTCGCCGCGGCACTGGGCCTTGACTTCACCCGAGTGCAGTTCACGCCGGACCTGCTGCCTGCCGACCTGCTCGGCTCGACGGTCTACGACATGCAGTCGGGCCGTTTCGAATTCCGCCGCGGACCGATCTTCACCAACCTGCTTCTCGCCGACGAGATCAACCGGACACCGCCCAAGACCCAGGCGGCGCTGCTGGAGGCGATGGCTGAGGGGCAGGTGAGCATCGACGGCATCACCCACAAACTCCCTGCCCCGTTCATCGTGCTGGCCACCGACAACCCGATCGAGTACGAGGGCACCTACCCGCTGCCCGAGGCCCAGCTTGACCGCTTCGCGATCAGACTCGAACTGCGCTATCTGTCCGAGCAGGAGGAGGCTTCGATGTTGCGTCGACGCCTCGAACGGGGTTCTGCCCAGCCGACCGTGCATCAGGTCGTCGACGCGCACGACCTCATCGCCATGCGCGAATCCGTGGAACAGGTGACCGTGCACGACGACGTGCTGCGCTACGTGGTGTCGCTGGCGACCGCGACGCGCCAACACCCGCAGATCGCCGTCGGTGCCAGCCCGCGCACGGAACTCGACCTGGTGCAACTCGCCCGCGCCAGGGCGCTACTGCTCGGCAGGGACTACGTGATACCCGAGGACGTCAAGTCGCTGGCCGTACCCACCATGGCACACCGGATCAGCCTGCGACCGGAGATGTGGGTGCGGCGCGTACACGCGTCCGACGTCGTTGAGGAGCTGCTGCGGCGGCTGCCGGTCCCGCGGACCAAGGGCTGACGGCGTGATCGAGACCCGCCGCACCGAAGTCGAGTTGCGCTGGCGCCCATCGCCTTTGACACGCGCGGTCGTCACGTGTGCCGCGGCCGCCCTCGCAGTCGCGGTGATCGGCGGTTACTGGCAGCTCGTTGCGTTCGCGGCCCCACTGGTCGGCGTGCTGGTGTCGATAGGGTGGCAGCGCCAGGTGCCGAAGGTTCATGTGCATGCCGAGCCCGGCGCGCAGCGGTGCTTCGAGTCCGAAGAAACCCGGCTGAGCGTGCGGGTAGTCGCCGAAACCGCCGACGTGGCAGTGGATCTCACGCTCGAGGCCGTCGACGGCATGCGGCTGGAGACCGTCGAGGCGGTTTCGCGGCAGAGCCGGACGGTGGCCGTCGTCGCCGACAAGTGGGGCCGGTATCCGATCGTGGCTCGGGTGAATGTTGTTGCGCGCGGCGGGCTCGTACTAGGCACGGGAGTCGCCGACGCCGCAAACGTCTTCGTGTTTCCGTTGGCGCCGCCGCAATCCACCGCGATTCCACGCACCGAACTGCTCGACCGCCTCGGTACCCACCTGACACGGCATATCGGGCCGGGCGTCGAGTACGCCGATGTCCGCCGGTACGTGCCGGGCGACCAGTTGCGCACGGTCAACTGGCCGGTCAGCGCGCGGCGCGGAAGCCTGCACGTCACGCAGCGGCTGACCGACCGCGCCGCCGACGTGGTGGTGCTGATCGACGGGTATCCGCAGCCGCCGGGTCCGGCGACCGAAGCAACCGACCGCATCGTGCGCGGCGCCGTGCAGGTCGTGCAGAGTGCGCTGCGCGGCGGTGATCGCGCGGGCGTCGTCGCGCTGGGAGACCGCCACCCACGCTGGCTCGGCGCGGACATCGGGCGCCGGCAGTTCTATCTGATCCTCGACGCCGTGCTGACTGCGGGCGACGGTTTCGAGACCACACCGGGCACGCTGGCGCCGCGCGCGGCCGTCCCTCCGGGTGCGATCGTCATCGCGTTCTCCACCCTGCTCGACACCGAATTCGCGCTGGCGTTGATCGATCTGCGCAAGCGCGGTCACACTGTGGTCGCCGTCGACGTCTTGCAGGGCGCCCCGTTCGAAGAGGAGCGCGACCGCCTGGTCGCGCGGATGTGGTCACTGCAGCGGTCGTTCATGTACCGCGACATGGGCACGATCGGCGTCGACGTGGTGTCGTGGCGCGGCGATGCCACGCTCGATCAGGCGATGCAGCTGGTGCCCGATCACCGGCGTCGGGTGCGGCGGCGAGCGGCGCTCACATGAGCACCGGCGCTCAACTCGTCACCCGCGCTGTCTCGACGGCGTTCGGGCTGGTGATGGTGGCGTCGGCCGCGGTGCAGGCCGACGGGCCGGGTTTGGTCGCGGCCGTCGTCGCGGCGGCTGCGGTGTTGGCGGGCAGTGTGTTTCGTCCGGCCGCGACGATCGCCGTGCTGCTCACGGTGGCGGTGATCGTGGCGGCCGACGCGCCGCCGGTGTTGACCGCGACGACCGGACTGTGCGCCGCGGGGTATCTGGTGTTGCGGCACACCGCCGCGGTGACCTCACCGACAGTGCTTGGCGCCGTTGGGTTTACCGCGGCGGGGCTGGCGGCTGCATCGCTCCCGATCCAGCTGCCGTGGGTGCCGCTGCTGGCCCCGCTCGCGGTGCTGGTGCTCTACGTTCTGGTGACTCGCCCGTTCTGGGCAACGTAGTCGCCGGGTACTCGTCGTGGCGGTGCCACCACACGTACGGCGGCGTCTGCGGATATCCGTCGGGTGAGTCCTCCCACTCCTCCTGACGGCCGAGTGCGGTGATGTCGAGATACGACCAGGTGCTTCCCATCGCTTCGTCGCCGCGGTTGTCGATGAAGTATGTGCGGAAGATCGCCTCCCCGTCGCGGAGGAAGGCGTTGGTGCCGTGCCACTCGTCGACACCGAAGTCGGTGTCGAACGAATCCGTGAGGGTGTACCAGGGCATGTCCCAGCCCATCCGCTTCTTCAGACGCGCAATCGCGTCCTGAGGAGCACGGGAGACGAACACCAGCGTGGTATCGCGGGCGTTGAGGTGTGCCAGATGGCCCACCTGATCGGCCAGCATCGAACACCCCGGGCAACCGCCGTCGGGCCAGCCGTCCACATCGGGCTGGAAGAAGAAGCGGTAGACGACGAGCTGACGCCGGCCGTCGAACAGATCCAGCAGGCCGACCTGCCCTCCGGGCCCGTCGAACCGATAGTCTTGCTCGACCGCCATTCTCGGCATCCTGCGGCGCTGTGCGGCCAGCGCATCGCGGGCGCGGGTGAGCTCCTTCTCTTTCACCAGCAATTCCTGGCGTGCGGCGTCCCACTCCCGCGGTGAGACGATCGGCGGCATGTCCATCGCCGTACCTCCTTCGAATCGGTCCGATTTATAGACACCGGCAACGGGTGAAACTCATCGCCGCCAAACTTCTTCCCGTCGGGAAACGAGACCGCGGCCCTGCTGAACACCTTCGCGATCTTCGCGGCGGCGTTCTTCATGCGACCCTCGGCGGGTTTGTCTTCGGACCGCTCGGCGACCGGATCGGGCGGCAACGCGTGCTGGCCCTCGTCATCCTGCTCATGGCGGGCTCGACGCTCGCCATCGGTGTGCTGCCGACCTACGCGGCGATCGGCGTCACCGCCCCACTGCTGCTGTTGTTCCTGCGCTGCCTGCAGGACTTCTCGGCGGGCGGCGAATACGGCGGCGGCGCGGTGTACCTCGCCGAGTTCGCGTCCGTGAAGCGTCGTGGCCTGACCGTCACGTTCATGGTGTGGTCCGGGGTGCTCGGGTTCCTGATCGGCTCGGTGACGGTGACGCTGCTGGCCGCGCTGCTGCCCGCGGACGCGATGGAGAGCTACGGCTGGCGCATCCCGTTCCTGCTCGCCGGTCCGCTGGGCCTGGTCGGTCTCTACATCCGCCTGCGCCTGAACGACACCCCGCAGTTCGCGGAGCTGAGCAAGGCCAAGCAGGTCGCCAAGTCGCCGCTGCGGGAGGCGGTCCAGACCGCATGGCGGCCGATCCGGCAGGTGATCGGCCTCATGATCATCTTCAACATCGGCTACTACGTCGTGTTCACGTTCCTGCCGACCTACTTCATCAAGACGCTGCAATTCACCAAGACCAACGCGTTCGTTTCCATCACGCTGGCCAGCCTGGTGGCGCTGATCCTCATCCTGCCGTTGGCGGCGCTGTCGGACCGCATCGGCCCACGGCCGATGCTGAACTCGGGATCGCTGGCGGCCGCGATCGCGGCGCACTGCGCGTTGGGCGGTGATCGAGGTCGTTCGCCACCCGGGTGCGCTACAGCGGCTTCTCCATCGGCTACAACGTGTGCGTCGCGGCGTTCGGCGGCACCACGCCCTACGTGGTCACCTGGCTCACCGCCGAGACGGGCAACAATGTGGCCCCCGCCTACTACGTCGTCGTCGCCGCGGTCGTCTCGCTTCTCACCATCCTGACCGTCAGGGAGACCGCCGGGCGCCCGCTTCCGCAGGGCGTAGCGGACGAAATGTTCCAATCCGAGGCGGATGTCCGCGGGGCGGCGACCACCGGGTAACAACGGAGTTACAGTTAGGGCGTGCCGCCGCAGACTGACCGCGCGACGCGGCCCAAGTTGACATCACGCGGCGCAGCAACCCGCAACCGCATCGTCCTTGCCGCCGCCGAGCTGATGCATGTGCAGGGTGTCGCGGCAACGACCATCGACGAAGTGCTGGCGGCCAGCGCGACGAGTAAATCCCAGTTCTACCAACACTTCGACGACAAATCGGAGTTGGTGTACGAGGTCATCACCATGCGCGCCGACGAGATTCTGTCGTGGCAGCGCCTGCGGCTGGAGAAGGTGGATTCGTTCCGCGGGCTCTACCACTGGCGCGACGCGATGGTGCAGCGGTGCACGTTGCGCCGCGGGCTGTGGGGTTGCGAACTCGGTTCTCTGGCCGCCGAATTGTCCGATACCGACGACAAAGCCAGGGCATCGCTCTCCGAGCATTTCACCGAATGGCGGGATCTGCTCGGCGCGGCGCTCGAGCGGATGCGCGACGGCGGCGTGCTCGTCGCCGACGTCGACGTGAAAGCCCTTGCGACGGGGCTACTTGCGGCGGTCGAAGGCGGCTACCTGCTATCGCAGACGGGACGCGACCCGAGGCTCATGCAGTCAGCCCTGAACATGGCCATTGGCCATGTGGCGTCGTTCGCGACCGCCGGCACCGCAGTGCGGTGACGGCGGCCGCGACTGGACCCGATCGACCAGTCCGGCTTAGTTGTCGCCTGGGATGGCGGTCGGCGCCGGCGGCGCCTTGACCGGTGGCGTGAACAGGTTGCCGCCGGTGGGGTTGATCGACTTTTCCGTCGGCGCCGGCTGCGGCGGTGGAGCGGTCGTGGTGCTGGTGGTGGTCGTCGTGGTAGTGGTGGGCGTGGTGGTTTCGGGCGCCTTCTCGCCCTGACCACAGGCGGTCAACGCGCCCAAAGCAATGATCGCGCCCACGCCCGCGGTGGCGGCGAGACGACGAGCCCTAAGGCCTGACTTCATGATGCGTCCTATCTGTGTCGAGAACTGAACTATATCGTCCAAAAAACTGCATCGTCAACGCGTAAACTGCACGACACTACCTGCATTGTCGGTGCTAGCTTTGTCGCATCACAGACGCCCAAGTCCAACTCGGGCCGCGCTGGTGTCAAGAAGCAGGTGAGAATTGGCAGCAAGTGCCATCGTTTTTCCCAGCGTTCTGCCAGGTCGCCTCTCTACCGTGTGCACCACATACTCAGTATCTGCAAAGCACAACCACAGCTACATCACACGGAGGTCGCACGTGAAGAAGTTCGGCGTCTACGCCACCACCGCTGTCGCTGCGACGGCCGTGTCGATGGCGTTCTTCGGAACCGGGATAGCCGCGGCCGACGACTACGCGCGGCCAGACCTACAGCGATGCGTCAAAGGCGATCAGCGATGCGGGCAAGAAAGCCGTCATCGCTAGTCGGGCAGGTGACACTCTGTCCGACGACGACTGCATCGTGACGCATTCGCAGTCGGCGCCATGGATCAAGGGCGACAGCTTCGCCGCTGTCACCGACACGGTGCTGGTCTACCTGAATTGCAACGCCACTGTGGCGACCGCCAAGGATCCCGGAAACTCGGCGGGGAGCCCCGAGGGCAGGGCGGCCATTGCGGCTGCGCAGCAGAAACAGCAGGAGGCGCAGTCCGGCGGATCCGGTTAGTAGCTCCGCCCCGCCTTCCCCGGCCTCCCGGCACCGATCCCCAGTAGGCTGACGCCAGGCATCCACGAAGGGGAGGCGCGCACTATGAGGCTTCAGGTGTTGCCCTACGTCACGGTCGAGATCGACGATCGGCTCCGCCGTCGGTTGCGCCGCGCCGGCGAACGGTTGCGCGTCAATGTCAGGGCGTATCTGCTCAGCGCCGCCGACGATGTCGACGCGGCCGGCGACAAGGTTCGCGACCTGTGCGACCGGGCGGTCAATCGGGTCGACTCGGTGGTCGCGACGGTCAACGACCGGCTAGGCGCCGACGAACCCCAGCGGCCGCGGCTGCAGCTGGTTGCCGGGCGCGAAGCCAGCTAGCCGTTACGGCGCCCGCGCTGCCTGCGCGGGCTGGAACGAAGAACGAGCCTGCGATCACCACCAGGCCGACGACAGCCACCGGAATGGTCCATGCCCGTCGACTCGATACCGCCGATTGACACTGGGCGACGTAGTTGGTGTGCGGGATGACTTCGTTGAGTATCGGCAGGTTGGCCGGGTTGTTGTTGTCGGCCTCCCGCGCGGCCGACAGATCCTGAACTAGGCCGTTGCCGCACCCGATGGTGCCGTTGTCGGGGCCCGGCACAGACACGGGCATGACCAGCCCGATAACGCCTACCAGCAGCGCGATCGCCCCCACCAGCAAGATCAACCGTCGCAAATTCATTTGCTTTCTATGCCCACTCGGTCGGGTTCGAAACCATGTTGAGACCCGCCCGCGCTGGGCGGTACGTGACGAATATGTTGTTCTTGTTCGGTGTGGTGGCCGTGGCCCGAAAGGAGCTCGACGCTTTGGTAGGGCATGGTCTGGTGGTGCTACTCGCCGTGTTCTCCGCGGTGTTCCTTGCGATCGGCATCGTCGTGCGCCAACGCGCCACCATGGACGTCCCCCAAGAGCACGGCGTGAGCTCCGTGATGCTTCTGACCCTGCTGCGCCGGCCGCTGTGGTGGGCAGGCACCGCGGCCGCCGTCGTCGGCTACGTCTTTCAGGCGCTGGCGCTCGCGAAAGGCTCGCTCCTGTTGGTGCAGCCCATCCTGGTTTCCGGCCTGCTGTTCGCGTTGCCGCTGAGCGCTCGGCTGGCGCACCGCCGCGTCACCCGCGGTGAATGGGCGTGGGCGGTGGTGCTGACGGCGGCGCTGGCCGTGTTCGTCATGCTGGCGAGGACCCGCCCAGGAGACTACGACGCCTCGCTGCCGACATCCGCACTGGTCGCAGTGATCTGCACGGCCGCCGTCTGCGCGTGCGTCGTCATCGCGACCCGCACCATGGGATGGAAGCGGGCGGTGTTACTCGCTCTCGCGGTGGGTGTGCTGTTCGGTGTCGTCGCCGTGCTGACCAAGTTGGTGATGCACTTACTGATTCACGAAGGCGTGCGCGCGGTGCTCACCACACCAGTGGCGTACCTGCTTGTGGTGATCGGCGTGCTCGCGACGTTTCTGCAGCAGTCGGCGTTTCATGCCGGATCGCTGCAGACGTCGGTGCCGACGATGCTGGTGCTCGAACCCGTCATTGCCGTGCTGCTCGGCGCGGTGGTGATCGGGGAACACCTCGATGTCAGTCGACTCGACGCGGTGCTCATCACGATCAGCGCGGTCGCGATGGCGGCGGCCACCATCGCACTGGGCCGCGACGAGGGCGCCTACGAGGAACAGCTCGAGGCGGCGATGGCACGGCGCTCAGCGTAGCGCCGGCTTAGCGCTCGGAATCCGTTGTGGACGGCGCTGTTTCGGGTATCTTCACCGGGCGCAGTAGCGCCCATGCGATGAACACGATGGCCACGCCGATCAATATGAGGCCCACCCACCAGTTGGCGTCGGTGCCGATGTAGAGGTCGACGCGGTTGTCGCTGGCGCCCTTGTGGTGATTCCCGCAGTAGTCCGGGGGCGAAGCCGGCAATGGTCAGCACGACGCCGTAGATTCCCAGCAGCGTACCGATGATATTGCGAACGTCGAACAAATGCCGCATCACAGCTCCTTATGCAACTCAGTGGAGTCCATCTCAATGGAAGACAATGTTGAGGATGATGGTCAGGGCGAGCGAAACAGCGGCGAGCGGAACGGGTCTGTAGTACCAAGCCTTTCCGGCGCTCTCGGGGTCGGAGAAGACCTCTCGCGGTGTCTCGGAGTACACCAATCCGACCAATTCGGACGCCGGCTTCGGAGTGGTCACCATGGTGACCGCCACGCTGACGATGATGTCGACGACGAACGCCACCGATGCAGCAACGAACGGCACGCCCTGGCCGGGAAGATTGATGACACCGATCTTGGAAAGAATGAAAACAAAGATCGCAGAAAGGGTTCCGCAGACGAGGCCGGCCCAGCCCGCGGTCGAGGTCATTCGCTTCCAGAACATGCCGAGGATGAACGTGGCGAACAACGGCGCGTTGAAGAAGCCGAACAGCGTCTGCAGGTAGTCCATCAGGTTGGAGTAGCCTGCCGCGATCAATGCGGTGAAGATGGCCAGAATCGTCGCCGCGATGGTGGCGATCCGGCCAACCCCGATGTAGTAGCCGTCGGGCCGGTCCTTCACCACATAGTCCTGCCAGATGTCGTAGCTGAACACGGTGTTGAACGCAGAGATGTTGGCCGCCATGCCCGCCATGAACGAGGCCATCAGACCGGCGACGGCGACACCCAACAAGCCATTGGGCAGGATGTCGCGGATCATCAGCAACATCGCGTCGTTGTAGGTGATATCGCCTTCGCCAGTCGTTTTCAGCCGGATCATGTCGCCGATCGCGGCGGCGGCGATCATGCCGGGCACAATGATGACGAACGGAATGAACATCTTCGGAAACGAGCCGATGATAGGTGAGCGCCGCGCCGCGGACATCGAATCCGACGCCATCGCCCGCTGCACCTCGACGAAGTTGGTCGTCCAGTACCCGAAGGACAACACAAAGCCGAGGCCGAACACGATGCCGATCACCGACCACACCGGGCTGTCGAAACCGGACAATGCCTGACCGGGCCATGTATTGAGTTGTTCCTGCACCGAAGCGGTCACCTTACCGTCGGTCACGGTGTCAATGACCTTGTCCCGCAACCCATTCCAGCCACCCACCCTGATCAGCCCGAACACCGTCAGCGGGACCAGCGCCGCCAGGATCACGAAGAACTGCAGCACCTCGTTGTAGATCGCGGCCGACAGGCCGCCGAGCGTGATGTAGCTGAGCACCACGAGCGCCGCAACAATCAGCGAGAGCCAGCGTGGCCAGCCGAGCAGCGCGTTGATCACCGTCGCCAGCAGAAACAGGTTGACACCGGCGATGAGCACCTGGGCGGTGGCGAAGCTGATCGCGTTCACCAGGTGGGCGCCGGGGCCGAAGCGCCGTCGCATGAACTCGGGAACGCTGCGCACCTTGGAGCCGTAGTAGAACGGCATCATCACCACGCCGAGGAACAGCATGGCCGGGATGGCGCCGATCCAGTAGTAGTGCATGGTCGACAGGCCGACCTGGGCACCGTTGGCCGACATCCCCATGATCTCGACGGCGCCGAGGTTCGCCGATATGAATGCCAGTCCGGTCACCCACGCGGGCAGCCGGCGACCGGACAGGAAGAAGTCCAGGCTCGTCGAGATCTGGCTTCGGGCGATGAACCCGATGCCGAGGACGAAGACGAAGTAGATCGCGACAAGCACGTAGTCGAGCCAGCCGAGGTTGAGGCGCAGGACGTTCTCTGCCGCCAGTGTCGTCGTGGTCGTGGTCATCAACTCCTTCAGCGGAGACAGCACATGTTCGGTCAGAAACAACCAGAAACTAACAGCATTACCCCATTCAAATGGGCCAAATCCAGAAATTCTGTTTGATATTGTGCGTTCCCATGCTCGCCGCTGAACGCCGCCAAGCGATCTTGCGGGCGTTGGACGCCGGCGGTGCGGTCCGGGTCGCCGACCTGGCCGCCGAACTCGACGTGTCCGAGATGACCGTCCGTCGCGACCTCGACGCGCTCGACGCGCAGAACCTGTTGCGCAAGGTGCACGGCGGCGCGGTGGCCCGCCACAACCGCGGAGAGGAACCGGGGTCGTCGGTGAAGGCCGGTCAACAGCGCGCCGAGAAGACGGCGATCGCGGCGGTGGCGGCCGAAACCGTCGAAGACGGTATGACGATTGCGATCGGCGCGGGCACGACCACAACGGAGCTCGCCCGACGGTTGCGGCACAGGTCATCGATCAGCGTGGTGACGAACTCCATCAGCGTCTTCGAGGTGCTGACCGATCCCGGCGCGGATGCCGCCGACGCACCGCAGGTGTATCTGTCCGGCGGCGTCCGCACTCCGTCGGACGCGCTCGTCGGGCCGATCGCCGACGCCGCCATCGGATCCTTCCGGGTGGACGGCACGTATCTCGGCGTACACGGATTCGATCCGGAAGCCGGCCTGACGACGCCGAATATCGCGGAGGCGCAGACCAATCGCGCATTGATCGGGATCGGCGCGCGGTTGACTGTGCTGGCAGATCACACGAAGTACCGCGAGGTGGGGACCAACGTGTTCGCACGGATGCGCCGGGTGGACAATCTGATCGTCGACGACGGGCTGGCCGTCGCCGACCGCGGCATCATCGAGGAGCACGTCGGTCGCCTGACCATCGCTGTGGTGATGCGACAGCCATGACCGATCCCGCGACCCGGTGGACGCTGGCGGACGGCCGCGAGCTGTTGTTCTTCGCGCTGCCGGGGCATACCCCGGAGCCGGTACCCGACAAGCGCCCGCTGCCCGACCGCGGAAATCAGCAGTCCCAGTTGCGATTCGACCGTCAGACCGGCCAATGGGTGATCATCGCGGCGCTGCGCCAGGACCGGACCTACAAACCGCCGCCCGACCAATGCCCGCTGTGTCCAGGGCCATCCGGGCTGACCAGTGAAATCCCCGCTCCCGACTACGACGTCGCTGTCTTCGAGAACCGGTTTCCCAGCCTGTCCGGTGTGCGCAGCGTGCCGTTTCACCTTCCGACCGTCAACGGCGAGCAGTTCCTGTCCGCACCCGGCTACGGTCGATGCGAGGTGATCTGTTTCTCCAGCGACCACACCGGCTCGCTCAGCCAGCTCGAGCTGCCGCACGGGCGCCTCGTCGTCGACGCGTGGCGGCACCGCACCGCGGATCTGATGGCGCGTCCGGGCGTCGCACACGTGTTCTGCTTTGAGAACCGCGGCGAGGAGATCGGCGTGACCTTGACCCATCCACACGGCCAGATCTACGGCTATCCGTACCTGCCCCCGCGTGCCGCCGTGATGTTGCGCGAGGCGCGCGCCCATGCCGACCGCACCGGCGGCAATCTGTTCACCGACATCCTCGCCGACGAGGTGGCCGATGGCAGCCGCATCATCGCCAGAACCGAACTGTTCACCGCGTTCGTTCCGTTCGCCGCACGCTGGCCGGTCGAGGTGCACATCTACCCGAACCGGTTCGTGCACAACCTCGTTGACCTGACCGACGCCGAGCTCGACGGCTTCGCGCAGATCTATCTCGATGTACTCGGCCGGTTCGACCGCATGTATCCGACTGCGCTGCCTTATATTTCGGCATTGCACCAATACGCCAACACCGACGAACAGCGCGAAGGCTACTTCCACGTCGAGCTGATGTCGGTGCGGCGCAGCGCGACGAAGCTGAAGTTCCTGGCCGGATCGGAGTCGGCGATGGACGCGTTCATCAGCGACGTCACCCCGGAAAGTGTGGCGCAGCGCCTGCGGGAGCTCGGATGAGCGCGGTCAGATACGCGGCGCCGGGCCGGATCAACCTGATCGGCGAACACACCGACTACAACCTGGGTTTCGCGTTGCCGATCGCTCTGCCCGAACGCACGGTCGTGACTTATGTGCCCGACGACGGCACCGAGATCGTGGTGCGCAGTGACCGGGAGGACGGCGACGCTCGGATCCCGCTCGACACCGCTCCCGGCGATGTGCAGGGCTGGGCGGGTTATGTGGCCGGGATGATGTGGGCGTTGCGCGGGGCGGGCCACGGTATCCGGGGCGGGACGATGTCGATCACGAGCGACGTCGAAATGGGCTCTGGGGTATCGTCTTCGGCGGCGCTGGAGTGCGCGGTCGTCGGCGCGCTCGCGATCGCTGCCGGCCTGCGCATCGATCGGATTGAGATGGCGCGCATCGCGCAGCGGGCCGAGAACGACTATGTCGGTGCGCCCACCGGGATGATGGACCAACTGGCCTCGCTGTGCGGAGAACCGCGCAAGGCGTTGATGATCGACTTTCGGCAGCCCACCGTGCGGCCGGTGACGTTCGACCCGGACGCCTCGGATGTTGCCCTGCTGCTGATCAATTCGCGTGCGCCGCACCAACATGCCGGCGGGGAGTACGCGTCGCGCCGGGCGTCGTGTGAGCGGGCGGCGGCCGACCTAGGGGTGTCGTCGCTGCGGGAAGTGCAGGACCGTGGCGTGGGAGTTCTCGCTGAGGTGGCCGACCCGGTCGATGCCCGCCGGGCCCGGCACATCCTGACCGACAACCAGCGCGTGCTCGATGTCGTTGCGGCGCTGGAGGAGTCCGACTTCACCGCGATCGGTCAGCTGTTCAATGCATCGCAGGCGTCCATGCGTGACGACTTCGAGATCACCATCGGCCACATCGACCTGATCGCCGACACCGCCGTGCAGGCAGGCGCGCTCGGCGCACGGATGACCGGCGGCGGGTTCGGCGGATGCGTGATAGCCCTGGCGCCGGTCGCGAAGGCCGATCACATCGCCGACGCGATACGCAAGGCCGTCGCCGACGCGGGTTACAACCAGCCCACGATCACCCGCACGCGGGCCGGCCAAGGAGCCGAACTATTGCGCTAGCGGTGCGTCCGACAGCGCGGCCCACATCAGGCGGGCGGCCTCTCGCGTGCGCCCGTCCGGCATGATCGGCGTTCCTGTGTCGGGCTGTTCGGCCGGCGCGCCGCTGATGTGCTCGACGAGCGCCACCGCCAGCTCCCGCAGTTTCACGTTGAACTCCTGGCTGGCGCGGCGCAGCATTCTCCATGCATGTTCCGCGTCGCACCGGACCAAGCCCATCAGCGCGCCCTTCGCCTGTTCGATGGCGCCGCGAGACTGCAGGACAGTGATGATGTCCGCAATGGCTGAGGCGTTCTCGGCCGCGGTGGTGATCAGCGCCGCAGAGACGAGTTGTTCGTAGTTGATCAGGCTGGCCACAGTCGCGGCACTGGCCGGTTGGCTGAGCGTGCAGCAGACGACAACGGTCGCATCGTCGGCCCACACACCGGGTACGGCCGCAGCGCCATGGACCTGTTCCCAGGTCGACTCGTGTTGCGGTGCGCGGTCCCGCATGGTCGCCAAAGTCAGGCCGGGCCAACGGTCGTCGGTCCACAGATCGAGGCTCAACACCGGCACCTGATATGCAAGCGCGTCGGGGACTGGGCCACCGACACCCGACAATTGGGCGTCGGCGAAGTCAGCGCCAACGCCCAGCGCGGCGATCACTGAAGGCTGCTCGTCATGGCGCTTGTCGTGGACGGTGATCGCCAGGCCGAGCGCATCGAGCAGATCGGACTGCATGCGCTCGAGGATGCGGTGCATCAGCGCCACCAGCTGCGGGTGCTCGCGTGGTTGAAAGTGCGGCGGAGCCATGATCAGTCGCGGATCGTGACGGTCGCGACGCGGTCGAGGCCGGAGATGCTCAGCAGCGTCGTGATCGACCCCGTCGCCGGCACGATCAGCCCGAGTTTGGTCGTCGCGGCGACGGCGAACAATGCCCGCACGGCGGCGCTGTCGCAGTAGGTCACTTCTGACAGGTCGACGGTGATGGCGTCGCTGTCGGCGGCCGCGTTGTTGAGGACGTCCTGGAACTCGTTGACGTTAGCCAGGTCGATGTCGCCGGTGGCGGTGACGACCGGCGGTTGCTCGGCCTCCGCAGCGGACATCCGGAACTGACTACTGGTCATGGATGCAGCTCCTTGCGCATTTCCACCGTGGTCCCGTGCGGGGTTGGCGTGATTGTGACGGTGTCTACGAGGGCTTTCATCAACCTGCTGCCGTGTCCGCGGTGGCCCCGCGCACTCGGCGGCGGCGCATGCCAGCGCCCGTTGTCCTTGACCGTCAACGCTAGACCAGTGCGGGTCGCCCGTGCAGTGATCTCCAGCTCGACGTTGCGGGCAGCGCCGCGGACGGCATGCTCGACCGCGTTGGAGGCGGCCTCTCCGACGGCGAGCAGGACGTCGGCGGCGATGGCGGCGTTGACGGCGGCAGTCGGCAGCCAGCTGCGCAGGTGGGCGCGGATGACAGCGAGGCTGACCGGTACGGCGGGTAGCCGGATACACAAAGGGGCGGGTCCGCACCTGTCGGTACCGGGAACGTTTGTCACCAGCACCTCCCGGATGTCTAGCGGCGACGCCGCCTGAACGCATGCGAACTTCCCCGCATCGCCTGCCTCTCCTCGACAGCCATAAATTGCCGTTGTTGTCATACCACGCGAACGTCCACGCCGCGCAACACACGGCCCTATCCGAATGCGAAGCGCATGCCGACGGTGGTGCCGTCCGGCGTTCCGTCGAGGTCCACTTGCTCGCTCAGCGTCCGCATCAGCAGCAGTCCCTTGCCCCTGGTGCCGGGGTCGGCGGGCGGTGTCTTCCACGAACCCGAGTCGGCGACCTGGACATGAATGTGGCCGTCCTCCAGCGCGGCCTCCACACGCATCGTCCCCGGCTCTCGCCCGCGGTACGCGTGCTCGGCACTGTTGCTGCACGCCTCGTTGACCACCAGCACGATGTCTGCGGCAAGCGACTCAGGCACACTCGCACTGCGAAGCCACGCAGCGAGTTGTTGTCGCACGTCGGTCAACCGTGCTGGAATCGCGTTGATTTCGATGACAAAAGCTCGACCTGGATGGCGGTACAGCACGATCGCGACATCGTCGTCGTAACCGAGGGCGGGGGTCAGTTTGTCGAGCATCGCGTCGGCAACCGCGTTGACCGGCAATTCCATGGTGTGCGCCATCACCTCGGCGACGCGAGCGATTCCCGCGTCGATCGGTTCATCACGCCGCTCTACCAGCCCGTCGGTGTAGAGCAGCAGTGTCGATCCGCCGGTCAGTGCCGCGGCGGCCTGTGGGCGTGGCTCGTCTCTGTGCACGGCCAACGGCACCGACCGCGCATCCGTCAACAACTGCGGCTGCGAATCGGGCGCGGCGAGCAGCGCGGGGACATGTCCGGCGCTGCTGTACATCAGCGTTTCGGACCGGGCATCGAGGATGGCGACAAATACCGTCGTGCAGAACGCATCCGGAATGAAGGCCGCCACCGAGTCGAGCTGCTCGAGCAACCTCGCAGGCGCTGCGCCGGTGAGCAGCAGGGCGCGCGCCGAGCTGCGCAGCTGACCCATCACCGCCGCAGCGGACAGCCCGCGACCGACGCAGTCGCCGACGATGACGCCGATGCGGTCGTCGCCGACGGGCAGCACGTCGTACCAGTCACCTCCGATTTCCAGCGGCGACACCGCAGGCTCGTACCGCACGGCGAAGCCCGCAGGCAGTTCGGTCGGCGCGAGCATCGACCGCTGCAGCGTCAACGACGTGTCACGGGCGAGCTCGAACTGGCGGACATGCTGCATCGCGAGGCTGAGGTGTCCGACAAGGGCGGTGACGAGCTGCCTGTCCTCCGCGCTGACCCTGCGGGGTTCACCGAATTCGAGCCACAGGGTGGTGTCCCGCGACAGCGTGGCCACGATGCCCTGTGCGGTGTCGGTTTCGGTTGCCCATCCAACGGGTTCGACGGTGAGCGGCAGCCACGCGCGGGCGTCGTCGAGCGACCGGCGCAGCGGCGGGTCGAGGTCGTAGGACTGCGATGTCGGTGACGTTCCCGCCAGGTGCACGGTCGGGTCGTGCTCGCCCGTCGGCCACATGACGGCGGCGACGCGCCGCACGCCCAGCGTGGTGCGGCACTCGTCGAGCGTTGCCGACAGCACCTCGCCGACACTCTTGGCGACGCTGACAGCCGTCGCGAGGTGGGCAACGGCGCGCTCCCGTTCGGTCGCGGCCCGCGTGGCAGTGATGTCGCGGATCGTTCCGACGTAGGTGTCTTCGCCGGCGCTCGGCGATGTGACGGCGTTGACGCTCATCGCCACCCACACGATATGGCCGTCGCGGTGCCGGATCGGCGCCTCCGCCTCCAAGGTGCCCTGCGCAAGCAGCCGGGCCAGTCGCTCATTGGACGCCTTGTCGTCGGCCATCCACGGGTGTTGCCGCGCGTAGGGCAGACCGTCGGGGCCGTAGCCGGTGATGTCGGCGAACGCGTCGTTGATCTCGATGACCGACCCGCTGCCGTCGGCGACGAAGAAGCCCTCCTGCAGCGAGTTCACCAAGGCGGTGCGGAACTCGTCACGGTCGGCCAGATCGTCGGCGCGGGCCCGCTGTTGTGCGTATCGCTTTGTGCCGTCGATGAATCCGCGCGTCGCCACGTCCAGTGCCGCCAGCGTCTGTAGCAGAAACCGCAGCGCGACCGCGGTTTCGATGCCGGAGTCCGGCCCGTCGACCAGGCGGGAGTGGTTCTCGATGATCTCCAGCATGCTGATCTGTTCCTCTAGGGCGCGCCGTCCGAGCTCATGACCGACCGCCAAGGTGTCCTCGCCCTGCGCTGCCAGGTAGGCCCGCAACGCGGCGGCGTAGGAAGCGTGGAAGTCTGCGGCACCGGTCATGACGAGACGCCCCGGTGGCGCGCGGCGAGCACGAGCGCGTCATCGGATTCCCTGCCGTAGGCATCGAGGATGTGTTCGGCGATCGCCATCGCGGGTGCGGCGAAGTCGATGCCGGCAACATGGTCTTCCAGGATGCCGTCGGTTGCGATGACGAGCAGGTCGCCGGGGGCGATGGAAACCTGATGCGTGGCCAGTGCGTGTGGTATGCGGTAACCCACGATGCCGCCGGCCAGAAGCGCAGACGCTCGGATCTGGACACCGCCCGGGCCCTTGGCGACGAGATCGGCGGTGACGTTGCCGATGCCGATCCAGCTCAGCGTGTCGGTCTCGAAGTCGATGCGGGCCAATGTGATTGTCGCTCCCCTCGTGTCGGCCAGGCCGCGATGGCACAGCTGCAGCAGCACGTCGAGGGGCTCAGTGCGGCAACGGTTCACCACCTCCTCGGCGCGCAGCGCCGCAATCTCGGCCGCCGTGCCGTGGCCCAGTCCGTCCGCCACACCGAACAGCGCGGCGGTACCGCCGACATCGACGGCGATCGGAAAGTCGCCGCACACCTCCTCGCCCGGTAGGGGGCGACGCGCCGCCGCCCACTCGATCCGTCCGATCCAACCCTTTCTACGCACTGGGCGGGATCCACTTCCACATCTCGACGACCGTCCCTTTGCCGGGCGCTGATTCCACGATCAACCTATCCATCAGCCGCCGTGCGCCGGGAAGTCCCAGGCCCAGCCCACGGCCGGTCGAGTAGCCGTCTTCGAGTGCGCGTTCGACGTCAGCGATGCCGGGGCCGTCGTCTTCTGCGCGGACCACCAGCGCCTGTCGGCCGTCCCGGTACTGCAGCCCCACCCGAACCTCACCCCGCCCGGCGTAACTCGTGATGTTGCGGGCGATCTCGGAGATCGCGGTTGCGATCATCGTGACGTCGGTCAACGAGAATCCGAGCTGACGGGCCAGTTCGTGCCCAGCCTGGCGGGCGGTGACGATGTCGTCGGAGTTGTTGACGTCGACGACGAAGTCATTCGGCACCGTCGCGTCCGATCGTCGGCTTACGCGATTCCAGCTGCCGATTCAGAAGCGCCAGTCCTTCTTCTAGATCCAGCGCCGTGTACATGTCGTCGAACACCAGCCCCAGCTGGACCATCGCGAAGGCCACCTCGGGCTGCAGTCCCACGATCACAGTGTCCGCACCGCGCAGCCGCGTCATGTGCGCGATCGTGCGCAGCGACCGCGCGGCGAACGAGTCCATCACGTCGATCGCCGTGACGTCGACGATGATGCCGTGGGCGCGGTACCGGCTGACCCGCTCCATCAGGTCGTGGCGCAGCCGCTCGGCATCGGAGTCGGTGAGGGCGGCCTGCACCGAGGCGATGAGGATCGTGCCCTGTTTCAGGATGGGTACTGGCATGAGACGGTCGCGGTAGCGCTGGTCATCCGTTCTGTTCGCCGGTGCGGGTCACTTCGTAGCCGAGGAGCCGTTCGGCCTCTTCGATGCCGCCCTGCAGGTCGCCGACGGCGTTCATCTTCGACAGATCCAGTCCGATGGTGACCAGGGTCAGCGCGATGTCCGACGACAGGCCGGTGATGATCACGCTCGCACCCATCAGGCCCGACGCGTCGACCGTCTGCACCAGGTGGTTGGCCACGGTGGAGTCGATGGTCGGCACACCGGTGATGTCGATGACGACCACCTTGGCGCGGTTGGCGCGGATCGCCCGCAGCAGCTGCTCGGTGACCTGCCGGGCGCGCTGGCTGTCCAGCACGCCGATGATCGGCAGGATCAGCAGCTGTTCGCGCACTTGCAGAACAGGTGTGGACAGCTCGCGGATGGCCTCCTGCTGCTGCCGGATGATGCGCTCGCGTTCCTGCACGAAGCTGACGGCCACCGTGTTCGCGATGCGGTTGGCGGCGGGCTCGTAGGCGTCGAGTACCCGGTTCAGCAGGTCGAAGTCGGTTTGGTATTTCTCGAACAGGGAGCGCGCCAACACGTCGCGCAGCAGCAACACGATCCCGACCACCTCGTCGGTTTCGACGCCCCGTGGGATGATCCGCTCGGACAGGTCGCGCGCGTAGTCCTGCAGCGCTTCGACGCTGCCGGTTTCCAGGACCTCGACGTAGCTGTCGTACACCGTGGTTGCCTCGGAGAAAATCTCCTCCGGTGACATCGCGGTGAGCAGTTCGGCCTCGGTGATCCGTCGCGCCCACTCCTCACGCAACGCGGTCCGGTTCTGCCGTAGGTGCTGGACGAGCTGGGGCAGCAGATCCTCGCCCAAAAGTTCGGCGGCGGGTACGGCGGCGGTGCTGGGGAAATCTGTCGTCGATTCAGACATTCGGCCTCCCAACTTCACTCGCGCTCGGTGGAAGTGCACGAGTCCTGTGCCGACACTAGCCCCAGCGTCGAAGTAACCAATCTCCGACCGCCATCGAAGGCTAGGCTCTGTGGATGCCCGCTCGGGCGCCAGACGGAGGACGACCGTTGTCAGACCAGGAAGTGATCGCCACCGCGGTCGCATACCAGTACGGGATCGCGGTGCTCAAGGTCGGTGGTGATATCGACCTGGCCACGGTCCCGGCGCTGGAAGCCGCGATCGATGAAGCGCTGATACCAAGGCCGACGGGATTGATCATCGACCTGTCCGAAGTCGGGTTTCTTGCCTCGGCGGGCCTTCAGGCGCTGGTGGCGACGCACAACAACGTCAGCCAGTCCGCGCACTTCGCGGTCGTTGCGAACAGTGCCGCGACGAGCCGCCCGATCCAGCTGACCGGCCTCGATCAGATCTTCGAGCTGTACCCGACGCTGGACGAGGCGCTGACCGCGGTCCGGACGAACTCGAAATAGGCTGGCCGACAATCGGTTCCCCCACTGTTTCAGGGCACCATCCAGGACAGCACAGACGCCTGCAGCGCCGACAGCACGCACAGCACCGCCAGGAACACCACGCTCCACACGACGACCCGGCGGAAGATGTCGCCTTCCTTGCCGTTCATGCCGACCGCGGCCGCCGCGATGGCCAGGTTCTGCGGTGAAATCATCTTGCCCAGCACTCCGCCCGAGCTGTTCGACGCGGCCATCAGCACATCGGACAGCCCGGCCTGATTGGCCGCCGTCACCTGAAGGGCGCCGAACAGCGAGTTCGACGACGTGTCCGAACCGGTGACGGCGACGCCGAGCCAGCCGAGCACCGGCGACAGCAACGCGAAGGCTCCTCCGGCAGCGGCCATCCACGTGCCGAGCGTGATCGTCTGACCCGACAGGTTCATCACGAACGCCAGCGCCAGCACCACCATCACGGTCACTATCGCGAACCGCAGCTGGACCAGTGTGGCGCCGTACGCCCTGAGCGCGCGGGGCACCGACAACTTGAGCACGATCATCGTGAGCGCGCCTGCGACGAGCATCTGGGTGCCCGGCGTCGTCAGCAGGTTCAGCGTGAACTCAGTCAGCGACACGGGCTTTCCCTTGGGGCTGACGATGTGCAGCCCCGGCCATTGGAACTTGACGGTCGCCTTGTCGAGCAGATTCTTGACCGCGGTGATCTGACAGATCACGAAGACCGCGATGATGATCGCGTACGGGGCATATGCGCGTGCGACCTCAGCCCGATCATCGGGATTGGCGACGCGCTGCGCGAATTCTTCAGTCGGCTCGTCGGCGGCGCCGCCCGCGATGACCGCGGGCACCTGCTCGCGGCGTGGATGCCAGACGCGCACCAGCGCGACAACCGCGGCCGCCGACAGCAGCGACGCGACCACGTCAGCCAGCGGCACCGAGATGAAGTTGGAGGTCGCGTACTGCCCGACCGCGAAGACGATGCCGCAAACAAGCGCCACCGGCCAGGTTTCCCGGATACCACGCCAACCGTCGACGATCGCGACCAGCACCAGCGGCACGAACAGCGCCAGAATCGGCGTCTGCCGGCCGACCATCGCGCCGAGGGTGTCGCTCGGCAGCTCGGTCACCTTGCCCAGCGTCAGGATCGGGGTGGCCATCGCCCCGAACGCGACGGGCGCGGTGTTGGCGGTCAGCGCGAGCGCCGCCGCCTTGAGCGGTCTGAACCCGAGCGCCATCAGCATCACCGACGTCACCGCGACCGGCGTGCCGAACCCGGCAAGGGCCTCCAGCAGCGCGCCGAACGAGAACGCGATGATGACCGCCTGTATCCGCTGGTCGTCGCTGACCCGCGCGAACGAGCGCCGCAAGACGTCGAAATGCCCTGTCTCGACGGTCATTTGGTAGACCCAGATCGCGTTGATCACGATCCAGAGGATCGGGAAGAACCCGAAGGCGGCGCCTTCCGTCCCGGCGAGCAGGGCCTGACCGAGCGGCATCCCGTACACCAGGATGGCGAGCAGGATCGCGAGAGCCAGCGACACCACCGACGCCACCCACGCGGTCACCCGCAGCACACCCAGCATCACGAACAGCAACAACAGTGGCAGCGCTGCAACCAGCGAACTCCACGCCAGGGAATGCGCTACCGGATCGAGAACCTGTTGGTACACGGCGACCACCTCGCGGGCACGGCGATATGAGCGACAACGGCGGTGTAGCCCGTATCGGCGCAGTTCAACCCTCAGCAGGGAGGCAGCTGCGAAATCGCTGTGCACCTGCTAAAACATTGGATTAGAGTTCCGTTCGCCAGATTGATCTTCAAAACAGCTGGCACAGGTCTTTCGAAGTTAGGACGAAATCATGGGTCGGATGGCTCGCCGTATCGCGGCGGTTGCCGGTGGTGCTGCGATTGTGACGATGGTCGGCCTGACCGCCTCGTGCGCCAAGGAAGAACAAAAGGCGCCCGAGACGACAACGACAACGACCACCACGACGACCACATCGGCGGCCACACCGGCCCCGCCGCCACCCGCGCCGACCGAGAAGTCGATCAACCCGACGGGCGGCAACCTGTTCACGCCCCCGGTGAAGGCGCCGCCAGCGCCGACCGCGCCTCCTGGCGATAACTAGAACGACGTCGGGCCAGCTCGCACGTACGCTGGCTGCTGTGGTAGCCCGGCATTTTGGCACGCTGGCGCTCATCGCCGTAGGGGTGTTCGCGCTCGTCTCCGACCTGCGCCCCACTGCCTCCGGAAATGCGGGCCTGATCGGCGGACCCTATGCGGTCCTGCTGGCCAGCTCCACCGACCTTGGGCCGTCGCACCGGGCCGACACCCAGCTGACCGCCGCGCTGCGCGATCCGACCCGGCCCGACGCGCTGTTCGATTGGGCCGACGACAACAGGTTGGCAGTGCGCTGGCGACCGGGCGAACATTGGGCCGTCGTCGAGGGCGCCGCCGAGAACGTGGCGAAGGCATTCGATGTCGAGGTACACGACTACCGCGGCCAGCGCGGGCAGGTGTTCTATGCGTCGCCGCAGCAGCCGTCGATCCCCGAATCGCTGCGCGCCGAGGTCGCCGAATTCGGCAGAATCCTGGGCTACACGCCGCACCACACGTCGCGGCCGTCGATCCTCCCACTGGACGTGCCGGACAGGGGGCTGACGCCCGGGGGATTGCTGACCACCTACAACGTCAACAAGTTGGCCGCGGACGGCTACACCGGCAAGGGCACCACGATCGTCTTCTTCGCGTTCGACGGCTTCGACCAGGCCGACCTCGACACCTTCGCCACCACCTACGGACTGCCGAAGTTCACCCCGACGGTGGTCGGTGGGCAGCCGGGTGAAGCGCGCGGTGAGACGACGATGGACCTCGAGGTTGCCCACGCCGTCGCGCCTGATGCGCAGAAGGTCGTCGTCAACGCGCGTCCGACCGTGGCAGGCGACGGCGGCTACGAGAAGATCGGGCAGATGCTCGAGGACGCCGACCGGCAGTTTCCTTCAGCGGTGTGGAGCTTCTCGATCGGCTGGGGCTGCGACAAGCTGCTCACCGCGGCCGATCTGGCGCCGGTGCGCTCGGCGCTGGCGACCGCGCACTCGCATGGCACGACGGCTTTCAATGCCAGCGGAGACCTCGCGGGTCTGGAGTGCAGGGGCGGCGGGGACTGGTCGTCGCCGCCGGGTGCCAGCGATGTGGGGCTGGACTCGGTGGCGTCGCTGCCTGAGATGGTCGACGTGGGCGGCACCACGCTGTCCACCGACGCCAACGGCGTGTGGCAGGCCGAGCAGGCCTGGTTCGATGTTCCGCTGTCGCAGGGCACCGGCGGCGGGGTGTCGTCGTTGTTCGACCGTCCGGAATGGCAGCGTGCGGTGATGTCCGACAAGGACCCGACGCGCCGACTCACGCCCGATGTCGCCGCGGTCGCCGACCCGTTCACCGGTGTGCGGATCGTGTTGAACCAACAACAACTCGTCGGCGGCGGCACGTCGCAGTCCGCGCCCATCTGGGCCGGCTTGGCGGCCGTGATGAACCAGTACCTGGTCGCCAATGGCGGTCATGCCCTCGGCGACCTCAACCCGATGCTGTATCGCATCGCCGCCGGTGCATCGCTGCCCGGGTTCCGTGACATCACGCTCGGCGGCAACGCAGTCAATGACGCGCACCCTGGCTACGACCTGGTCACCGGGCTCGGCACACCCGACATCGACAACCTGGTGCGCGATCTGCTCGTCGTCCAGAAGGCGTCGCTATGACCACAAACAACGAACAGGTCCCGACCGCGGAATGCCGGATATGTCAGGTCGACGTACCGGCCGGCGAGTACTGCGGGCTGTGTGGCTGTCACCTGACTCCCCGGCCCGGGGAGGGTCCCGACTGGCTTCGCATCCGCGACTTTGGCGCCGCGCCGGATGAACACCTGCTCCAGCCGTCGCTGGCGAGCTCACTGTTCCCCCACCTGCCACCACGGTCACGCACCGTGTTCCGGGCCGGGCTGGCGGTGGTGTTCATCGCGCTGGTCGCGTTCGCACTGCTGCGGCTGCCCGCCGCGGTCATCACGGTCGCCGCACTGGGCTTCCCGTTCCTGTTCGTGCTCTACTTACGCGAGTCCGACGGGTTCCGTGACATCCCAACGCGCACATGGGTGCTCACCGCGGCGCTGGGCATCGGGCTGGGCGTCGGTTGGGTGCTCCTGACGGGCCCGATGATGGCCCGATCGTACGGAATTGGGTTGGGCACCGGCGTCGTCGGGGCCCGCATGTTGCGCACCGGCATCGGGATCCCGCTGGGTGGGGTGGTGCTGATGCTGATGCCCGCGGTGATCGTGCGGCTGCTGCGACCGCCCACACGGGAAGCGTTGGACGGCTTCATGATTGGGGCACTGGGCGCGCTCTCCTATACCGCGGCTGCGACGCTGACTCGGCTGGCCCCGCAGTTCAGCACGGGTGTGGTGAGCAAGCGGCCGATGGACAGCCTGATCGTTGAAGCCGGCATCAGGGGAGTGGCGGTGCCGCTCACCGCGGCCGCGGCGGGCGGATTGATCGGTGCCGCACTGTGGTTCACCCGTCCGCCGAGCAAGAAGAACCAACGGCCCGGCGTCGTCCACGCGCTCCTGGTGTTCTTCGCGGTGGCGGTGCTCGCGGTGTATGTCGGTCTCGGCCTGATCGACGTCGCGCACTTCCCGCAGGTTCTGATGCTGGTGCTGTACCTGCTGTTGGCCGCCGTGGCGCTGTTCCTGTTGCGCGTCGGGTTGCAGCTGGCCCTGCTGCACGAAGCGCATGACGAGATCCAGACCGACGAGCCGCTGCTGTGCCCGCACTGCGGACATGTCGTTCCCGATATGGCGTTCTGTCCGGCGTGTGGCGTCGCGACGCGGGCATCGTCGCGTTCGTCGCGCTCGGCACGACGTGACACGCGCCCGGTGCGCAGCGATCAGGAGCCCGGCGGGTCATGACTACCACGACACCGACGAAAGCCAATTATTTTCCCGGTTATGCCGTGCCGCGAGGAACGTATAGCGCTCCGCCCGTGCGCCACACCTCGCGTGCCCGCGTGCTGGTGATCTGGTTCAGCGCGATCGCGGTGGTAGCCGTGGCGCTGGTCGGTGTCACGATGATGATCAGCAAGCCCCCGGCGCGGTACATGTGCCCGCCCAACTGCGGGCGGCCGCCGGTGGGCACACCGGTGGAGATCAATCCCCGGTTCATTGCCCCGGACGGCGCGTTCTCGGTGTCCTATCCCGCCGAGGGGTCGGCGTACAAGATCACCACCAAGCCCAATGGGGTGACGGCGGATCTGCTGGCCGGCGACGGCGGCACGCTGCAGTTGTTCAGCGAGCCCGCGGCGAACCGGTCACCGGAACAGATCGCCAAAAGCTTGATCAGCCGGACGTTTCCGGATGCCCGCACCGCATACAAGATCCCCAATGCGATGGTCGGGTACCAGCCCGGCTATGGCGAGGCCGCGGACTGCTGGCCACAGGGCGCCAACAGCAGCTACATGAAGATGCGCGTGTTGGTGATGGTGGCGGTCAAGAACGACCTGGCGTTGGTCGCCGCGGCGGTAGGCCCGTTCCGTCAGTTCGGCCCCGACTTCGGCAGCGGCAAGCCGTCGGGGGCAAATCTCCAAATCGCTTTGGACATGGGCAAATACGTCAACAGCTTTTCCTGGCGCGGTGACCCGCCCCGGTGATCAGGCGACGTCGGTCAGGCCGTAGCCGCGGTCCCTTGCGACTTCGGCCAGCAGGCCGCGCAGCCGATGCCGCCCGCGATGCAGCCGCGACATCACGGTCCCGATCGGGGCTTCGGTGAGCTCGGCGATCTCCTTGAACCGGCGGCCCTCGATATCGGCGTAATAGACAGTGGTGCGTAGCTTTTCGGGCAGCTGCTTCATCGCTTCCCTGACGTCGCTGTCGCCCAGCTGGTCCAACACCTGGTCCTCCGCGGAGCGCAGTGCCGGCTGACGAATGCCGGGCCTCGGCGATCAGTTGGCCGTCGGTGATCTCGTCGGTCAGCCACTGCGCCGGCCGTCGCTGTTGTTTCCGGTAGTCGCTGATGTGGGTGTTGAGCAGGATCCGGTACAACCAGCCGCCGAGGTTGGTGCCGTCGCGAAACCCGTGAAACCCGGCGAACGCCTTCGCTGCGGTCTCCTGCAGTAGGTCTTCGGCCTCCGCGCGGTTGCGGGTCATCTTCATCGCCTGCGGGTAGAACCCGTCGAGCAACGGGATCGCGTCACGCTCGAATCGGGCGACCAGCCCTTCATCGCGGATGGTTTCGAACTGCGGTGTTGCGGTGCTACTGTGCATGCGGCACTCCTGACGGCAACGGATCTCGTTGTATGCTCACAAATCTCGCGTCAGGGCCAGGTCCTGTCTGCACGGCTGACCCCCCATCGCCGGTAATGGAAACCCCACCGGGCGTATACCGGTTAACCCCCATGCCGGGTCCGGTGAACAGAACCTGCCAGGCGACCACCACTGCGGTAGCAGCGAGAAGGACGGTCACGACGACATGGCGGACCAGGCGTGTGTCGGTGGTGGTGTCCATGTATGACACGATCGCGCCTTGGGCTGCGTGAGTCTTCGACGCTGGCGCCCATTCATGATTACCGCTAGCGGCACTTGACAGCCATCTCAGCGGCCACACAGCCCGCGCACAGTCGCTCGGCAGCAGCGCGAGTTATCCAGGAATGTGACCACGCGCGGGCCCGCCGGGGTCGATCAGAATCGGCGGCGACATGTGGTGGGCGGTGTGTTGTCGTTGCTGGTGCGCCCGACGGCGCCCCCGATGTGGCTGGGGCTGCTCGTGGCGGCCGCGGCGATTTCGGCGGAGACGCTGCTGGTGTCCGTGCTGAGAAGCCTCGCCCCGATGGACACCTTCGGTGTGGTCTACCTGCTCGGGGCGCTGGTCGTCGCGATCGGATGGGGGACCGGCCTGGCCGCGGTGACCTCTCTGGTGAGCGCGTTGGGATTCGGGTACTTCCGTGACTGGCCGAACGACGGGTTCGATCCGACCGATCTGCGCAACTGGGTGGTGATCGGCGTGTTCCTCCTCGTCACGTTGATGGCGAACACGCTGGCCGGGGTCGCCAGGGCCAGGGCCGCGGAAGCGGACGCGCGCCGCTACGAGGCCGATCTGGGCGCCGAGCGGCAGGCGGCGCTGCGGCGCGTCGCGACCGCAGTGGCGCAAGGGGTGCCGCCCAGTGACGTGTTCTCAACCGTGACAACGGAGTTGGCGCATGCCCTTCGCGCCCAGCACGCCGCGCTGTTTCGCTATGAACCCGACGGCACCGCCGTGCTGGTCGCGGCCCACGACGAGTCCGGCGTGCAGCCGATGTCGGTCGGCGAGCACTTCTTGCTCGATGAGGACAACGTCGCGACGAGAGTGCTGCACGAGGGTCGGACCGCCCCGATCGTCGTCGACGGTAGGGAATGGGGCGTGGCCGTGGTGAGTTCGTCTCGCGCCCAACCATTTCCGCCCGACACCGAGGCGCGCCTCATGGACTTCGCCGAACTGGTGGCCATGGCCATCGCGAACGCGCAGGCCCGGTCGGACCTCACCGCATCCCGGACGAGGATCGTCACCGCCGCCGACGACGCCCGCCGGCGCCTGGAGCGGGATCTGCACGACGGGGCGCAGCAGCGCCTGGTGTCGCTTGCTCTCAAGGCCCGCATGACCGAGCTGTCCCTGCCCGCGGGTCAGGATGTGCTCAGCGGGCAGCTCACCGACATCGTGCAAGGCCTCCGCGACGTCTCCGAGGAGCTGCGCGCGATCTCCCGCGGCATCCATCCCGCGATCCTGTCAAAGGGTGGACTCGGGCCCGCGCTTCGGTCGCTGGCATGCCGCTCGGTCGTCCCCGTCGAGCTCGATGTGGACGTCCCCGGCCGGTTACCCGACCGGGTGGAGGTCGCCGCCTATTACGTTGTCGCAGAGGCACTTACCAACACAGCCCGGCACGCGCACGCTGCGGTGGTCAAAGTGAGCGCAAAAGCCGCCGACGGGCACCTCGACCTGATGATCCGGGACGACGGGGCCGGAGGCGCCGACCCGGCGAAGGGATCCGGTTTGATCGGGCTTGTCGACCGCGTCGAGGCGGTCGGCGGTCACCTGTGGGTCAACAGCCCGGCCGGGGTCGGCACGTCGCTTGCCGCGACCATTCCGTGCGCCGCGTAGGCCGACCACTCACCAGTGCCACGGCCAGCCCCAGGGATGCCACCACCGATCCCCGCGCCATCCATCGCGGTAACCGTGTCCCCAGCCATGCCAGTGGCCGCCACCGTGCCAGTCGACCGGCTGAACCGCCGCAGTTCCGGAACTCGGCTGGGCCGGGGTGGCGCCGGCGATTCCCGCACCGATGCCGAGGGTGGACGCGCCGACGATGCCGGCGATGGCGACACTGCTAATCAGTCGTTTGATATTCATTGGTGACTCCTTCGAAATCATGGAAATAGGGAAGATTGACGGTGATCGCGTCCTGCGCGCTGCGCGCGAAATTCCGCCACAGCGCTACGGTTTCGACTCCGTCAGTGTTCCCACACATTCCAGGCTTCCGCGCGCAATGGCACGCGTCGTCCCGGTTGGCGCCCAAAAGGCGCCCCCAGCTAGCAGGTAGGCGTCAGCACGTCAGACGGACGTCTTCACCTTGGCCGCCGCCGACTCGGGCATCGGCTCGTAGCGCGCGAACGATCGGGTGAACGATCCGGCCCCATGTGAAAGCGACCTCAAATCGATTGCGTAGCGGGTCAACTCGACCTCGGGAATCTCGGCCTTGATCAGCGTGCGGTCCTCGCCAACCTTGTCGGTGCCCAGCACGCGGCCCCGTCGCCCTGCCAGATCGCCCATCACCGCGCCGACCATGTCGTCGGGCACCAGCACCGACACGACATCGACCGGCTCGAGCAGGTTCACCCGGGTCGCCGCGGCCGCCTCGCGGAGCGCCAGCCCGCCGGCCATTTGAAACGCGAAATCCGACGAGTCCACGCTGTGGGCCTTGCCGTCGAACAGCGTCACCCGGATGTCCACCACCGGGTAGCCCGCGCCGACACCCTTCTCCATCTGCGCGCGGATACCCTTCTCGACGCTGGGGATGAAGTTGCGTGGCACTGAGCCACCGACCACCTTGTCGACGAACTCGAAGCCTGAGCCCTCCGGTAGCGGTTCCACCTCGATGTCACAGACCGCGTACTGGCCGTGTCCGCCGGACTGCTTGACGTGCCTGCCGTGTCCTTTGGCGTTGCCGCCGAACGTTTCTCGCAGCGGGACCCGCAGTCCGATGGTGTCCACGGCCACGCCGTACCGCCGGGCCAGCGCCTCGAGCACCACACCCGAATGGGCCTCCCCCATGCACCACAGCACGATCTGATGGGTCTCGGGGTTCTGTTCGATGCGCAGCGTCGGGTCCTCGGCGGCGAGTCGCTGCAACCCGACCGACAGCTTGTCCTCGTCGGTCTTGGCGCGCGGTTGCACTGCGATCGGCAGTAGCGGCTCGGGCATCGTCCACGGCTTGAGCACCAGCGGATCCGACTTATCAGACAGCGTGTCGCCGGTCTCGGCTCTGCTCAGCTTGCCGATCGCGCAGATGTCGCCTGCCACGACGGCAGGCGCGGGCCGCTGCTGCTTGCCGAGCGGGAACGACAACGTGCCGATGCGCTCGTCTTCATCGTGGTCGGCGTGGCCCGCCATCGAACCGGAGTCGGCGTGGGTGACGGACGAGGATAGGAACCCGTCGGAACCGAAGAACGACGAGAAATGGCCCGACACGTGCACCGTCGCGTCGGGCCTGATGGTCCCGGAGAACACCCGGACCAGGCTGACCCTGCCGACGTAGGGATCCGACGTCGTCTTGACCACCTCGGCAAGCAGCGATCCGTTCTGGTCGCAGGTCAGCCCGTTGCGGGTCTTGCCCTGTGGCGTGAAGACCTCGGGCAGCGGGTGTTCCGGGGGCGACGGAAACCCGCTGGTGATGATCTCCAGCAGCTCCAGCGTTCCGACGCCGGTGCCGCTGCATGCTGGGATCACCGGGAAGAACGACGCGCGGGCGACAGCCTTTTCCACGTCGTCGATCAGCACGGCCTGATCGATCTCCTCGCCAGCGAGGTAGCGGTCCATCAACGTCTCGTCCTCGGACTCCTCGATGATTCCCTCGATGAGCGTGCCGCGCAGTTCCTCGATCGCATCGGAGTACGACGCGTCCGGCGCGTGCGTCGTGGTGCGTTTGCCGTCGGAGTACTCGTAATGCGTCTGGGAGAGCAGCCCGATCAGGCCGGTACATGGCGTGTCGGCGGCCATATACAACGGAAGCACCTTCTCGCCGAACGCCTCCCGTGCCGCCGCCAGAGCGCTCTCATAGTTGGCGCGGGCGTGGTCGAGCTTCGTGATCACCACCGCGCGCGGCATGCCCACCTGAGCGCACTCCAGCCACAGCGACTTGGTCGGGTCGTCGACACCTTCGTTGGCGGCGATCACGAACAGCGCACAGTCCGCTGCCCTCAGCCCAGCCCGCAACTCGCCCACGAAGTCGGCGTAGCCGGGCGTGTCGATGAGGTTGACCTTGATCCCGTCGTGCTCCAGCGACGCGAGCGCGAGGCCGACCGATCGCTGCTGTGCGATCTCCGCCTCATCGCTGTCGCAGACCGTGGTGCCGTCGACCACCGAGCCCTGTCTGGTGAGAACCCCGGAGGCGACCAGCAGCGCCTCGACGAGTGTGGTCTTGCCGCCACCCGATGGGCCCACCAGCACCACATTGCGGATGGCGGCCGGACTGTCCGCGGTGGGGGCGGCTCCGGCGCCCTGGGAAGTTGTCGTCTTGTCGGCCATGACGGTCCCTTCCGATCCACGTCGGCCGAGCCGACAATCAAGCTCGGACGGCCACTCCGCCGCCCACTGGATCTGTTAATCCACAATTCCCCGAACCGACACCGAGCACAAGGGATTCGATGACTTTCGCGGGCGGCAGTGGTCAGTTTCGGCATGACCACAGCTCGGCGCGGGCGAACATGTCTTCGATGGCGTTGGCGGCCCGCGTTCGACATCGATCGGACCCGTCCCACCGAGCACGTGCTGCACGTGGCGCTGCGCCCGGCTGGAGGGTTCCTCCTACGC
Organism: uncultured Actinomycetota bacterium; assembly: GCA_963770125.1. GTDB lineage: Bacteria > Actinomycetota > Actinomycetes > Mycobacteriales > Mycobacteriaceae > Mycobacterium. The sequence continues at coordinate 155,489 of CAVYPI010000046.1, read as the reverse complement.
TGGGTTCATGCCCTCCGTCGGGATGCGCATTGCCGCTTTGCTTGCAGCGGTGGTTACGACCGCCGTCGTGAGTTCATGTGGGGAATCGTCACCGGCCCCGGAGGCGCTGGCACCCAAGCACAACGCGGCTGATGTCACGTTCGTCCAGAAGATGATCCCGCATCATCAGCAGGCACTCGACATGTCGGCGATGGTGCCGTCCCGCACCACCAACCGGCAACTCATCGTCATGGCCAAACACATTGCGCTGGACCAGCAGGCTCAGATCGACACATTGCAGGGATTGCTCCAGCAGTGGGGCGAACCGGCCGCTTCGGATCACATGGGACACGACGGGATGAGCATGGACGGCATGGTCGACGCGGCCACGATGGCCAAGCTGCCCACGCTGACGGGTGCCGAGTTCGACGAGCTGTGGCTGAGATCGATGATCATCCACCATCAGGGTGCTGTCGCGATGGCAGAGCCGGAAGTTGCACAGGGTGAGAATGCGACGGCCGTGAAGATGGCCAAGATCATCATCGACTGGCAGCAGCTGGAGATCGGCCGCATGAACGCCATGTTGGGCCCGTCGGAGTGACGTTGCACCTACCCGCCAGGTAATCGACAGATGTCCGCTCCGGGGCGAGGGTTGGAGCCATGACCGCTTATGACGAATTGGCACAGCGCTACATCGACACCTGGAACGAGACCGACCCGAGTGCCCGCCGCGCCGCCGTGGATGAGCTCTACGCCGAGGACGCCCGTTACGTCGACCCGATGGGCGTGGCCGACGGCAGGGAGGCGATCGCGTCGATGATCGGCGCGGTCCAGCAGCAGTTCCCCGGCCTGCGCTTCCGGTTGGCCGGCCCGGTCGACGGGCACCACAACCAAGCCCGGTTCGGTTGGGAGTTGGGGCCCGCGGGGTCGCCGGCACCGATCGTGGGCTTCGACGTCGCCGTCAGCGACCACTCCGGGCGCATCCAGACCGTGCTGGGGTTCCTCGACAAGGTTCCCGCCACGGCCGAAGCGTTCGCCCGGACATGAGGAGGATTCTCAATGATCATGCCTGCCAGGACGACCAGCGCTGCACGTCGACCGTGACGACGGGCCCGTCGAGCGCAATCCGTTGGTACTGAACGTATTTATGGCGCAGTAAGGCATACCCGGCGGCCATCTCCTCGCCGCTGTAATGGATTGCCGCCATCCCGTCTGCGCGCACCCACCACAGCTGCGACCAGTCGTCGTCATAGTGGTCGACGAGCAGACTCACCACCGGGTTGGCTTCTATGTTGGCCAGGCGCCGCAGCCGCCGGGTGGTCTTCCGTTTCGCATCGACGGCGGTGTACACCACGTCGTCGTGAACCGCGAAGACGATCGGCACCACGTGCGGCGTTCCCTCGGCGCCGGCTGTGGCGAGCATTGCCACCGGCGATTCCGCGAACATGGCCGCGGCGTCGAACTCGGCCATCAGTCCAGACTATTCCTGGCGCGCTGGTCCTCCATGCACGCCCGGGTGGTGTCGAGGGCCTCCGCGCACGTGGGGACCGCGGTGGCGCGCGACAGCAGTGCATAGAACGTCTGCTGTTCCTCGGCGGTCAGCGGGTCCAGCACGCGTTGCTCAACACCGGTGAGAGGGTGCTCGATTTCGTCGAGGCATGCCCGGCCTGCGGCTGTCAGCGAGACGGTGTGGCGGCGACGATCCTGCGGTGACCGGCGTCGCTGCACCAGGTCGTCGGCCTCCAGCTCGTTCAGCAGCGCGACGACATTCGTGGGGTCCATCCCCAGCGTCGCGGGCAGGTCGCTGGTTCTGTTCACCGAGATCGCGCAGCAGGGTCAGGGCGATGACATGGCGCGCGCGCACCCCGAATGCGACGAGCTCGACCTCGGCCTCGGTCTGCATCCGGCGCGCGAGGTGGACGAGCAGCGGGGCTGACAGGTGCTCCTCAGGCCGGACAATTGGCAGGTCATCCACCTGTCCAGGCTACTGGAATAGGCAAACAGTCCTTGTGGTATAGATAGTTTGTATTAGACAAACTATCTATGGAGAACCAGGGATGGCGCATCTGCTTCACATCGACTCGTCCGTGCAGGGAGATCGGTCCGTCAGCCGGCGGCGTAGTTCTTACTCGTCGCGATACGCCTCTAACAGCCGAAGCCACACCTCGCTGATCGTCGGGAAGCAGGGCACGGCATGCCATAGTCGGTCCACCGGAACCTGTCCCGCCACAGCGATGGTCGCGGAGTGCAGCATTTCGCCGACCCCTGGGCCGACGAACGTGACGCCGAGCAGCGTGCCTGCGTCGAGGTCGACGACCATCCGGGGCCGCCCGGTGTAGCCGTCGGCATAGAACTTCGCCCCAGGCACCACGTCGCCGATGTCCACGTCCACCACGCGGGTCCGATACCCCGCCTGCTCCGCCTGGATCGCCGACAGCCCGACCGCCGCGGCCTCCGGATCGGTGAAGAACACCTGCGGCACCGCGTGTGTATCGGCGGTGGTGGTGTGGCAGCCCCACGCCGCGGTGTCCACCGGTTGCCCGGCGGCGCGCAGCAATCGCCCCGGCCGCCATGCGTGCCTGGTACTTGCCCTGGTGGGTCAGCAGTGCAGGATGGTTGGCGTCACCCATCGCGCACAGCCAGCCGTCGGCCACGTCACGCACCCGGCAGGTGTCGTCGGCGTCGAGCCACGACCCCGGCGCCAAACCAACTGTCTGTAAACCGATGTCGTTGGTGAGTGCCGTCCTGCCAGTGGCGAAGAGCACCTCGTCGACCTCCAGCTCAGTGCCGTCGTCAAGCGAGACGGTGACCGGTCCGGTGCCGCCCGGCCTGCGCAGTTCGGTGATCGAGACGCCGACGCGCACGTCCACACCCGCCTCTGCGAGGCCCTGCCCGACAAGTTCCCCGACGAAGGGCTCCATCCGCGGCAGCAGGCCTGAGCGGCGGGCCAGCAGCGTGACCTCGGAGCCCAAACCACGCCACGCCGTGGCCATTTCGACGGCGACGCCGCCACCGCCGACGACGGCCAACCGAGCAGGAACCGAACTGCTGTCGGTTGCCCTGCGGTTCGTCCACGGCCGTGCCTCGGCGATACCCGGCAGGTCGGGCAGCGCGGCCGTGCTGCCGATGCAGATCGCGACGGCATGCCGGGCCGTCAGCACAACGGTCTGGTCGTCGGGCCTGGCGACGGCAACCCGGCGCGGGCCATCCAGCCTGCCGTGTCCGCGGATCAGGTCGGCTCCGGTCGCCTTGACCCAGCTGGCCTGACCGGTGTCGTCGTAATTCGTCGTGTACCGATCTCGCCTGCCGAACACACCGTCGGTGTTGATCGAGCCGCCGACCGCTTCGCGCGCCCCGTCCACGTGTCTGGCGTCGGCCACTGCAAGCACGGGCCGCAGTAGCGCCTTGCTCGGTACGCAGCCCCAGTAGGAACATTCGCCGCCGACGAGTTCGCGTTCCACCACCGCTACGGAAAGGCCGGCGGCGCGGCTGCGTTCCGTGACGTTCTGCCCGACCGGGCCAGCGCCGATCACGATGACGTCATACGTGTCGTCCATTCTCGGATTCCTCTCCTTTGACTACTGAAGGTCGTGCATCGTGGCTATAAGCTCGGCGCATGGCGGGGTCGGCGACGCTTTCCTGGTGGTCGTAGACATGGAGTTCCGTGAACTCATCGCTTTCGTCGCGATCGTGGAGGAGGGCGGGTTGTCGGCCGCCTCGCGCCGCCTCCATGTCAGCCAGCCCGCGCTGTCGCAGACCGTGAACAACCTCGAACGCGAACTGGCCGTCAAGCTGCTGGTGCGCAGCAGCACCGGTGTGCAGCCGACCGAGGCGGGCATAACGTTTCTGGCGGAGGCGCGCGCGGTGCTGGCGCGCCGCGACCAGGCGCTGGCGACGATGGCCGAGTTGATCACCGACGGCAGCAGTGTCATCCGGCTGGCGATCCCGCTGGAGTTGGACCCGGACGTGCTACCGCGCGCGTTGGCCCGCTTCACCGCGAAATACCCTGAGACACAGGTGGTTCCGCGCCAGCTCTCCACGGCGGCGCAATTCGCGGCACTACGTGACGACACGCTCGACGTCGGACTCGTGCGCGAACGCCCGGCAGGTCCCGAGTTCGACGCGATGCTGGTGTCGCGGGAGAACCTCGGCATCTTGATCGCGTCCAGCCTAGCCGACGAGCTCGTCGGCCCCGACGGCGTGCGGCTGGATGCGCTGCACGGGTTGAACTGGGTCGGCTTCCCGCGCACAGGCAGTCCTGCCTGGTTCGACGAACTGACGTCGATCCTGCGCAGCCATGGAATCGACATCGGTCCGCCAGTGCCGGAGGACCTGGAGCTGATTGTTGCGGTGAAGTACGCCTCGGTCAGCTCCGGGCACGCGTTCGCGCTGGCCCCGCGGCGCCGGCTGGACCAGCTACCCGAGGCCGTCGTGTGGGCGCCGTTGGTCGGCAACCCGGTGGTGCGCAGAACCTGGGCGGTGTGGCTGGCCAGTTCGCGTCGACGCGATGTCGGACACTTCATCACCACGTTCGACAGCCCCGACGACGGATAGGGCCAGGGCTACGGCGCGATGGCGACCTGGCCGCCGGTGGCGTGCAGGATTGCACCGTTGATGTAGCTGGCGTCCGGCGAGGCCAGAAACGTTACTGCGCGGGCGATTTCGTCGGCATCGGCGACACGGCCCAGCGCCGTGGTGGCGGCGAGCCCGTCAGTGAGCCCAGGCGTGACCGCGGTGCCCGGCGTCTCCGTCGGCCCAGCCGACACCGTGTTCACCCGCACGCCCGAGCGGCCGAACTCGTCGGCCCACACACGGGTGAGGAGCTCCACACCGGCCTTGGTGGCGCCGTAGATGCCCGCCTGGCGAGCCGGCGTCGAGGCGGCCACCGTGCTGATGTTGACGACGGCGCCGTGCCCCCGTTCGACCATGCCCGGGACGAGTTTCTGCACCAGGATGTAGGGCGCACGCAGGTTCAGGTTCACGTGCTCGTCGAAGAACGCGTCGTCGGTGTCGGCCGTCGCCCCGAACCGGTAGATGCCCGCATTGTTGATCAGGATGTCGACAGGACCCGCCTCGTCCGCCAGCCGGCGCACCTCGTCGGGCCTTGACAAGTCGGCTGCCACGAAACGCGCCTTACCGCCCCCGTTTTCGATCGCCTGCACCGTCTCGGCACCCCGTTCGGGGCTGCGTCCGTGCACCACGACCTCGGCTCCGAGTGCGGCCAGTTGCTGCGCGATCGCCCTGCCGATGCCCGCTGTCGCTCCGGTGACCAGTGCGGTTGAACCCTCGAGTGTTGGCATACCTTAGTAAATCGCACTCCGGGCAGGCTTCTTCCGGTCCTGCGATGCACGAAATTTATGACCGCTATCGGCCGCGGATATCACCGACCGCAATAGTCGCGTGTCCCGCCGTGTTGTGACCAAACGTCACCGGCATCACGACAGGAGAACGCCATGACCAACCCCATCCGCGTCGGCGTCCAGCTTTGGCCCGGCGGTACACCCGACTACCGAACCTGGCGCGAAGCGGTGCTGACCGCCGACGAACTCGGCGCCGACGCCATCTTCGGCTATGACCACTTCCACAAGCCGTTCGCGGAGCCATCCGAGGATGGCCTGCCGCTGCTGATGCCCGAGCAGCCCGACGTCAATAATTTCGAGGGCTGGACCGCGCTCGCGTCGTGGAGTGAGATCACCAGCCACGCCGAGCTGGGCCTTCTGGTGACGGGCATCGGCTATCGCAATCCCGATCTGCTGGCCGACATGGCACGCACGGTGGACCACATCAGCGGCGGCCGGCTCATCCTCGGCCTGGGCTCGGGTTGGTACGAAAAGGATTACACCGTCTACGGATACGACTTCGGCACAATCAAGTCCCGGATGGACCTGTTCGAAGACAACCTGGTTCGCATCGAGAACCGGCTCACCAGGTTGGTCCCGCCACCCGTGCGCAAGATCCCCATCCTCATCGGCGGCATGGGGGTCAAGAGGACCCTGCCGATCGTGGCCAAGCACGCCGACATCTGGCACACCTTCGCCAGCGTGGCCGAGTATCGCCGCAAGAACGCGATCCTGCGGGACCTCGTGGCCGAAGCCGGCCGCGATGAGACCCGGATCGAGCGCGCGGTGCACTGGACCGGGCGCGAAAATGCCGACGAATTCCTAACCGAGGGCGTCACCCTGTTCACCACCGAAATCCATCCCACTGACGATGGCTACGACTTCGGCGAGCTGAAGGACATGCTGGACTGGCGGGACCAGCAGCGCTAACGGTTTCCGGTATGCGGACCACGCGGCTGCGGCGCGACGCTGATCGGTAACCGCGTGATGGGCGTGCGCGTCACGTTGATCTCCGGTTCCTTCGTCGGTCGCGGTTCAGAAGTCGGGGTGTATCTCGGCTCGGTGTTCCCGGCGAAGCCGTCTCCGGCGAGGCCGTCTCCGGCGGGGCCGTCTCCGGCGGGGCCGTCTCCGGCGGGGGCGCGTCTCCGGCGGCGGTGGCGGCAGTGGCGGCAGCGCGCTGGTCGCCACCGGAACCGGCGCCACGCTCGTCGGTGCCGTCGGGGTGACCGATGTCGTCACTTGGTCGCCGGTGTCGCCAGGGCCGCTGAACACCAGCAGCACGGCCGAGACCACGATCGCGGCCATGGCGGCGGACACCGCGATGATCGCGGTGAGCGCCTGCCTGGTGCGGTACCACGGCGGCGTCGGCGCAGGCGCGAAGTTCCAGGTGTTGATGTTGAACGCGTCGAAGTGGCCCGGGTCGTTGGGCCCCGGCTGGTTATCCCAGAGGTTGTCGTCTGGTTCATCCCACAGGTCGTCGTCCGGGTCGTTGCGCGGGCGATCGAGTTCCTCCGCCGGCTGGGCCTCCAAGCCCTGGTCGTGGCTGGTCAACCCGTCGACATCGACAGGGTCATCCCAGACGTAGTCGAAGTCCCCCGAGACTTCGCGTTCAGCCACATAGTGATGCTAGCGCCGGCACCAGGGCAAATGCGCGCTCGGCCGCAATCCGGGCCGAGCGATCAGAACTCGCAGATGGCGAGTTTGCAGGCCAGGAGGTTCACCCTTGGCGCATCGGTGAGGGTCGGGATCGAACCGAGGTGCGTGCTAGTCGTGAAGGGTGACGCCGCCTGACCATCCGCGGTCGCGCGCCAGCAGGTCTGCGGTCGTCTCGCGGCGCACGAGTTCAGTGACTTCGCCCCGCCGGACCGCGACGATTGGCGGGCGCCCCACCATGTTGTAGTTCGACGCCATGCTGTGCTGATAGGCCCCGGTGCACGCCACCGCCAGCAGGTCGCCGGGATGGACATCGGCGGGCAACTCGACGTCACGGGCGATCTCGTCACCGGACTCGCAGTGCCTGCCGGCGATCGTGACGACGTTCGTGGGACCAAGCGAATGGCGGTTGGCCAGCGCCACAGTGTATTTCGCACCGTACAGCGCGACGCGTGGGTTGTCGGACATGCCGCCGTCTACCGCGACGAACGTGCGTCCACCCGATTGAGACTTCACCGACGCGACACGGTACAGCGTCACCCCGGCGCGTGCGCTTACCGCGCGTCCGGGCTCGACCACGATCCGCGGCCGAGGGAACCGTTCTGAGGCGCACGCCCAGTCCAGGGCATCGTCGATGACGTCGGCGAGCTCGGCCGGGTCGAGTTCGGGATCGCCTGTGACGTAAGGGATGCCGTGTCCACCGCCGATGTTGAGTTCGGGCAGAATCACACCGTGCCGAGCCCGGATGTCGGCCATGGCGGCGATCATCCTGCGGATGGTTTCGCCGTACAGCGCCGGATCTGTGATCTGCGATCCGATGTGACAGTGCAACCCGACCAGCTCCAGAAGTGGTTGGTGCAGAATTCGTTTCACCGCCTCCGCGGCGTGACCGCCTGCGAGGGTGAAGCCGAACTTCTGGTCGTTGACGCCGGTCGTCACCGCGGCATGGCCGTGGATGTCGATGTCGGGCGTCACCCTAATCAGTATTCGTTGCGGCCGTCGCACCTCGCACGCCAGGTAGGCGATCTCCATCAGCGAGTCGACGACCACACGGCCGACACCCACCTCGGCTGCATCGTTGAGCTCATCGAGCGATTTGGCGTTGCCGTGCATGATGATTCGCGCCGGGTCGACGCCTCCCGCGAGCGCGGTCGCCAGCTCACCGCCGGAGCTGACGTCGACGCCTGCGCCCTCCTCGGCGACCCAGCGCGCGACGGTTGTCGTCAGCAGTGCCTTGGCGGCATAGACGATTTCGGCGTTGCGCAGCGTGGTGCGGTAGCGAGTCAGCCGGTGCCGAAAGTCGGTTTCGTCGAGAACGTATGCCGGTGTGCGGAACTCGTCGGCGATGTCCGTCAAGGCCACGTCTCCGACGCAGAGGCGACCCAGGTCGTCGACGCTTGCGGTACACGGCCAAATCGCCGGGTCGATGCGCGTCGCGGCGGCCCTGTGCAAGGACGGCAGATAGTCCAGCAATGTCATAAGGCCACGGTGCGCCGGTCATGGCCGGATGGCACGAGTCTTGACGCTGTTTTGACGCGCAAGCGGTCAATATTGATGCGGTGCGGTCAGACGTCCTTGACCGGTTCGATGCCGAGGTCGCGGTAGGTGACCAGCGCGACGAACGGCACGTTGCGCGCGGCGAAGCGTTTGGTGGCGACGTCGCCGCGGTCGACCATCGGAATCACCCCTGTGACGACGGCACCCACCGCCGTCACGCGCTCGAACGCCTTCTCGGTGGACCCGCCGGTGCTGATCACGTCGTCGACGAGCAGCACACGTGTCCCCGATTCGAGTCGGGTGCCTTCGATCCACTGTTCGCGGCCGCGTTGCTTCTGCTCCTTGCGCACCGAGAACCAGGCTTTGCCGGTGACCATCGCGACGCCGTGTGCCAGTGGGTCCGCGCCCATGGTGAGGCCGCCGACGGCGTCGAACTCGATCCCGTGCCTGGCGGCAAGGTCGGCGACCGCACGGCTGACGATCGCCAGCCGCTCTCCGGTGTCGACGGCGAACTTGCCATCGATGTAGTCGTGGCTGAGCTGGCCGCTGGCCAGCTTGAACGGTTCCTCGCGATGCTCGTAACCGCGGGTGCGGATGAGATCGAAGGCGGCTTGCCAGGTGTCCGGTCGGTCGGTTACAGACATATCGAGATGGTATTTCAGGCCTGGCGCGCGCGATGCGTCAACTCGACCGTGGCCGAACGCAATTCGTCGATCGAGTTGATCGGTGTGGCGTAACCGATCCGAGCGTAGGCCACGCCGCGCGGCGTGACGACTCTCAGATCGAGCCCGTACCGGTCGGCGCCGGTGCAGGTGGCCGCGGTGGTGTCGGGATACCCGCCGAGCGCCTGAGCCATCGCGACGAGGGCATTGGCGTGGTCGCCGTTGAGATGAGCGATCGCCCCGTCCGACCGCGGCGAGACCGGGTCCGGTTCGGCGGCGGCGTAGGCCTCGCCGGTCGTCGAATCCATCCTCCCGTACCCGCCGACCCAGCGCACTCGCCGCACCCGCAGCACCCATAGCGAGAAGTCGCTGTAGTCGATGTAGTACTTCGCCGCGGCGACGGCGGACAGGTGCGCATCGCGGGCGGCCGCACGTTCCTCGCCGGTGGGTTCCTCGAGGTCGCCTGCCAGTGTGACGCGGCCGCTGGCGAGCGGATCGGCATCGCCATGCGGCGCCACGATCGCGATGCTGGCGCGGGGGTCGGCGGCGAGGTTGCGGCCGTGCTCGGCCAGATTCGACGTGCAGAGCACCGGCGCACCGCGGAGCAGTCCATAGGTGACGAACGACGCCCACGGATCGCCGTCGGTGGTCAACGTCGCCAGCGTGCCCGCATTGGTCGACGCCGCGATCGTGCGAGCTTCCTCGGCGGCGGACGGGCGAATGGAATTGGCGACGACGGTAAGCGGGGGAGGGACCGACGGGGCATCACCCGGGTCGCCGTGATCACGGGACGCCACGTTGGCACGATACCGAATATCGGCGTGATTGCCGGGCGCACAGCAATAAATGACGAATGCGTCGAATACTGTCAATTGCCAGCAACTTCAATAGGGCAACGCGTTGACGCAAATATGCGAGAATTGCAGACTACTTAGCTGTCTGTGAAGCAACTGTTTCGTGGGGAGAGTGGGGATCGTGGCACAGCCGGTCGTGCGTTTACTCGCGTGCGCCGGTTTGGTTGCTGCAGGTCTGCTGATGGGCGGCGGGATCGCGTCAGCCGATTCCGGACTTGGCGGACTTGGCATTGGTCACGAGAAGGATAACGACAACAAGCCACGCAACGACGTTGCCCAGACGCCGGTCAGTCCCCCCATTGTCCGAATCGGTGCTCGCGAAGATCGCGGAGGATTCGAGGTCGGACCGGGCGGAATTCGGATCAGCCGTCAACCGGGATTCCGCGGTGGCTTCGATCTCGGTCCCGACGGTCCCCGACTAACGATCGATGAGCGTGGAATCAGCGGAGCGCTCAACCTCGGGCCAAATGGTTCCCGTGTGACGTTCGGTCCCGGTTGGTCTCCTGGCTCGGGTGCGAGCAAGGAACGAGGGGAACAAGCCGACGCCGAACTGAATCCGTCCGGCACTCGGGTCGAGTCGGAGGCGGAGGTCGTCGCGTCGGGGCGAGGCAGCACCGAGGAGCTTGACGCGCACGACGGTAGCGCGAAGGACCCGGGTATCGGCCGTGCCTCGATGGCCCAGCGGTTGACCATCTACATGCCTGTTCCGCGACTGGTAACGGGAACCGGCGCGCGCGCCCAATCTTCGTTCACCACCGTGGTGATCTCCGTGCCGACCGGTTCGATACTGCGGGCGTACGGGCAGCCGCAGCCGCAGCCAACGCCGTCGCCGAACTTCCGCACCAGCGAGGTACCAAGTGAGAAACCGGATGTGGAGGCCCTCGACTCCTCAGGGAAGGGCGGATCCGATTACCCGGCCGGTGACTCGCAGCCCATCGAGGCTCCGCTGGTGATCGCGCCGCCGCCCGTTGCGCCGCCGCGGCCCGTTATACCGACGGTCATTCCGCCGGTCGCTGTTGCGCCGCCGCCGGCCGGGGGGCGTCTGGGTAGCCAGGTACATGTGCCTACCTCGATCGTTGCCGGCGCTCCGCCCGGGATGCGTGGGCCTGCGCCCACCCCCGCCGCGCCGCCCGCGACTGGTCCCGTTCCGGCCGAAATACCGGCCACCCGGGTCGGGTATCAGCAGTATGTGCGCACAGCCAAGGTGACCGACATGGCCGTTGCCGCATTGCCGGGGGTCGCAGGTCTGCTGCTCATGACGGTCAGCGGCACCGTCATCGGCCACCGGCAAGCAAGCGCGGGTCACATGCTGCGGAACAATCGGGCCGCGCGTTTCATGCCATAACCGACGCTGGCTCAACCGACGTCGAAGGCGATGGTCGCGTCAGTGCGCCGAGTGCGGCGATCAGGTCCTTGATCCGGCTGGTCTCGTCTTCTGTGGCGGGTTCCTCCGCCTCGACGGTCTCGATGAGGTCCTTACGCAGACCCACCCCGTTGGCCGCCTCCTTGGTCGACAGCTTGGCGCTCCCGCGGGCGACGTACAGCCGCTGACCCAACGTCGCACCCGGCGCACGGCCACTCGATTCTTTGTCGGACAAACAACGCCAGTGATGGTCAGATCGCCACGCTGACGGATCTAGGACGCCGAAACCGTAACCTGACTTGATTGCGGATTCAACGCGTCGTCGACGTCGAGTTTGCCGGGGGAAGGCACCCGGTGGCCGACGCCGTCGGCGGCGATTCAGTTTCGGCCGACATGGGTAGGTTTGAAGGCTAATGGACCACAGCACCGCGGAAGCCGGGGTACACGATCCGGCGGAAGGCAGCCACGTCGAGGACGGCGTGGTCGAACACCCCACCGCTGACGACTTCGGGCACGCGCGCGCCCTGCCGGAGGACCGCACCTGGTTCAAGCGCGCGGTGTTCTACGAGGTGCTGGTGCGGGCGTTCTATGACTCCAACTCCGACGGCTCCGGTGACCTGCGTGGGCTGACAGAACAGCTCGACTACCTCAAGTGGCTTGGCATCGATTGTCTTTGGTTGCCGCCGTTCTACGACTCGCCACTGCGCGACGGCGGCTACGACATCCGCGACTTCTACAAGGTGCTGCCCGAGTTCGGCACCGTCGACGATTTCGTCGAGTTGTTGGACGCGGCACATCGACGTGGGATTCGGGTCATCACCGATCTCGTCATGAACCACACGTCCGAGTCGCACGCGTGGTTCCAGGAGTCGCGGCGTGATCCCGACGGGCCATACGGCGACTACTACGTGTGGAGTGACACCAGCGAGAAGTACGGCGACGCGCGAATCATCTTCGTCGACACCGAGGAGTCGAACTGGACGTTCGATCCGGTGCGGCGGCAGTTCTACTGGCACCGGTTCTTCTCGCATCAACCCGACCTCAACTACGACAACCGCGCCGTGCAGGAAGCGATGCTCGACGTGCTTCGGTTCTGGCTCGACCTCGGCATCGACGGGTTCCGGCTCGACGCGGTGCCGTACCTGTTCGAGCGCGATGGCACCAACTGTGAGAACCTGCCCGAGACGCACGCGTTCCTCAAGCACTGCCGCAAGGTCATCGACGACGAGTTCCCCGGCCGGGTGCTGCTGGCCGAGGCGAACCAGTGGCCGGCCGACGTCGTCGAGTACTTCGGCAATCCCGACACGGGGGGCGACGAATGCCACATGGCTTTCCACTTCCCGCTGATGCCACGCATTTTCATGGCGGTGCGCCGCGAGTCGCGGTTTCCCATCTCGGAGATCCTCGCGCAGACCCCGGAGATCCCGGACATGGCTCAGTGGGGCATCTTCCTGCGCAACCACGACGAGCTCACGCTCGAGATGGTCACCGACGAAGAGCGCGACTACATGTACGCCGAATACGCCAAGGACCCGCGGATGAAGGCCAACGTCGGGATCCGCAGGCGGCTGGCGCCGCTGCTGGAGAACGACCGCAATCAGATGCAGTTGTTCACCGCGCTGCTGTTGTCGCTGCCCGGCTCCCCGGTGCTGTACTACGGCGACGAGATCGGGATGGGCGATATCATCTGGCTCGGCGACCGCGACGGGGTGCGCACGCCGATGCAGTGGACGCCGGACCGCAACGCCGGGTTCTCGACCGCCACCCCCGGCCGGCTGTACCTGCCGCCGAACCAGGACGCGATCTATGGCTATCAGGCCGTCAACGTCGAGGCCCAACGCGACAGTTCGACCTCGTTGTTGAACTGGACCAGGACCATGCTCGCGGTACGCGGCCGCCACGACGCGTTCGCGATCGGCACGTTCCGCGAGTTAGGTGGCTCCAACCCGTCGGTGCTTACCTTTGTGCGCGAGATCGACGAGGACACTGTGTTATGTGTGAACAACCTGTCGCGGTTCCCGCAGCCGATCGAGTCGAACCTGCAGAACTGGAATGGGTACACCCCTGTTGAGATGACCGGGTACGTTGAGTTTCCCCGCATCGGCCAGCTGCCTTACCTGCTGACTCTGCCCGGCCACGGTTTCTACTGGTTCCAGCTGCGGCCGCCGGAGCCTGGAGAACAGTCATGAACCTGCCGTTCGACGAGTGGATCGTCCAGCAACGCTGGTATGCCGGACGCAACCGTGAATTGTCGTCCGCGGAGCCCGCCGTGGTCGTTTCGCTGCGCGACGACCTCGACCTCGTGCTGCTCGATGTCACCTACACCGAGGGTCCCTCGGAGCGCTATCAGGTGATCGTTCGCTGGGACACCGGCCCCATCGAGGAATACAGCAACGTGGCGACCATTGGCGCCGATGAGGACCGCACCGCATACGACGCGCTGTACAACCCGGCGGACGCGAAATATCTGCTGTCGCTGATCGATTCGTCATCGACGGTCGGCGACGTGCGATTCGGCAAGGAGCCCGATGTCACGTCTGCCGGTGGACGCCGCGCCGCGGGTGTCGAGCGCCGAGCAGAGCAACACCAGCGTGATCTTCGAAGAAAAAGCCGTGTTCAAGGTGTTCCGCCGCATCACGCCCGGCATCAATCCGGACATCGAACTCAACCGTGTGCTGGCGCGGGCCGGCAACCCGCACGTGGCGCGGTTGCTTGGTTCCTACGAAACGACACTCGGCGGAGAGCCGTACGCGCTCGGCATGGTCACCGAGTTCGCCGCCAACTCCGCCGAGGGGTGGGACATGGCCACGGCAAGCACCCGTGACCTGTTCGCCGAGGGCGACCTGTATGCGGACGAGGTGGGTGGCGACTTTGCCGGCGAGTCCTACCGGCTCGGCGAGGCCGTCGCGTCCGTGCACGCAACACTGGCCGAGCAGCTCGGCACGTCGACCACCTTGTTCCCGACCGATACCGTGTTGGAGCGACTGTCGGCCGCGGCCGCGTCGGTCCCCGAGCTGCCGCAGTACGCGCCGCTGATCGAGGAGCGCTACCGCAAGCTGGCTGAGGAGACGATCACCGTTCAACGGATTCACGGTGACCTGCACCTCGGGCAGGTGCTGCGGACACCGGAAGGCTGGCTGCTGATCGACTTCGAGGGCGAACCCGGACAGCCGCTCGATGAGCGACGTCGTCCCGACTCCCCGCTGCGGGACGTGGCGGGCGTGTTGCGGTCATTCGAGTACGCCGCCTACCAACGGCTGATGGATCAGGGCGCCGACGAGGACCAGGAACGGCAGTTGGCCGCGCGGGCCCGCGAATGGGTGGACCGCAACGCTGCGTCGTTCTGCGAAGGGTATGCGGCGGTGTCCGGCGCCGACCCGCGCGACTCCCGGCATCTGCTCGAGGCCTACGAACTGGACAAGGCGGTGTACGAGGCCGCCTATGAGGCGCGGCATCGGCCGAGCTGGTTGCCGATCCCGCTGAAGTCGATCGCGCGGATCGTCAGCTAGCCTGGGAGCGAGAGTTCAGCGGTGATGTCCGGATCACCTTCCTGTTCACCACGCCAGGCGCTTTCGACGAATCGGCGGGGTAATCCCGCGCCCTCGCTGACCATTGATTTTCTGGTCAAGGACGTGGCGTTGCTTGGCATTTCGGTGTGGATGCTGGCCGACGCGCTGAGGGCAACCCGCAGCAGTCTCGCCGGTTCCTCACAGGCTCACGCAACCTAGCGATGCATCACTGGCGGGTGTGACAACGACGTTGGAGACGCAAGCACCGCCCGCCGATACCAAAAGCACACCGTCCACCCGGTTGACCGCGATCACGTGGGACCGGGTGGGCCTCATCGTGCTCCTGGTAGGCGCCGCGGTGATGTATCTGTGGGACATCACCATCAATGGGATGGGCAACCAGTTCTACGCCGCTGCGGCGCAAGCGGGTTCGACGAACTGGGAAGCGTTGTTGTTCGGCTCGCTTGACCCGCACAACTTCATCACCGTCGACAAGCCGCCGGTTTCGCAATGGGTGATGGGGCTGTCAGGGCAGATATTCGGCTTCAACAGCGCGAGCATGATGATCCCGCAGGCGTTGATGGCGGTTGCCGCTGTCGCACTGCTCTACGGTGCGGTTGCACGCATCAGCGGCCCGCGCACCGGGTTGCTCGCCGGTCTGGTGCTGGCGTTGACTCCGGTGGCGGCGTTGATGTTTCGGTTCAACAATCCAGATGCCGTGATGGTGCTGTTGATGACCGCCGCTGCGTACTGCACCGTGCGTGCATTGCAGCATGCGAGCCCGAAGTGGTTGGCGTGGGCCGGTGTCGCACTGGGTTTCGCGTTCCTGGCCAAGATGCTCGAAGGGCTGATGGTGGCCCCTGCGCTGGCCGCCGCGTACCTGGTCGCCGCGCCGACGACACTGCTGGCCCGGCTGCGACACGTGGGGGTGGCCGCAGTTGCCTTCGTCCTCTCGGCGGGCTGGTTTGTCGCGCTCACCCTGCTGTGGCCTGCGCGTCGCGCCCGTACATCGCGGGTTCGACCGACAACAACTTCATGAATCTGGTCTTGGGCTACAACGGGTTTGCCCGTGTTCTCGGCCGCAACCACATGGGGTTCGGGCCGCCAGATCAGGTGGTCGGTTCGGCGGCGGGCGCGCAGTTGAATCTCGGACGGCACGGCGGGTTCGGCGGATTTGGTTCTCAATCGCAGGGATGGTCGCGGCTCTTCGCCGGCGAATTCGGCTTCGAGATCGGCTGGCTGGTGCCCGCGGCGCTGCTGGCAACCGTTCTGGTCGTGCTGTCCCGTGGACGTGCACCGCGGACAGACCTGACGCGGGCGGCGGCAATTCTGTTCGGTGGCTGGCTGGTCGTGGACGGACTGGTGCTGAGCCTCATGCACGGCATGGTCCACGCGTACTACTGCATGTCCATCGCGCCACCGGTGGCCGCGATGTTCGCCATCGGGCTGCACGAGTTGTGGCGGCGCCGCGAAAAGTGGTTGTACCGAGGTGGTTTGGCGGTGCTGGTGGGTGGCACCGGGGTCTGGAGTTGGTGGGTCCTCGGCCGGAACGCCCAGTGGGTCCCCGGTTTGCGGTGGACCATCCTGGTGCTCGCGGTCGTGGCGGTGCTCGCGCTACTCGGGCCGTGGACGGCGGGGACCCGCCGCGCGGTCGCGCTCGGCGCGTTGGGCGTGGGACTGGTTGGTGCGCTGGCCGGACCCGCTGCGTATGCCATCGTCACGATCGGCCAGCCGCATCAAGGCGGCGGGCCGTCCGTCGGTCCCGCCGACGCGTCCCGGCAGGGCGACTTCGGCTTCGGCCAGATTCCGGACAATCGCCGACCTCGACGCGATTCTGAAGGGTACGAACACCGAATGGTCCGCCGCGATCAACCGCTCATCGAGCGCGGCGGGCCTCGAATTGTCCACGGGCACAGCTGTCATGGCGATCGGCGGGTTCTCGGGCAGCGATCCGGTGCCGACGCTGAGCCAATTTCAGGACGACGTGGCGCAGCACAAGGTGGCCTACTACGTCGTCGTGAACAACCGTGGCCACGGACCAGGCTGGGCGCAACCGCGGTCACGCCGACATTGCGGAGTGGGTCGCGGCCACCTTCCCGTCGTCGAACGTTGGGGATGCCACCGTATACAACCTGTCGGCGCCGAAGTAGTCTCACCGAGTTCGGCACAATGGTCGTGATTGGGCGGGGCGGAAACTGCAGCCCTGGTGCAGAATTCGGCGCGACCCTGAACTACCGCACCAGTCGGCGCAACAACACCGACGCCATGGCGATGCCCGCTACCGCGGCGACCACCAGCACGGCGATGTCGAGGATGCCGTTGGTCGGCGAACCGATCAGCAGTCCGCGCAGCGCGTTGACCTCGTAGCTGAGCGGGTTGACGGCCGACAGCCAGCGCAGCCACTGCGGCATCACGTCGACCGGGTAGAGCGCGTTCGACGCGAAGAACAACGGCATCGTGATGGCCTGCCCGATGCCCATCAGCCGGTCCCTGTTGCGCACCAGCCCGGCCAGCGTCATCGACAGACACGCGAAGAACGCCGCGCCCAGCACCACAACGCCCATCGCCCCGAGGATTCTCAGCGGGTTGACGGTCATGTGCACGCCAAGCAGATACGCCAGCGCCACCACCCCGATCACCTGCACGACCGAGCGCACACCCGCCGCGAACGCCTTCCCGGTGATCAGCGCCGACGCAGGCGCGGGCGTCACCATCAGCTTCGCGAGGATGCCGGCATCGCGGTCCCAGATGATCTGGATGCCATAGAAGATCGAGATGAACAGCGCCGACTGCGCGATGATGCCCGGCGCCAGGAACGCCAGGTACGGCACATTGCCGGTGTTGATGACGTGCAGCCGGGTGAACGTCTGTCCGAAGATCAACAGCCACAGCGCGGGCTGCACCATTCTGGTGAACAGCTCGGTGCGGTCGTGGCGCAGCTTCTGCAGCTCCACTATCGCGAAAGCGCCGACCCGCATCGCCATTCCACGGACACGACGCCATCCGCGCGGCGCTCGGATGATCTCTACTTCCACCTTCTGCTCAACTGACACGGCGCGCCGTCCTCCTGCTCGACCGGACCGCACGGAATCCGGTCTGCGAGGTGTCCTCGCCCAGATCCGATCCGGCGTAGTGACGGAAGACGTCCTCGAGTGTCGCGTCCGGCGATACCGTCTCCTTCAATTCGGTCGGCGAGCCGACCGCCTGCAGCTGACCGTGGTGCATCAGCGCCACGCGATCGCACAACGCATCGGCCTCCTGCATGTAGTGAGTGGTGAGCAGTACAGTCATGCCGAACTCATGCTGCATGCGCCCCACCTGAGCCCAGACACTGTCGCGCGCAATGGGATCCAGACCGACCGTCGGCTCGTCGAGGATCAGCAGCGACGGCCGGTTGACCAACGCCTGCGCCAACTCGAGCCTGCGGACCATGCCGCCGGAGTACGTGCCCGCCAGCCCGTCGGCGACGTCGAGCAGCTGCATGGCGTGCAGCGCTTCGTCGACCCGATCGGACCGCTGGCTGCGTGGCACGTCGTAGAGCCGTGCGAACAGCTCGACGTTCTGCCGGCCGGTCAACGCGGCTTCGATCGAAAGCTGTTGCGGCACATAGCCGATGTTGTGCCGGATGTCCATTGTGTGCCGACGCGAGTCGAGACCGAAGATGTACACCTCGCCACTCTGGACCGGTGTCAGGGTGGTCAGCACGCGCACCACAGTGGTCTTGCCGGCTCCGTTGGGGCCGAGCAGGCCGACCGTCTCGCCGCAGCGCACCTGCAGGCTGAGGTCGTCGACCGCGATGAACTGGCCATAGCGGTGGGTCAGGTGCTGACAGTCGATCGCAAGCGCCGTTGTCATGGTTGCCTCTCGTGCAGCATGCGGGTCATCTCGGCGAGTACCTGCAATCCGCGCTCCAGGCTGTCGAGTTGGCCGGGATGCAGCTCGTCGAGCACTGCCGACAGGGCTGCGCGGCGCGCGGCACGCGATTCGTCGGCGATGCGTTGCGCAGGCTCGGTCAGCCGCAGCCGGCCCACCCTCCGGTCGTCGGAGTCGACGGTGCGGATCAGCAGGCCATCAGCCGCCAGCTTGGACACCAGCGTCGAGGCCGTGTTCGGTACCAATCCCAACTCGGTGGCCGCCTGCCGCACGGAGATGCCCGGTTGGCGGCCGACCAAGCGCAGCATCTCGGCCTGCGACTGGGTCAGCCCGGTGGCGTCGAATCCGCGCCCGGTCGACCGACGCAGTTGTCGCCGGAACCGTCCCACCACGTTGAACAGCTCGGCGATCAGATCGATGCGGGTGTCCACGACCTGATATTACCTCTGCTACAGAGTCATTTCCCGCCGGGGAGCCCGGGCAGACATACTCCAGCGGATCAGTCTCGGCCATCAACGGCGGCTTCGCAGGGCGGACAATGAGCCTATGGCCAAGTACCTTCTCAACGAAGCCGCGCTGGCCAAGGCGCGCTCGCTCATCGATGCTCGCCAATACGTCCTCGACAGCGACTGGGGTGAGGCGCAGCCGCGCGCCGAAGTGCAGAACGCATATCTCGAATCCCACTCCTGGGAGGAGTACGCCGAGTGGCATCTGGGGCTTACCGAGGGGGCGAAGGACCACACGAAGGCGCGATATGCCTTCGTGTACGGGGATTTTCGCCGCCTGCACCGCTCCGGGTTGATCGCCTGCGTGTACCGTGCGTCCGAATGGCGGCACAAGGACATCGAGCTGGCCGCCCACGACCTGCTGCAGTACCTCGACAAGAAGACCGGTCTGGAGCCGACGAGCCAGGGCGTGACCGGCTACGGCCGCAGCATGAAATCCATGAAGCGGTCCCGCAGTTCGGGGGGCGCAGCCGGGATCGGGCCCGACGCGTGAAGGAGCCCGACGCCCGCCGCGAACACCACAAGCGACCGCAGTGCGGCGTCCTCGGCCTCGAACCCGCAGTCGGCGAACGCCTGCTGGACGGCGCGCAGCACCCGCGCGTCGCTTCGCTGAACGCTGGCCAGCACCGCGTCGTCGGTCAGCGCCCATAGCCGCATCGCACGCTCGAGCGCCCAGTGCTGCGGGGCGACCAACGTCTGCATCATCACTGTCAGGCGTTCCCGCGGATCGACGTCCGGCATGTTCTCGAACGGTCGGCGGTTGCGGTCGTGGAGGCTTCCCCACGCCTCGACCAGCGCGCTGCGGTATGCGGGCATGTCGGTGAAGTGCCAGTAAAAGCTGCCCTTCGTGACGTTCAACCGCTCGCACAGCGCGTCGACTCGTAGTGCGTTTGGGCCGCTGTCGGCAAGTACAGCAAAACCGGCCTCGATCCAGTCGGCGGCCGACAGTCGGCCGCCAGAACCCGTCAGCGTCGCCATGTTGGGCAGCATACGGCGATCCGCGGGTTACTGACACCGGTGAAAATTACGTCTGAGGGGGCTGCTGGCAACCGTGGCCGCCAGGTAGGGCGCCGCCGCTCTTCGGCTCCTACTCCCGGCCCGCCCGGCCGGCGGCGTCAGCGAGAATGTGAAAATCTCGAGTGCCATCGCGGCGGCCACGGTTGCTACAGCAGCCAACCGTACCATACGACCTGGTACGGATAGGAGATCTCGATCAGCAAGCGTGCTGGCGCACAACACTTCTGAGTCGGCGACTGCTGTCGGTCAGCCAGTCGCGCAGCCACTCGAGGAAGTCCTCGTCGGCGGCGACCATCACAATCCGGTCGTCCCACCCTGGTGCCTCACGCTCGGGATCCGCGCCGTTGGGCAATCCGCCTCATCGCCGATCGACGCTGCGGTTTCCCGCCAACCGAACGGCCCGCGCGACCACCACGGACTCCCCGTTGACATGGCCGGCCACCCCGTTCGGCGCAGTGCCTTCGGGCGGTCAATGTAGACCCCTCGTTAAGCCGCGGCATGTGTGGGGCAACATGGGCGGCATGGCGAGTGACGACTTTGACGACAACCCACTAGAGCCCGCCGAGGAGCTTGACTCCGACGAGGTCCGCAATGAAGACGGTGACGAGGTTGTCGACCCACCTGAGGAGTGGATCGAGGCAAAGGACAACGAAACACTCGACGAGAGACTCGCGGAGGAGGATCCGGATGATCTGGGCGACGACGAGGGTGGCCAGGCGCTGAGCGACGCCCACGACTCCGACGCGGGCGGTGGGCTCACGTTGGTCAGCAACGACGAAATCGACCGCATGGACCCGGAGAGGCACGGTCGCGAACGTGGCCAGATCGACGGAACCCCGGAGGACGGGGACTCGTTCTACGACGTCATCGAGTGAGCTAGTCCGTCGCGGCCTGCAGCACCATCACCGCACGCGCATCGACGGCCACCTTGGTGCCTGCGGTCACCGGCTTCGGCTTCCTCAGCGGTGGTGGTGTCTGCCGTGTAGATCACAGGCACCCATGCTGCGCCGAATTCCTTTGGCGGCAGCGTGAATTCGATGGGCTCGTAGTGAGCATTGAAGTACAGCACGAACGAGTCGTCGGTAACACGCTGACCGCGCACGTCGAGATCGGGTATGCCCTGGCCGTTGAGATACACCGCGACCGATTTGGCGAAGCCCGTTTCCCAGTCCTCCTCCGTCATCTCCGAGCCCTCGGGCGCGAACCACGCGATGTCGGGCAGACCGCCGTCGCCGCGACGGCCGACTGGTTTACCGCTGAAGAACCGTCGCCTGCGGAACACCGGATGTGCCGTGCGCAGCGCCGACACCTCTCGAATGAACTCGATCAGTTCGGTGTCGGCCTGCGCCCAGTTGATCCAGGACAGCTCGTCGTCCTGACAGTAGACGTTGTTGTTGCCCTGTTGGGTACGGCCGAGCTCGTCGCCGTGCGAGATCATCGGCACGCCTTGCGAAAGCAGAAGCGTGGCAAGGAAATTCCGTTGCTGCCGGGCCCGTAACGCATTGATCTCCGGATCGTCGGTCGGCCCTTCCACCCCGCAGTTCCAGGACCGGTTGTGGCTCTCGCCGTCGCGGTTATCCTCTTTGTTGGCCTCGTTGTGTTTCTCGTTGTAGGACACCAGGTCCCGCAGCGTGAACCCGTCGTGGGCGGTCACGAAGTTGATGGACGCGACCGGACGTCGGCCGGTGCGTTCGTAGAGGTCGGCGGACCCCGTCAGCCGGTAGGCGAACTCGTCGAGGGTGGCTGGCTCGCCGCGCCAGTAGTCACGCACGGTGTCGCGGTACTTGCCGTTCCACTCCGTCCACTGCGGCGGAAAGTTGCCGACCTGGTAGCCGCCGGGACCGACGTCCCACGGTTCGGCGATCAGCTTGACCTGGCTGACGGTCGGATCCTGTTGCACGAGTTCGAAGAACGTCGACAGCTTGTCCACGTCGTAGAACTCCCGGGCCAGGGTCGAGGCCAGGTCGAACCGGAACCCGTCGACGTGCATCTCGGTCACCCAGTACCGCAAGCGAGTCCATGATCAGCTGCAGCGCGTGCGGGTGGCCGACGTTGAGGCTGTTGCCGGTGCCGGTGTAGTCCATGTAGTACCGCTTGTCGTCGTCGACCAGCCGGTAGTAGGCGGCGTTGTCGATACCGCGCATCGACAGCGTCGGCCCGAGGTGGTTGCCCTCGGCGGTGTGGTTGTAGACCACGTCGAGGATCACCTCGATGTCGGCCTCGTGCAGCGCACGCACCATGGCCTTGAATTCCTGGACCTGCCCACCCGGGTTAGGACTTGAGCTGTACTTCGAGTCAGGTGCCAAGAACCCGATCGTGTTGTAGCCCCAGTAGTTGGTCAGCCCCTTTTCGATGAGCGTCGAGTCGTTGACGAAGTGATGCACCGGCATCAACTCGATCGCGTTGACGCCCAACGACTTCAGATGCTCGATGATCACCGGGTGGGCGACGGCGGCGTATGTGCCGCGGATCTGCTCGGGGATGTCCGGGTGCATCTGGGTGAGCCCCTTGACGTGCGCTTCGTAGATGACCATGTCCGCGTATTCGTGCTGCGGCGGGCGATCCACGCCCCAGTCGAAGTACGGGTTGATCACCACCGACTTGGGC
Source organism: uncultured Actinomycetota bacterium (assembly GCA_963770125.1). Lineage (GTDB taxonomy): Bacteria > Actinomycetota > Actinomycetes > Mycobacteriales > Mycobacteriaceae > Mycobacterium. The sequence continues at coordinate 132,630 of CAVYPI010000046.1, read as the reverse complement.
ATGCTGGCCGCCGAGTCGTCGTCGTTGCGGCTGTCGGGGTCGCCGAAGTTGTAGCCGAACAGCGACTGGTTCCACTCGAAGGTGCCGTCGATCGCCTTCGCGTACGGGTCGATCAGCAGCTTGTTGGGGTTGCAGCGCTGCCCTGCGGCCGGATCGTAGGGGCCGTACACCCGGTAGCCGTAGCGCTGGCCGGGCTCGATATTGGGGATGAAGCCGTGCCACACGAAGCCGTCGACTTCCGGCAGCGTCACCCTGGACTCGGCGCCGTCGGCGTCGAACAGGCACAACTCGACCTTCTCGGCGGCCTCGCTGAACACCGCGAAATTGGTTCCCGAGCCGTCGTAGGTGGCGCCCAGCGGATACGCCTTGCCTGGCCAGATTTCCGACACCGCGCCATCGTTCACTACGGCGACGATACGGTGTCGATCGATGCCCGCTTACCGCACCTTGCTGTTCGCCGTCGACCGCGGCGTGGCTACCGATCACGCTCAACCGGCCGCAACAGCGCAACGCGATCGGCGACGGGATGCGCGACGAACTGGCCGACGCCTACCGGACCTGCGACCGCGACGACTCGGTGCGGGTGATCGTGCTGACCGGTACCCCGCCCGCGTTCTGCGCCGGCGCCGACCTCGGCGGCGGTGAGCGCACCTTCGCCGAACCCGGGCCGGGCTTCTGTGCCGCCGGCATTGACGTGCCCGCGTGGTCGCTTTCCAAGCCGGTGATCGCCGCCGTCAACGGACACGCCCTTGGCCTTGGCCTGACGCTGGCCCTGCAATGCGACATCCGGTTCTTCGCCGCCGACGCGCGTTACGGCGTGGTGCAGGTCCGGCGTGGCGTCGTCGGTGATGCCTACTCGCACTGGGTCCTGCCGCGGCTGGTCGGGATCGCCAATGCGGCCGAAATCCTGTTGACCGGAGCGGTTTTCGACGGCCATCGGGCGGTGCAGCTGGGGTTGGGCAGCAGGGTGCTCGACGCCGCCGATGTTCTTCCTGCCGCGCTGGAACTGGCGCACGACATCGCCGAGAACACCGCGCCGATGTCGGTGGCGGCCAGCAAGCGGTTGCTGTGGGATTCGTTCGACATGGATCGCGAGGCCGTCGGTGCCCGCGAGACCGAGATTCATCTGCACGTCATGGGCCACGACGACGCCAACGAAGGGGTGCGTGCGTACCTGCAGCGTCGGGCGCCGCGGTGGACGGGCAAGCCCGTGGACCCGACGGCTTAGGCGACCTCGACGCCGGCGGCGCGCATGTCGGCGACCGCCTTGGCGCTGGAATCCGGTGCCACGCCCGCGGTGAGGTCGAGCAGCACCCGCGTGGAGAAACCCGCCCGGGCGGCGTCGGTGGCCGTGGCCAACACGCAGTAATCGGTGGCGATGCCCGCGATGTCGACTTCGTCGACGCCGCGCTGGCGCAGCCAGTCCGCCAGCGGGGTGCCGTCGTCGTCGGTGCCCTCGAATCCACTGTAGGCCGCCGAGTACCCGCCCTTGGTGAACACGGCTTCGACGGGCGAGGCGTCGAAGTCCGGGTGGAACTCGACGCCCGCCGTGCCGACCACACAGTGCCGTGGCCAGGACACCGCGAAGTCGGGGTTGTCGGAGAAGTGCTCGCCCGGGTCGATGTGGAAGTCCTTGGTCGCGACGATGTGGGCGTAGTCGTGCGGGGTGGCGAGATATTCGTTGATCGCCCGGGCGACCGTTTGGCCGCCAACCACCTCCAGCGAGCCTCCCTCGCAGAAGTCGTTCTGGAGGTCGACGATGAGCAGTGCCCGCATGCGTCTACGTTATGAGCCCGGTCCTGCCGCGTCGACCCGCTGATGCGCGGTCAGCAGCAGGTGGTCGAAGATCGTCCGCGGGGGCATCGTCTCCTCGTAGGTCAGCCTCGCGAAGTCGGCCAGCAGCTGCTCCGCCAGCATGCGCAGCTTGACGTTGGTTTCCTGCGAGCGCCACTTCAACAGCTCGAAGGCGGCGTCGGCGTCGACCCGGTAGACCAGCATCAGCATGCCCTTGACCTGCTCGATGGCCGCCCGGTTCTCGGCGATCTCGGCGACGGCGGCGGATACCAGCTCCGCGGCCATCGCATCCGTTGGCGTCACGTCCACGTAGAAGCCGTGAGTGCCGATCAGCTCGCCGTCGTTGTCGTAGAGCTGATCGCCGATGACGACGACCGAGTGGACCTCGCCCCTGGTGTCGATGATCCGGTGCCGGGTGGAAAACGTCCGGTGGGCGCGGCGCATCTCATCTAGCGTGGTCGCGACCTGCTGGTAGTCGTCGGGATGTTTGTGGGACAACACCAGCTCCGTGGTCGGCGTCACCGTCCCCGGTTCGTAGCCGTGCATCAGTTGCACCTGCTCCGACCATTCCCATCGTTCGTCGGCGAAGTAGAAACGGAACCAGCCCACGCGTTGCGGCGAACCACCGGCCAACGCCTGTTCCAGGAAATCGCTGCCCGGCACGGGCGTCACCCTACCGTCAAGCAACCGGCGCCTATCCGCCGAATAACAGATACAGCCCGGTGAACGTGTAGCCGACCATCAGCAGCATCATCGCCAACTGTCCGGTTAGCTGACGACCGGCGGGCTGGGGGCACCTCCCGCTTGCGGGGGACAACCACAATGCCCTGTCGTGCGCTGCGATCACAGCGGCGATATGTCCGGCCACCACACACCCCACCTTGATGCTGGCCAACACAGGCGGATGCATTGACAGCACGTAGTGCACTTGAGCGTCACCCAGGCCGAACAGCAGGATGATCGTCTGCTGTCCGCGTTCGACGAGATACGTCAGGTAGTGGGCGAACACGTAGCCGATGACGATCGGGATCAGCGAATGCGCCATCAGGCCGGGCAGTTCGCGGCGACGCTGCCGGTCGACACCGCCGGTGGCGCGCGCCGCGAGCCAGAACGTGCCCGCGACCACCCCGGCGAACACCAGCAGCCCGGCAGTGCGGAGCAGCGTCGCCGCGGCGGCCGAGCCCGTGTGGTCGTCGACGAAGCTGCGCCACTGCGAGGTCGCCGAGAAGCTGTCGAACGCGGTCGAGCCCAGCAGCACCGCCAGCACCGCGACGGTGCCGGCGCGCACCGGCAGTGACGGCAGGTGGTCGAACGGGTTGCCTATCGCGATGCGGCCGTCGCGGTTACGGCGCAGCGCCGACAGCCGAGATGCCACCACGCTGTACACCTCGAACGGATCGGCGCGGGCGCACCACCGTTCACCGCAGCACAACGCGCCGGCCAGCGTCACCGCGAGATAGACGAGCAGCCAAATCTTGATCGCGCCAAGGGATCCCGGGTCAGGACTGGCGAGCTCGAGCCAGACGAAGGCGAAAAGCCCGGCCGCCGCGGGCCAGTAACCCGCCCATTCGGGATAGCGCAGACCCAGTGCCCGCCGGCCCAGCAGCCGGTGCACCGTGCGCACAGGGGAGATCGCGCGCCACACCGGTCCGATGGCCAGCGACAGGGCCACCAGCCCGACCCACAACAACACGTAGAACACACCCGGCAACGGGTTGCGCGCGTCCTGCGGGCCGAAGAACGCGGCGATCGCCACCCAGACCGCGAACAGCAGCGCCGCGATCGCCACGGCCCAGCGGGTCGCCGGTGCGTCGACCAGCGTGGTCACCCAGCGTGGCAGTTGGCGGCCCGGTTTGTCGGGGTCGAACCGCGGCCGCCGCCACGCGAGCGCGACGACCGCGAAGGTGAACGTCAACGCCCACGCCGCGCCGATGAGCGCATAGCTGAGCGGGATCGGGAGGTCGGTCGAGCCGCCGAGGCCGTGGGCCAGTACCGCGGTGGACCGAGCGCCGATCACTGCACAGTGATAGTGGCGATGGTCTTGTTCAGGTGGTGCAGCTCGACGTCGACCTTGCCGGGCACGTCGACGGCGAACTGGAAGGACTGCATCGGCTTGGCCTCGACATTGAAGCTGTGCTCGGGCGTGGAGTGCACGTGCAGCTCGTCGGCGGCGTCGCTGTTGACGCGAATGACGATCTGTTCCTTGACGCCCGCCTGCAGCTGCTCGTTGGTGGGGGTGACGTTGCCGCCCTTGATGGTGACGTCGATGACGAGCCGCGTGGGAGGCGCCTGGTCGTTCGACATGTCCGACGGGCTTATGGTCGACGGCTGACTGCTCGAGGTGGCGTTCCCGCCACCGTTGGATCCGCCGCATCCAGCGGTGATGAGTGTGGCGGCCGTCAAAATCACAAGAGTCCTGGAAGTTCTCACGGTGAACCATCTTGGCGGGGCGGCTCTGAGTTCTCATTGTGAGTCGCATCGCTGTTGCGCCGGCGGTCGCGCATCGCGATGTAGACCACGACACCGGCGACGGCGATGGCGGGCGCGAACGCCGGTATGGCGAGGAGCAGACCATGGTGGGCCAGTATCTCGACGTGGGGTCCTCCGGTCATGCCTGTGCCGTTGGCTGAAGCTCTGCCTTGAAGCCGGAGGCTTCGCTGCGGTTGATCCTGCCTGCGCCCCAACTGAGGCCACGCGATGAGGACCAGCGTGCAGAACAGGACCACGAGGCAGCCGATCGTCCAAAGCACCACAGGCGTATCGGGGTTGCGCTCCCGCTGCAGGATCGTGATCTCGGCGACGAACGGCCGCGTCATATTCGCTTGTGCAGGAACTTCTTTGGCACCGATACCCGGGTCGGCGGCGAGATAGATCGGCACCGCGGTCAACGTTTTTCCATCGTGCACCCGTAACAGCGTCTTCCAGGTGCCCCACACCGGCACCGGTTCAGTAGTGAGGTAGTGACCCTGGCCGATTTTCTCGAGATTGGTGACCACCTCGCCCCGCTGGTTCGCCAGCTTGCCCTGCCACGCGAGGATCGACACCCAGTTGGGGTTGTCGCTCACGAAGTCCGGTGGGTTGATACGCACGTCGGCCGACACCATGCGCTGGCCGGGATCACTGGGAGCCTCTGACAGCGCTATGGTCGCCGTGACGTTCTGCGGCACGTTGTATCGCAGCCCGTTGGCCGTCGCGCCGCCGATCGCCAGCACCGTCATGACCACCAGACCAATGCTGATCGCACGGGACGGCAGTCGCTGTGAGGTGAGGACCATGCCGAACAAGGCGCCGCACGCACCGGTGAGGATGGCGACGGGGATGGCCATGGCCAGCGCCTCGGGCCAGATGCTGGTCGGCCAGGGATAGTGGTAGACCGCGCCGATCCACAACGACTCCAACCACAGGCCGGCCGTGCTGACACCCAGTCCACTGACGAGCCCAAAAACGAAGGGTCGCTTGATGAGTGGCGTCAGGCCGATCAACTCGACGACGATCGCCGGTCCCAGGTAGAGCGCGAACCAATTGATCGGTGAACCCAGGATGGGGCCTACGACAAGGGCCACGCCGCCGCGCAGGCCGATTGCCAGCACCGCCGCGATGATCGCCGCACCCCGCCCGAGCATGATGCGGGCGGCGACGAGGCCGAAGGCAGCCGCCGCGGCGATCAACATAGGCTGGAACACCTGGCGGAATTGCGGTACACCGAAGTCGAATTCGATCTGATACACCGACAGTCCGACGATGACACCGCCGAAGCCGAGGTACTGGATGAATCTGACACTGCATGGCCTGCCGGTGCAGTAGCCGATCCACAGCAGCCCCGCTGTGACCACGAACGCGACCACCGACATTCCGACTACCTGATCGAGTGCCGCGCCGCCGCCCTCACCGCCTTGGGCGACCACCGAAACCGACTCTGACCTGTGTGAAAACCCCATTATCGTCCCCACCCGCTGACTGTCGTCGGACCGAACTGACTCATGAGTAATGTTGCCAGAATCGTCACAGGCGAAACCCGAGGTATCAGGTAACCACCACCCGGAACGTCTCCAGGGTGGTGTCGGCGGCGTCGGGCACGTTCATTCCGGCATTCAGGCCGGAACGCAGGTACTCGATCACCGCGTCGTTGAGCCGCTCTCCGGGTACCACCGCCGGTATGCCCGGCGGGTACGGAGTGATCTGTTCCGCGGAGATCCGCCCGCTCGCTTTCTCGGCGGGCACCGCCTCGACCTTCGCGAAGAACGCGTTGCGGGGCAGTTGCACGGTTTCCAACTCGATCTCCGACGGAGAGGGCAGCCGGACCGGCACAGGCGAGTCCAGATCGTTGGCCGCCTTTCGCCACGCCCACAGGGCATCGAGCAGCCGTTCGCCGGTGGCCTTGTCATCGGCGAACGACATCGTGGCCAGCAGCCGGCGATGGTCGGTCATGCCGAGGTCGAGGTGCTTGTGCTCGCGAAGCCAGTCGGCCGCCTGATAGCCCGACATCCCGGTCGCGGAAACGTCCACCAGGATCTGGAGCCGATCCAGGTCGTGGGATGCCTCCACGCCGAGCAGTTCGTCGTCGAGCACCTCGACGTCGGGAATCAGCTCGATGTCGTTACGCAACTCGCCCGCCAATTGCAATGCGTCTGAAAGCAATTCGCGGCCGTGCTCGACCATCTGGCGCCGCCAGCCATCCAGCGCCGCGTACACCATCACGTTCGGGCTCGTGGTCATCAGCAGGTCCGCGCACGCCGAGAGCCGGTCCCGGTCGACCAGATCGCCCTGGACGTGGAACACCGAGCCCTGTTCGAACCCGGCGCCCATCTTGTGCACGCTGACGACGCAGACGTCGGCGCCAGCGTCCATCGCCCACGTTGGCAGGTCCTCGTGGAAGGGCAGGTGGGCGCCCCATGCCTCATCGACGATCAGCGGCTTGCCGCGGTCATGACACACCTCCGCGATGGCAGCGAGGTCGGTGCACGTGCCGTACGGGCTCGGGCTGACCACCAAAGCCCCAGCGGCGTCCGGGTATTCGGCCCACGCCTCGCCGACGTCCGCCGGCGACGGTGGGTGCGAGATATGGCGGTCGGGGTCCCAGCGCGGGGTGATCCAGCGCGGCTGTACACCGGAGAAGATCAACCCCGCCACAACGGATTTGTGGCTGTCGCGGGCGACAAGCAGGCTGCCGTCCCCACCGGCGACGGCCATCATCGCGGCCTTCACCGACAGCGAGCTGCCGCAGGTGGAGAAGAACGCGACGTCGGCGCCGACGGCCTCGGCCATCAGATCCTCGGCCCGCTTGACGTACTTATTGGTCGTGCGGCGATCGTCGAGGCCGCCGCTGGCGAGGACGTCGTCGCGGAACGGCACGTGTCCGAGCACGTCGAGCACGCGGTCGTCGGTGCCGCGACCCTGCCGGTGCCCCGGTGGGGTGAATCCGTACCGGTTGCTCTTCCGGTAGTCGACCAGCGCGTCAAGGATCGGCGCGGCGGATTGATCCATGACCCCCGGAGTACCCGAACCCCTGATGATCAACCGGTTACGGCTTGAGCACCACCTTGGCACGCCGCCCGAAGCGCTGCTGAGTTGCCCGACCGAATTCCTCGAGGAAGTCGCGGGTGACAAGTCCGCGGGCTTCTACCGAAGACAAGCGTGGATCGAGTACGCGAGGAGCGGACCGCCAGGCGCGTGGCGCAAGGTGCTGGAAGCCTATTCGTGGGGCGGGCTGACCTCCGGCTTGGCGAGCCGCGCGGTGTGGCTGCTCCTTCTCCCCTTCAGTCGCAGCATTCCCACCGAGAGCGCGGCGGCGATCGTCGCCGCGGTGTGCGTGTGGTAGTGGATCACCCGCAGGAGGGCACTAGCCGAACTGCGTTCTGTGCTGGCCGATTACCCCGGTACGAACGACACCAACAGCCGGGCGAAGCAGGTCGCGACATCGCGCTCGTGGGCGTCGCTGGCCGATCTGGGGGCCGCGCTCGAGGCGTCGAGGCACGTATCCGCCGATCTGCGGCCACTCGGGCTTCTGAAGGCGTCCGGAGTACCGTGACGCTTTGAGCACGCTGGAGTCGAGCCTGCTGCCCGCCGGCACCGCGACCGACACCGGCGCGGCGGCTTACCCGACGGAAGAGCTGTTATGAAATTCGAGGGCCGAACCGCGGTGATCACCGGCGGTGCGATCGGCTTCGGCCGGGCGTTCGCGCGGGCGCTGGTCGCCGAGGGCGCCAGTGTGGTGATCGCCGACATCGACGTCGACATGGCTGAACGTACCGCGGCCGAACTTGTCGATGCACAGGGCCAGGCGATCGCGGTGGACTGCGACGTCGCCGACGCCGAGCGGGTGGACGCCGCTGTCGATGCGGCAATCGAACGGTTCGGCGGAGTCGACATCGTGATCAACAACGCCGGCCTGCACCTGACGAAGTACAACCAGCCGTTCGGGGTGTTGTCGCGCAAGGAGATCCGCGACCTGTTCGACGTCAACGTGATGGGCGTGATCAATGTGACGTTGGCGTGCCGGGACTCGATGCGGGACCGCGGCGGCGGGGTGGTGCTCAACATCTCGTCGATGGCCGGCTATATGAGCGCCACGCCATACGCGGTGTCGAAGCTGACCGTGCGCGGCTTGACCGTCGCGTTCGCCACCGAACTTGCGCCCGATCGCATCCGAGTCAACGCCATCGCACCGGGCCTGATGAACACCGAGAACGCGCTGGCCGATCTGCCAAAGCCGTTGATCAACGAGTTCACCCAACGCCTGCAGCTCGTGCACCGGCTCGGCACGATGGATGACATCGTTTCGGCGATGTTGTTCCTGTGTTCCGATGAGGCGTCCTTCATCACCGGTGAGACGCTCAAGGTCAGCGGCGGCTACCCGTTGAACTTCTGATTCGCGTAGCGCACCAGACGGGCCTGCATCTCGGGATATGGGTCGGCGGCGGGCAACTCGGTCGCATCGCGGACGGCGACTGCGGCCCGCGCCGCGGCGTGGATCGCGGCGCGGTACGGCAGTGAGCCCGTCGAAACCCGGCGCACGCCCAGCGCCGCGAGGTCCGGCAGCGAGAGTCCAGCGACGGCAAGGACATTGACGGGCAGCGGGATGGCCGCGGTGAGTTCCCGCAGCACGTCGGGCTCGCTGGCACCGGGAACGAAGATGCCGTCGGCGCCTGCCTCGACGTATCGTGCGGCCCGGTCGAGCGTCGAAGCCACCGTGGCATCTTGGCCGAGCCAGTAGGTGTCGATGCGGGCGTTGACGAACACATCCGGTGAACGTTGTTTGATGGCTTGCACTTTCGCCGCATGCCGTTGGGGGTCGATCAGCCTCTCGGCGGTGCTGTCTTCGATGTTGATGCCGTCGACGGGAAGCCGAGCGACGTAGTCGGCGACCTGGTCCGGATCGTCCGCATAGCCGTCCTCGATGTCCATGCTGGTGTAACAGTCGAGTGGTCGCAGCGCGGTGGCCAAGCCGATATTGGCCTGTATGGTCGACCGACCGCCGTCGGGCCTGCCAAGGCTGGACGCGACGCCGAAGCTCGTCGTGCCGATCGCGGTGAAGCCGCACTCGAGCAGTGCCAGCGCCGAAGGCACATCCCACGCGTTGGGCAGCAGCAGCGGCAGCTCGCCGCGGTGTAGGTCGGCGAACGTCACTGCTCGCTCCACGGCGTGACCGGCCGGTCGCGGCGCTTACCGTCCACGATCACGTCGAGGTGTTCGTCGAAGAAGCAGATCCGGTCGCGCACGGGCTCGGCGTCGTGCAGTGGCTCGTGATACGTCCACGCCAGATCGCGCGGCCCGTCGGGCACGGAGTAGTAGGACGCCCGGCCCTTGTACGCGCAGTAGCTCGCCGCGTCGCTGGGTTCGAGCCGGACGGCCACGTCCTCGCGAGGCAGGTAGAACCGGACCGGCAGCAGGGTCTCGAACAGCACCATCGGCCTTTTCGATTCCGCGAGCAGCCGGCCGTCCAGCTCGACGCGGACATGGCGGCTGCTGCGCAGGACGTCGATGCGGCCGAACGGGTCGTGCGGGTGGCTGACCACCGGCTCGTCCTCCTCGCGCCATACGACGCGCCGCGGCTCCCAGACGAGCCTGGCCTCGCACGTGTCGGCGACCGGTTCACCGCCGACGGACACCCGCACCCGTTTCGCGGTGGGTTCGTATCGCAGGGTGTCGAGATTGCCCCTGAGCAGATCCATTATCCTGACGCCCATCGCGGACCCCTTTCACTTGCGGGGCGGACGCAACACGTTCATTGCCAAGCGCATTATCGGGCTGGGCACGTAATCCTTGGCGGAAAGCGCAGCATCGGCCGCCTTGCCGCGCAGCGGAGTGCCGCGGCCGAACCACCGGTTCAGCGGGCCGCCGGTCGGCTCGAGGTCGACATGCAGTGGCGGCTTGCCGTCGGCGGCGCCGAGCGCGTTGGAGATGACGATCCGCTGAATCTCGCTGGTGCCCTCAAAGATGGTGTACAGCTTGGCATCTCGGTACCACTTCTCCACCGGATGGTCTTTGATGTAGCCCCAGCCACCCATCGTCTGGATCGCGCGCTCGGTGGTTCGGACGGCGACTTCGCTGGCGGCCAGCTTTGCCATCGAGCCCTCGCCGCGCTCGAACACCACACCGGTCGCGGCCATCCAGGAGGCCCGCCAGGTGAGCAGGCGCGCGGCGTCGATCGCGGTGGCCAGGTCGGCGAGCGGGAACGAGATGCCCTGGTTGTCGATGATCGGCGCATCGAAGGCCTCCCGGCGGTTCGCGTACTCGGTGGCGTATTCCAGTGCGGCCCTGGCGATTCCGAGCGCCTGGGCGGCGACCATCGGCCGGGTCTGCTCGAAGGTGCCCATGGTGGCCGAGCCGGAATGCTTGGCGCCCTCGATCGCTTCACGGGCCTTCGCCAGCTTGTGCTCGAGCTTGTCCTGCCCACCGAGCAGGTTGGCGCCCGGTACCCGGACACCGTTGAATTTCAGCTCGGCGGTGTGTGACGCCCGGCAGCCGAGCTTGTCGAGCTTGCGGACGAGGTCGAGGCCCCGGGTGCCGCCGGGCACGATGAACAGGGCCTGCCCCTTGTGGCCCAGATCCTCGTCGACGACGGCGTTGACGACATGCACGTTGGCGATGCCGCCGTTGCCGATCCACATCTTGTGACCGTCGATGATCCAGTCGTCGCCGTCGCGGTGCGCCCGGGTGCGCAGGTTGCGAACGTCACTGCCACCCTCGGGTTCGGAGATCGCCAGCGCGGCCAGCTTGAGATCGCCCGGCGTGCCAAAGCATTCGGGCGCCCACTGCAGCATCTGCTCGGGCGAGGCGGCCTGGCCGATCGCCGAGAGCGCCAACGCGGGCATCACCACCGCGAGGCCGATGCCTGCGCAGCCCCAGAACAGCTCCTCCATGAACATCGGCAGCGACAGTCCGGTCGGATCGCCGATCAGATCGCGGTAGAACAGCGGGCTGTAAAACCCGCGTTCGGCGGCCTCCTCGAGCACCGGCCATGGGAACTCCTGGCGCTGGTCGTACTCGAGCGCGACGGGGCGGACCACCTGCTTGGCGAATTCATGTGTGCGTCGGGCGAGGTCGTGCTGCGCGGCGGTAGGGGTGATATCGAAACTCATCGCGGGTCGAGTACCCCGCGTGGGCGCTTGCGAAGCGCCGAGCGTTAATCGACCCCGACGGCGACCTCAGTGGATTTCACGAATGCCGTCGCGCGCATCCCGGTCTGCAGGCCGAGATCCTCCGCAGCATCCTTGGTGATCGACGATGTGATGATCTGATCGCTGCCGTCGAGGCGGATCTTGACGGTCGCCATCACCGCTCCCAAGTTGACTTCTGTGATTACTCCGGTGAGCTGATTTCGGATCGATAGCCGCATGGTGCGTCAGCGTAGGCCTACCGTGCTAACTGATGAAGCTCGCAGCGCTACATCTTCGGCAACGCGACGGCGTCACGTGCGGACCGACCGTCGCGGTGGTGGCCGGCGCCCTGCTGGATCCGGGGCGCCAGGCCGAACTGTCCGACCCGGCATGGTTCGCCGACGAACAGGCCAGGGTGCACGCCGAGGTGAACGGGGTCTGGCCGCGCCGACTGGGCACGACGCCGACGGGGATGGCACGGGCGCTCACTGCACGTAGCTGCTCGTCGGGTGTGCGCTACCGGTGGCGGCTGTTTCGCGGTAGGCGGGACAAGTTGTCAGATGTGCGGCATGCGGTGGAAGCGGGCTGGCCGGTCGCGATGTTGATCGGACGGTTCATTCCCCGGCACTGGGTGCTGATCGTCGAAACCGACGGGCTCGAGTTGCAGTGCTACGAGCCGTCGTCGGGGGAGGTGCGCTCAGTGGAGGTCGATGCGGTGCGACGGTCTCGGCTGAGTGGGTTGGGCTATCCGCGGCCGTTCGCATTCGTGCTTCCGAGAGCGTCGACGCGATCGGCGACGAGCTGATCTTCCGGTGCGGCGGATTCTTTGAGGCCGGCGACCACGCCCGTCCGGTTGCGTTCCGGTTGGTTCTGCGACATCTTCGCCTTGCCTTCGACTTTCGAGATCACAAGCTCCATGCCGACGATCGCGCGTAGCTGCGCGCGTGTGTAGCCTTCGGGCGCATCGGCGACCTGCCACGGCTCGCTGCGGCGCTGCTCGTGTCGATTCGTCAGCATCGTGACGAGGTTGAGCACCCAGGCCGCATCGTCGTGTGCGATGAGCCGGCCGTAGACGTTGAGGACCTCGTAGTTCCAGGTGGGGACCACCTTCCCCGTTTCCGCTTTGGTCGCGTAGAAGCTGGGCGAGATATAAGCCTGCGGGCCGGAGAAGATGGCCACCGACTCGTGCCCGTCGGCGTGCCAATGCGGGTTGGCCCGTGACACGTGACCGATGAGCGAGTGCCGAGCCTCGTCGTAAAGAAGCGGCAGCGGCGTCACCATCAGCCCCGACGGGTCATGGGTGACCAGATGCGCGAAGCCGGCCTTGGCGAGAGCGGCCTCGGTTTCCTCGTCGGATAGGGCGAACTGTCGGGGTATGTACATGGCAACCTCCAGCGTAGAACGATCTGTGACCGAGCAACTTGTTCGAACGTATGATCGAATGGTGGGTGAGCTCCAGTCGATCGGATATAACGGGCAGCCCATACAGCAGGCGTTCCGCCGCGTGGATCCGCCGGTCACGGTGCTCGTCGACCTGGCCTCGCTGTTTCCCCGCGAGCCGCATCGCGCAGGCGGCTACAACCCGGCCGGGCTGCAGATGCACTCGGTCGTCGAAGGGCGGCTCACCTGCTGGGGCATCTGCGAACAGGGCTATTGGTGGGGCTTGGTCACCTACGACATCACCTACGGGCCACGACGCAAGTCCGTGACTCACTGGATCCCGGCATGGATGCTCAAGCGGAAGCCCGAGTAGGCGCTAGAAGGGGTCGTCGTCGTCCTCATCATGCGGATCTTCGTTCCCGACGAGGTACTTCTCCGGATGGTGGTAGTTGTTCACGCGCGCTTGCCCGGTGTCCAGATGTGGCGGCGGGATCCATTCGGTGAGGCCGTCCTTGCGCTTCCGCGTGGTCCAGCCGCCTTCCTCGACGAGGCGGTTGTCGGCTCCGCAAGCCAGGGTGAGTTTGTTGATGTCGGTGGGCCCATCGTCACTGGCCCAGCCGTCCACGTGGTGGGCTTGACTCCAGTAACCCGGTGCGGTGCAGCCCGGCCGGGTGCAGCCGCGGTCGAGTGCGTGCAAAACGATGCGTTGCCCGGGAGTGGCGAAGCGTTTCGCGCGGCCACAGTAGAGCTCTTCGCAGGTGTGCTTGTCGTACACCACCAGGTAGTGATGCGACTGCGAGGCCAATCGGATCACATCGCGCATCGGCAGCAGGCTGCCGCCGCCAGTAACCCCAACTCCGGCGGCGGACTCCAGATCCTGCAGAGTAGTGGACACGATAATCGTGCACGGCAGCCCGTTGTGCTTGCCCAACTCTCCAGAAGCCAAAACCGAACGGCCCATGGCTTTCAGCGCGTCATGGTTGCGCTGCCCCTGCGAGCGCACATCAGCACGCACCGCTTTCTCACCGGGTTCGCCGTCCACACACGGGGTTTCATCGTCGGGATTGCACATGCCGGGCGCGGCGAGCTTGGCCCATACCGCTTCGATCGTTGCGCGGGCTTCAGGGTCGAGTAGGCCGTGGATGCGGCTCATCCCGCTGATGCCCTGCTTCTCAAGGGTGAGGTAGCGCCGCCGGGCACGTTCGGTGTCATTGGGCAGATCGCCGTCCTGATGGAGCAGCAGCGCCAATCTGTCGGCGGCCGCGCGGAATTGCGTCGGCCCCAACCCGCAGGCCATCTCGGCGACATGGGCCTCGGCAGCATCCCGGGTCTGATAGTCGATGTGGCTGGGCAGAACGTCGAAGAACTTGCCGATGATCCGCAGGTGTTCAGGCCCGATCTCGCCGCGTTCCTGCACAGCGGCAACATTCGGCAGCTTGGGCGGCAAGGGCGCACCGGTCATCGCTTGTCGTGGGCCGAGAAGCTCGGCCTGTTTTATCCGCCGCGTCGCGTCGCCCTTGCTGATACGCAGTCGAGTGGCCAGTACATCGGCCAGATTCGTGCCGCCCAGCGCTTTGGGATCGGCCTCGGCGACCAACCGGTTGATGATCTGATGATCGACCGCGGGGAGGCGGCGCGCCACGACCTCCCGTCGATGCTGCAATTCAAGCAGTTCACGATCGGTCAGCGCATCCAGCGACAGCGCGGCCACCTTTTCGTTGACGGCCTCCCACTCGTCATAGACCGCCATGACGTTCTCCCGATCCGACCCGCTCGTTGCGCTCATTGGCCTACGCGGAAGTCCGGCTATCTCCGGGATCAGCCGCGTAGATCGCGTCGGCTATTCGTCTCTGTGCTTCACCGGGCGAAATCCGCAGCCGCCTGGACAGCACATCTGCCCAGGAAGCGCCGCCAAGCTGAGCCGGATCCGCTTCCGTGATCAGCTGTCCAATCAGCCGACAATCGAAAGCGGTCAGCTTCTTTTCGAGCACTTCAAGCCGCTTGAGAAGTTCCTCCTTCTCGGGACGGGTCAGCGCTTCCAACGGCAGCGAGGCAAGTTCTCGGTAACTGGCTTCGGCGGCATCGAGCGCCGCAATGATGTGATTCTTTGTCGAACGCATGTTCGAATACTATCGCCGCGATCCGACACGTGACGAAATCTATCCACAGGCGAGCTTGAAGCCGGCCCGATTGCTTATGCCTCGTGGCCCGGATCGAGATCGCGGACATCGGAGAACGTGACGAGCTGCTGCTCGAACTTTTCTGGCGCGCTCCCCGCGACGGGCTCGAGCAGGAAGCCGACGTGGTCGCCGACGTCGTACCGGCTCAGCACGACACCGGCGAACCACCCGGCCGTGTCGTCGAGAATCGGCAACCCGTGCGGGCCCGAATGCCACGCGCAGTGGGCGAATTTGTCGGTCCGATCACCGGTCTCGCTGCCGAACAGCCGGGCCAGTTCGCAGTGACGCCGGGGCACCAGATGCACGGCAAGATGGTCGGTGCGTCGCGCCACGCGGTACGTGTGGTTGCGTTTCGACAGGCCGACGAGGAAACGCGGCGGCTTGATGCTCACCTGACTGGCGAACCCGACGAGGCAGCCCGCCGACTCGTCGTCGGCGCGGGTGGTGACCACAAACATCGGATAGTCGAGCAGGGACACCAGTTTCTCGAAAGCTTCCGTCATCGCTCCGTCGCTAGGGTTGTTGTATGGCCAGAAAGTATGCGACCGCCGACGTGGTGAGTTTGTCCGACCTACTGGAGTTCATCCGGCCGCGACATCGCATGGTGCTCACCACATTTCGCTCGGACGGCTCGCTGCAGAGCTCGCCGGTGTCGGGCGGTGTCGACAACGCCGGTCGCATCGTGATCGCCAGCTATCCGCAGCGCGCCAAGTCGGCCAATATCCGTCGCACGCCGCAGGCCAGTGTCACGGTGCTTTCCGACGAATTCAATGACGCCTACGTGCAGGTCGACGGCGGCGCCGAGGTTATCGACCTGCCGGACGCCGTCGAGCCGTTGGTTGACTATTACCGGTCCATCGCTGGTGAACACTCCGACTGGGCGGAATACCGGCAGGCGATGGTCGACCAGGGTAAGTGCCTGATCCGCGTCACTCCGCGGCGATGGGGTCCGGTGGCCACCGGCGGCTTCCCTCCGCAATAGCGCTACTAGTCGCCGTCGAGGTCGAGCGTAATCGAGCCGGCGGGATCGGCACGGAATTTTCCGGTGCCCGCCACGCTCCCCAACCCCTCGGTGCCGGACGCGACACGCAGCTCGGCCGCCGCGACGCCGTCGCGGTACTCGCCGTCGTGGATCAGCACGATGCTCCCGTTTTTGCCTCCGATCGTGCCTGTGATGTGTTCGACGCCGACGAACAGCGCACTCTTGTCCGGTGAGTAGGCCATTAGCCATTTCGTCGTGGACGTGCCCTGGATGTCGCCTTCGTAACGCTTCGCTACCAGCGCTTCGGTCACCTTCGTCGCCTCATTGCCGTCCTCGAATGGTGTCTCGTCCCAGCTGGCGATCTCGAAACGAGCCTCGATGTGTGTGCTCATGGCAGTCGGATACCCCAGACGAGTGGCCGGGAATCGACGGGGCCGAACAGGACGGCCGATGCCGTCTGTGGTAGTCAGAGCAAGACGGACGCGTTGCGTCTGCAAGTACGTCAAACTATAGTCTGGACACATGTCCAGAGCGTTCGGAGTTTCTGCGTGACAGTATTTGTCCAGCTCACCCGCCCTGGATGTGCCGACTACTGCGCATTTTCGTGAAGTTAACCATGCGCATCGCCTTGTTGTCCTATCGGAGCAAGACTCATTGCGGCGGGCAAGGGGTCTACGTCCGTCACCTCAGTCGCGGCCTCGTCGAACTGGGCCACGACGTCGAGGTTTTCTCCGGACAGCCCTACCCCGAGGTCCTCGACCCGCGGGTGCGGCTGACCAAGGTGCCCAGCCTCGACCTGTACCGCGAGCCGGACCCCTTCCGCGTTCCGCGGCCCAGCGAGATTCGTGACCGCATCGACATGCTCGAACTGCTGACGACGTGGACGGCCGGCTTCCCGGAGCCACGTACCTTCACGATGCGCGCGGCCCGGTTGCTGGCCGAGCGGCTCGACGACTTCGACGTCGTCCACGACAACCAGAGCCTCGGCACGGGACTGTTGACGATCGCCGGGCTGGGCCTGCCGGTGGTGGCGACCGTGCACCATCCGATCACGCGGGACCGGGTCCTCGATGTGGCGGCCGCGCGGTGGTGGAGAAAGCCGTTGGTCCGTCGGTGGTACGGCTTCGCCGAGATGCAGAAGAACGTGGCCCGCAAGATCCCCGAGTTGCTGACCGTCTCGTCGACGTCGGCGGCCGACATCGCAGAAGACTTCGCCGTGTCGCCGCGCCAGCTGCATGTCGTCCCGCTCGGTGTGGACACCGCGCTGTTCAAACCCGCTGAGCGGCGCGTCCGCAACCGGATCATCGCGATCGCCAGCGCGGACGTGCCGCTCAAGGGTGTCAGCCACCTGCTGCACGCGGTCGCGCGGCTGCGCGTGGAACGCGACCTCGAATTGCAACTGGTCGCCAAGCTCGAGCCGAACGGACCGACCGAGAAGCTCATCGCCGAGTTGGGCATCTCTGACATCGTGCACAGTTCCAGCGGGCTGACCGACTCCGAACTGGCGGACCTACTCGCATCCGCCGAAATCGCCTGCATCCCATCGCTGTACGAAGGCTTCTCGCTGCCCGCCGTGGAGGCGATGGCCAGCGGCACGCCGATTGTCGCCAGCCGTGCCGGCGCGCTGCCCGAGGTGGTCGGCGCCGACGGTGAATGCGCCCGGCTGGTCCGACCCGCCGACGTCGACGAGTTGACCCACGTGCTCGGCGAGTTGCTGGACTCGCCGCTGGAACTACGCCGCCTCGGCGCCAACGGACGGCGACGCGCCCTCGACGTGTTCAGCTGGGAATCCGTTGCGGCGCAGACTGTCTCGGTCTATGAACGGGCTTGCGAGCGGGTCGCGACATGCTGACCGTCGACTTCGACCGGCTCCGCGTCGGCGCCGGCACGAAGGTGATCGACGTGGGCTGCGGCGCGGGCCGGCATTCCTTCGAGGCCTACCGTCGCGGCGCCGACGTCATCGCGTTCGACCAGAACGCCGCCGATCTCAACGACGTCGACGAGATCCTGCAGGCGATGAAGGACCAGGGCGAGGTGCCCACATCCGCACGCGCCGATGCGGTCAAGGGCGACGCGCTCGACTTGCCCTACGCTGACGGCACTTTCGATTGTGTCATCGCGTCGGAGATCCTCGAGCATGTCCCCCAGGACGACCGGGCGATCGCCGAGCTGGTCCGGGTGTTGAAACCCGGTGGAGTGCTGGCGATCACTGTTCCGCGCTGGCTGCCGGAGCGGGTGTGCTGGGCGCTGTCCGACGAGTACCACGCCAACGAGGGCGGCCACATCCGCATCTATCGCGCCGACGCGCTGCGCGACAAGGTGCTGGCCCACGGCCTGCGGTTGACGCATACCCATCACGCCCACGCACTGCATTCGCCGTTCTGGTGGCTGAAATGCCTTGTCGGCACGTCGAACTCGGATCATCCCGCCGTGGCGGCTTACCACAGGCTGCTGGTGTGGGACATGGTCGAGCAGCCGTGGCTCACTCGCACCGCGGAGTCGCTGCTGAACCCGCTGATCGGCAAGAGCGTGGCGCTGTACTTCGCGAAGCCGGTGGAGCCCGTTGCTACGGGATGATCTGGCTGGCGTTCCGCAAATTCTAGGCGTGCTAACGCCGGCGCAGTGCCGTCAGACCGCACAATCGATCGCCGGGACGCAGGAATCCTCAGGCGCCATCCCATGGTTCGACGGCGGCCACACCGATCCATGGGACCACGTCGAAAACGCGATGGCGCTGACCGCCGCCGGCCTTCTGGAACCTGCGCGGGCCGCATTCGACTGGTGCCGTACCGCTCAGCGGGCCGACGGTTCGTGGCCCATCCAGTTGCGCAACGGCGTCATCGAAGACGCCAACAGCGACAGCAACTTCTGCGCCTACATCGCCACGGGCGTCTGGCATCACGTGTTGATCACCCGTGACCGGCGGTTCGCCGAGGCGATGTGGCCCGTGGTCACCAAGGCCATCGACTTCGTGGTGGATCTGCAGTACAGCGGCGGCGAAATCGCCTGGGCCCGAAGCCTGTCGGGTCCAGAGCCGGATGCGCTGCTGACGGGATGCGCGAGCATCTACCACAGCATCCGGTGCGCGCTCGCGCTTGCGGATTACTTCGACGATCCACAGCCTGAATGGGAAGTCGCCGTCGGACAGCTGGGTCACGCGATCGCCCATCACCCCGAGGCGTTCGTGATCAAGGACCGGTGGTCGATGGAGTGGTACTACCCGGTGCTCGGCGGCGCGCTGGGCGGTGCGCAGGCCCGGTCACGCATCGACGAGCGGTGGGACGACTTCGTCGTACCCGGCCTTGGCATCCGCTGCGTCGACGACCGGCCATGGGTCACTGGAGCCGAAACGTGCGAACTGGTAATGGCTTTGGATGCGATTGGGGATCGAGCCCGCGCGCACGAGCAGTTCGCGGCCATGCACCATTTGCGCGAGCAGGACGGCTCCTATTGGACCGGCCTCGTCTTCGCCGACGGCAAGCGGTGGCCCGAGGAACGCACCACCTGGACGGGCGCGGCCATGATCCTCGCCGCCGATGCGCTGTCGAGAACCACCGCGGCCAGCGGCATCTTCCGTGGCGCGGATCTGCCGCGCGGCCTCGAGGGTGACTACGACTGCGCGTGCGCTACAAGCGACCGCTAGCCTCACGTCGGGGTCGGACGCGCACCAGCGCTCCACGCGATGGTGCGATGGCCACCCCGCGTGATTGCCAGCCTTCGTCGCGGGCGTTCGAAGGACTGATGACGTAGTCGCGCAGCAGGGTTCGCAGGACGACGCGTATCTCCATGGTCGCGAAAGCCGCGCCGATGCAGCGGCGGACGCCGCCACCGTAGGGGATCCACTCCGAGGGATCGGGGCGTCGGGACATGAACCGACCGGGATCAAACCGGCGGGCGTCGTGGAAGATGGATTCGACGCCTCGCGATCAATAGTGGTCATGGCATGTCCCGCCCGGTGTAGTCGTCAATCGAAATGGCGGGGCGATGATAGTCGGCCGAGACGTCGAGTCAATGCACGGAAAACGTCGCGCCTGCTGGAAGATTCTTGGCTACAGCTGCCGGCCGGGCGTTCCGGACGTCCGCTCCAGCACGCGCATAGAACCCGTTGCCAACACCTCGCGGAAGTCACCGGTGCCGAGTGCGCGCTGGTAGATGTGAAACGGCGCCTGGCCGCCGTCGCGCGGATGCGGGAACACGTCGTGGATGATCAACACCCCGCCGATGTCGACCCACTTCGCCCAGCCGGCGAAGTCACGCTGCGCGGCCTCCTCGGTGTGGCCACCGTCAATGAACAACAGCCGCAACGGCATTCGCCAACCCCTCGCCGCGACCGTCGACTTTCCGACGATCGCCACCACATGGTCGTCCAGCCCCGCAGCGTCGAGCGTGTGCCGCAATGTCGGCAGCGTGTCGAACAGGCCGGTGACCGTATCGACCATCGACGCGTCGTGGTACTCCCACCCCGGCTGGTGCTCCTCGGAACCGTGGTGGTGGTCGATGGTGTAGACGACGCCACCGGTCTGCTGCGCGGCCGCCCCCAGCAGCACGGTGGATTTACCACAGTACGTGCCGATTTCGACGCCGACGCCGTCACCCAGATATCGAACGGCGGTGTCGTAGAGTGTGCGTCCTTCGTCAGCCGGCATGAAGCCGGTGACCTGCTCCGCGAGGGCGAAAAGTTCGTCGGTGTGGCTCATCGCCGTCTAACTTAGCCGTTGCTGGTCGATGGCAGTTGTAGTAGCGTCCGGACATGTGTCCGATCCGGCTCTGGAGTCGACTCGGCGCCGTCTGACCGCCAAACAAGCCGATACCGTCGAGCGCCTTGGCCGAGCCGCGGTCGACCTTTTGAGTCGTGAAGGATTTGCCGGCTTGACCGTGCGGCGCGTAGCCGCCGAGGCAGGGGTCGGGGCGGCCACCGCCTACACCTATTTCTCGTCGAAGGAGCACCTCGTTGCCGAGGTGTTCTGGCGTCGGCTGGCCGCATCGCCGCCCGCGGCGCACGACTCAGACGATGCCGCCGCGCGCGTGATCGACGTCCTTCGCCACATCTCGCTGTTGGTCGCCGACGAGCCGGAGTTCGCCGGTGCCGTCACCAATGCGCTGCTGGGCAAGGACCCGGACGTCGAGGTGCTGCGGCTGCGCATCGGGCGCGATATCCGCGACCGGCTTGCCGTCGCTCTGGGACCCGACACCGATCCCGACATCATCGACTCGCTGGAGATGCTGTATTCCGGTGCGTTGGTGCGCGCGGGGATGGGCTATGCGTCATACGCAGATATTGCGCAGCGGTTGGAGAAGTCCGCGCGGCTGATGCTGCGCTAATTGCAGCATCGAGACTGGGCTGCGCTAGCCGGCCTGCGGGCCGAGGATGGCGTTAGATGCCGCGATGGCGGGCTCGACGATGCCGTGCACGTCGCGTCCGTCCTCGACGAACAGCGCGGTCAGTTCCCGCAGGCCGCCCACCAGGATCAGCGCGA
Organism: uncultured Actinomycetota bacterium; assembly: GCA_963770125.1. Lineage (GTDB taxonomy): Bacteria > Actinomycetota > Actinomycetes > Mycobacteriales > Mycobacteriaceae > Mycobacterium. Next base: position 111,218 of record CAVYPI010000046.1, on the reverse strand, counting down.
GTGGGCGCGAAATCGGCGGCAGTTGCGCGCGCCGGAAGCCGGGGCTGTCGGTGAGCCCAACGAGCATGTCGGTGAGCGCCTCCATGGCGAGCCGATGCAGCTGCCGCGCGACCGCCCCAAGCGCGGGCGCCTCGCGGATCCAGCTCAGCGTGACCGCGGGCCGCGATCCGATGTGGTCGACGTAGGCCTCCGCCGCCTGACGGATCTGGTGCTGCCATTCCGCGTCGGGATCGACGGCCGCCTGGATGTTGGCGATCAAGTCCTCGTTGTTTCTGCGTAGCAGCTCGATCAGGCACTCTTCCTTGCTGGCGAACTGCTCGTAGAAGGTGCGCTTCGAGGTGTGCGCGTGCCGGACGATGTCGGCGACGGTGCTGTCGCGATACCCGCGCTCGCCGATCGATGCGGCTAGCCCGTCGAGCAGCCGGTTGCGGAAGGCGTCGTCGACGGATGCACCCCTGTCGAGCGCTGTCGTCATTTCGCCTCCCGAAAGCTCTTGCGCTTGTCTGGTACCAAGCGGTACCGTACTACAAATACCTACGGTACACCGTAGTACCAGGGAAACAGCTGGGAGCGATTAACCCATGACTGACACCGCAACGACCGTCGAAACCCAGAGCCCGACGACTTCCGGCAGGATGCCGCCCGCCGTGCGCCTGCCAAAGCCCGTCCAGGGCGTCCTGTTGTCTGGCTTCCGCCGCTGGTTCGTGCAAACGGCGGCGAGGCGTTACGGCCCCGTGTTCGCAATCAATGTTCCGTTCTTCGGCCACAGTGTGGTCGTCTCCGATCCTGCTCTGCTGCGACAGGTCTTCCTGGCGAGCACCGACGACCTGTTGAACGTGAAACCCAACCTCAGCCGGATCTTCGGGCCCGGTTCGGTGTTCGCCCTCGACGGCAAGGAACATCGGGCACGCCGCAAGCTGCTCGCCCCGCCATTCCACGGCCAGAGCATCAAGAACTACGAAATAGTGATCGAAGAGCAGACGCTGCGCGAGACCGCGACTTGGCCGGAGGGCACCGAGTTCGCGACGCTCGAACCGATGAACAGGATCACGCTGAACGTCATCCTGCGCACCGTGTTTGGGGCCGACGGTGAGGAGCTCGACTACCTGCGCGAGATCATTCCGCCGTGGACCAAGTTGGGGTCGCGGATGGCCACCCTGCCGGAGCCGCCGTTCAGCACGGGCCGCTACAGCCCGTGGGGCCGGCTCGCGGAGTTCCGCAGAAACTTCGATCGCACCGTCTTCGCGCTGATCGACAAGGCCGAAGCCGACCCGCGTCTCGAAGAGCGCACCGACATTCTCGCGCTGCTGCTGCGCAGCCGATACGACGACGGAACCCCGATGTCCCGCCAGGACGTTTCCGACGAGTTGCTGACGCTGTTGGGCGCCGGGCATGAGACCACCGCGTCGACGTTGGGTTGGGCGTTCGAGCGACTGCGCCGCCATCCGGCCGTCCTCGCCGAGCTCGTCAAGGAAAACGACGAAGGCGGCACCGAATTTCGCCACGCCACCATCCTCGAGCTGCAGCGGAACCGGACCGTGATCGACTTCTCCGGCCGCCACGTCGCGGCGTCGCACTTCGATCTAGGCGAATGGCGGATTCCCCACGGTTACACCGTCATGATCGGCCTCGCCAGCGTGCACGCCGATCCGGACGCCTTCCCGAATCCCGAGCGCTTCGATCCGTACCGGTTTGTCGGCACCAGGCCACCGACGGCCTGGGTGGCGTTCGGCGGCGGAACCCGGCGCTGCATCGGAGCCGCGTTCGCCAACGTGGAGATAGACGTGGTCCTGCGAACAGTGTTGCGGCACTTCGTGATTGAGACCGACGCAGCCCCGGACGAGAAGATCCATTTCCGGGGCATCGCCTTCACGCCCAAGGACGGCGGCCGAATCGTTGTGCACCGCCGCGAGACAGCTGTCGCCTAGACTCCCCTGTCCCCAGCTTCCGCGGGGGCCCATGCGCGTGGGCCCAGCGCGCGCTTCGGCAGCTTCCAGCCGGCCCGCGGGAAGTGGCAGGTGTACCCCGAGGGGTAGCGCTCGAGGTAATCCTGGTGTTCGGGTTCGGCTTCCCAGAAGTCGCTCGCCGGTGTCACCTCGGTGACCACCTTGCCCGGCCACAACCCTGACGCGTCGACGTCGGCGATGGTGTCCAGCGCGATGCGCTTCTGCTCCTCGTCGACATAGAAGATCGCCGACCGGTAACTGGTGCCGACGTCGTTTCCCTGCCGGTTCTTCGTCGTCGGATCGTGGATCTGGAAGAAGAACTCCAGCAGGTTGCGGAAGTCGGTCTCCGACGGGTCATAGATGATTTCGATCGCCTCGGCGTGGCCCGGGTGATTGCGGTAGGTCGCGTTCGCGTTCTGACCGCCGGTGTAACCGACCCGGGTGGATACGACGCCGGGCTGCTTGCGGATCAGGTCCTGCATGCCCCAGAAGCAGCCGCCTGCCAGGATCGCCTTCTTGTACTGGGCCTGATGCTCTTCGCGCGAGTGGCTCATCGCTGTCACACTGACTCCTCCTTAACGAATAGCGAGCGGTACTGCCCATATCCTTCCGCCTCGAGGTCGTCGAGGTGGATGAACCGCAGCGCCGCCGAGTTTATGCAGTACCTCAACCCGCCTTCGGCGCGCGGCCCGTCGTTGAAGACATGCCCCAGATGGCTGTGACCATGCGCGGAGCGCACCTCGGTGCGGATCATCAGATGTGAGAAGTCGCGCTTCTCGACCACGTTGGCGGTGTCGATCGGTTTGGTGAAGCTCGGCCAGCCGGTCCCGCTGTCGAACTTGTCGACCGAGGCAAACAACGGCTCGCCCGACACCACGTCGACGTAGATGCCCGGCTCATGGTTGTCCCAGTACTCGCCGGTGAACGGCCGCTCGGTGCCGTTCTTCTGGGTCACGTGGTACTGCTCGGGTGACAGGGCGCCGACCGCCTCGGGGTTCTTGTTGTAGTGCTGCGCCATAGTGCCTTTATAACCGCGTGGCGCGCTCAGTGCCCCGGCAGCGTCGGCGGAGCCGACGACGGTTGCGCGTGCATTTCACCAGCGGCAAGGCCCGCTCGGCGATCGGCAGGTGCTCAGCGTGGCCTGGCGCCTGAGCGAACCTTGTACGCGATCGCGACGATCTCGTCGGCGACGACTTGTGGCTGGTAAAGCATCATATTGTGCCCGCTGCCGGCAACAATCAAATTGTCCGCCCAGAGGGTCTCGGCCAGCACGCTGTTCGCGCGGTGAATCTGGAACTTGGTGTAGTCCTGTGGCGTCAGGTCGGCGGGCGGCGGGAACTTGTCGGAACTGAGCACGACCGCAGGCACCCTCGGCAACGGTGGCGCCGCCTTGATACGGGCGAACGCGTCGATGGCGAGGAAGCCCTCGCCGTCGGGCTCCGGCGTCGGTGCACCGGCCGCCCGGTTGAACTCGGCGTCCTGGTCGGGCCTGCCCAGTCTCGGTAGGAATTCCGACGTCGGGTCCACGAATACGAGACCACTGACCAACGCGGGGTGGGCCCGCGCCAGTAAGTCGGCGATGAGCCCGCCATACGAATGTGCCGCCACGACCATCGGCGTCGAAAGATCTGCGGCTGCAACGAGTTTCACCACGTCGTCGACATCCTGCTGGACGGAGTGCGGTTGCGGGACCGGGGTGGACCGGTCTGATCCGTCTGGGCGGGTGTTGGGCCGGTCGTAGGCGCAGACGCGCGTGGTCTTCGCGACGGTGGGTTGCGTGGCCGTCGGGCTCGGACCGAGGTTGGCCTCGCCGATGATGTCGTAGGGCGACGACCGGATCGGGTCGTCGGCAGGCACGACGACGTTCCACTCCTCGGCGTGGCTGCCCTTGCCGGGGATGATGAACACCGTCGGCGATCCGCTGCCCTGGCAGTTCAGGTACAGCCAGCGGCCATCGCCGATGTCGACCAGCCCGGCGAAGTTCTCTTCATGCGGTTTCGACACGCAACCGGCGACGACAGCGAGCGCGAAGACAAGCCCGAGCAGGGCCTTCACTTGCCTGACGATACGGCCGACCCTCGACAAACGTAGGTAGAACGTGTTCTAGTTTCCGGTGTGACGAGCAAGACGTTCACCCGCGACGAGTTGGCCGCGGCGTTCGAGACATTCGAGGCGACGGTCGAGGAGGCCGCGCAGACCCGCGACTGGGATCCCTGGGTTGAGCAGTACTCACCCGACGTCACGTACGTCGAACACGCGGCGGGCACCATGAACGGCCGCGAAGAGGTGCGGGCCTGGATCTGGAAGACCATGGAGACCTTTCCCGGCAGCTATATGACGTCGTTCCCGTCGTTGTGGTCGGTGATCGACGAGTCGACCGGCCGGATCATCTGCGAGCTGGACAACCCGATGCGCGACCCGGGCGACGGCACCATCATCAGCGCCACCAACATCTCGATCCTCACCTACGCCGGCGACGGTCAGTGGTGCCGCGAGGAGGACATCTACAACCCGCTGCGGTTCGTCTCGGCGACGAGGAAGTGGTGCCGCAAAGCCGAAGAACTGGGCACGCTTCCCGACGAGGCGGCGGCATGGATGCGCCAGTTCGGAGACCGCAAGTGAGCGCGAAACTGGTCATCGGCGCCAACGGGTTCCTCGGATCGCACGTCGTCCGCCAACTGGTAGCCGGAGCCGCTGCCGCGGCGACATCGGACGGAGGCGGTCATGAGGTTCGAGTCATGGTGCGGCCGAACGCCATCACCATCGGCATCGACGACCTGCCCGTCACGCGCTTTTCCGGCGACATCTGGGACGACGACACGCTGCGCGATGCGATGCGCGGCGTCGACGATGTGTACTACTGCGTGGTCGACACCCGCGGCTGGCTGCGTGATCCCGCGCCGCTGTTCCGAACGAATGTCGACGGCACCCGCAACGTGCTCGAAGTCGCCAAGAATGCCAACCTGCGCAAGTTCGTCTTCACCAGCAGCTACGTGACCGTCGGGCGCCGTCGCGGCCACCGTGCCAGCGAGGACGACGTCATCGTCGACCGCGGGCTGACGCCCTACGTCCGGTCCCGGGTGCAGGCCGAGAACATCGTGCTGCAGTACGCGAAGGAGCACGGCCTGCCCGCCGTCGCGATGTGCGTGTCGACGACCTACGGAAGCGGTGACTGGGGCCGCACCCCGCACGGCGCGATCATCGCGGGCGCGGCGTTCGGCAAGCTGCCGTTCGTGATGAGCGGCATCGAACTGGAGGCCGTCGGCGTTGACGATGCGGCCAGGGCGCTGATCCTGGCTGCTGTCCGCGGCCGCGTCGGGGAGCGGTACCTGATCTCGGAGAAGATGATCAGCAACGCCGACGTCGTGCGCATCGCCGCGGAGGCGGCCGGAGTTCGGGCTCCTGCCAAGTCGATTCCGCTGCCCGTGTCGTATGCGTTGGCCACGGCGGGCAGCATCAAGGCGAAGCTGCGCGGCACGGACGAGCGACTGTCGCTGGGTTCGCTGCGGCTCATGCGCGCCGAAGCTCCGGTGGATCACGGCAAGGCGATCCGCGAATTGGGTTGGGAACCAAGGCCGGTGGAGGAATCGATCCGCGAGGCGGCCCGGTTCTGGGTAGGCCTGCGCGACGCCAAGCGCAAGAGCAGGACCGGCGGCTGAACGGCTCGCCGAGCGCTGTTCAGTAGCTACCCTCCACACCGGGAGCGTGACTAGCCTCGGCTGACGTGACCGAGAAACTTCACGTCGACCTGTCCGGCGCGCCGCAGACCATGCTCGCAACGTTCTACGCCAAGGCGCTGGACGCCGACCTCGAAGAGCCGATTCTTAATGACCGGTTCGCCAAGGAGATCGTGCACCGAATCGACTACGACTGGAAAAAGACCTCGATCACGGCGGCGAACTCACCGGCGGTGACCACCCGCAGCGCGCACTTCGACCGCTGGGCCCGCCAGTTTCTCGCGGCCCACCCCGAGGCCGTTGTGCTGCACTTGGGCTGCGGACTGGACGCCCGCTTCCTCCGGCTCGACCCCGGCCCCGCAGTCGAGTGGTACGACATCGACCACCCCGAGGTCGTCGACCTTCGTCGGCAGCTCTACCCGACCCGCGACCACTACCACGTCGTCGCGGCGTCGGTCACCGACCCGGCCTGGGTCAAGGACATCGCTGGCGACCGTCCGGTGTTGGCGATCGGTGAGGGCCTGACCATGTACCTGACCCAGGAGGACGGCGTTGCGCTGCTGCGCCGCATCGTCGACCACTTTCCGTCCGGGGAACTGCAGTTCGACGCGTTCAACCGGTTGGGCATCAAGTCGCAGTGGGCCAACCCAGTGGTGCGGCGTTCGGGAGCGACGCTGCATTGGGGCATCGACGGACCCGACGACATCATCAAGGCGGTGCCCGGGTTGCGGCTGCTGGCCTGGGTGTCGGCGATCGACGACGACGCGTTCGCCAAGGTGCCCTGGTACTACCGGGCGACACTGAGGGTGATGAGGCTCCTGCCCGTGCTGCGCTACATGGCGCAGTACCACCGCTACGCCTTCTGAGCCCGTACACCGAGCACCGGTTGCGTTGCTCTGCCGTCGGCGAACTCCGCTGACCACGGCCAGCGGCCGCGGCCGTCGGCCCAAACCAACTGCAGCGCCCGGATCTCCGGGCCGCCGAACGCCACGGCAAAGTTCATGTGCGCGTCGGGATGGGCCACTTCCACGATCTCGATGACTGGTCCCACTGGGATCGTGAACTGCTGGCCCGGCGTAAACGTATCGCCGCGCACGGCGTCTCGCGCGACGCTGGTCAGAAGCCGCATTGCTCGCTGCGGAGAAACGCCAGTCACCAGCAGCTCGGGCACGTCCCAATCGTGTAGCCCGATCGTGTATGCGTATGGGGTGCGGTCACTTTCGACGAACTGGACCGCCCACCCCTGCGTGCGGATAATCGCGCGCAGCTCGTCGAAGTAGTCGTCGACAGTGCTGTCGGGGTGGTCGCATTGCCAGCACATGGCGTCCTTCTTTCTGTCGTCGTTGGGGCCAGCCTGCACCGGTGGTCCGACAAGTACCCAACGAGTGCTGGGTCCTGCCAGAATCGGACGGTGCCCACAGCAGGTCCCGTCAACGGTCGCGTCTCGAACTGGTTCACCAAGTACCCGCCGCTGCGTCCGCCGTTACCGGGGAACCGCGACGCCGACGTGTGCATCGTCGGCGCCGGATACACCGGGCTGTGGACGGCGTACTACCTCAAGCGGGCCGACCGGTCGCTGCGCATCGTCGTGCTCGACGCCCGTTTTGCCGGCTTCGGCGCGTCGGGACGAAACGGCGGCTGGCTCTCAGGGCTGGTGCCCGGTGACCGCAACCGGATGGCGCAGCTGTACGGCCGCGACCGCGTGCTGGCGTGGCAGCTGGCGCTCAACGAGGCCGTCGACGAGGTCATCGACGTCGCGGCGGCCGAAGCCATCGACGCAGGCATCGTCAAGGGCGGCACCATGCAGATCGCCCGCAACCCCGCGCAGGCGTCGCGGCTGGCCGCCGAGATCGACGAGGAACTGAGCTGGAAGGTCGACGGCATCGCGCCCTTGACGAAAGCCGAAGCGGCAGAACGGATTCAGTTCGACGGTGTGCTGTCGGCCTACCACACACCGCACTGTGCGCGTATCCAGCCCGCCCGGCTGGCGCGCGGTTTGGCCGACACCGTCGAGCGGCTCGGCGTCGACATCCACGAGGACTCACCCGTCACCGCGATCGAGTCGGGTCGCGCGGTCACGCCACTCGGCACCGTCACGGCGCCGATCGTGCTGCGAGCCACCGAGGGCTTCACCGCGCGGATGCGGGGGCTGCGGCGGCGCTGGCTGCCGATGAACAGCTCGATGATCGCCACCGATCCGATTCCCGAGAGCGTCTGGGCATCGATCGGTTGGGAGGGTCGCGAAACCGTCGGTGACACCGCGCACGGATTCTTCTACGCCCAGCGCACCGTCGACGACCGGATCGCGATCGGCGGGCGCAGCGTGCCATACCGCTTCGGATCGCGGACCGACGTCGACGGCCGGGTGCCCGAGCGCACCATCAAGCACCTGACTGCGACGCTGCACTCGATCCTGCCGCAGGTCCGTGACGTCCCGGTCGCCCACGGCTGGTGCGGGGTGCTGGCCGTGCCGCGCGACTGGGAGGCCGGCATCGTGCTCGACAAGGCGACGGGTTTGGGCTGGGCGGGCGGATACGTCGGCCATGGCGTCACCGCCACCAACGTGGCCGGGCGCACGCTGGCCGATCTGGTGCTCGATCAGCGCAGCCCGCTGACCGAGCTGCCGTGGGTCGGCCACAGGTCACGCGACTGGGAACCCGAACCGCTACGCTGGATCGGCGTGCGCGGCATGTACCTCGCGTACAAGGCCGCCGACTGGCATGAGTCGCGAGGGCGTTCTACGACGTCTCCGATCGCCGTCGTCGCCGACAAGATCGCCGGCCGGCCGCATTAGCGCGCTTCGGCGTCGGTGACGGTGCACGTGGTGCTCCATCGGTAGGTATCGGCGCGTGCGGAAGAAATAGCGGGTCTGGACATGTTGCCCTTGAGAGATTGAGTAACCACCGGCGTCAGGAGAATTGCGATGTCCAATCGACCCGTACTCGAGCCCACCGCTTCCCATCCCATCACCGTCGAACCGACGGGAAAGCATGTGACCGTGCGCGTCAACGGTGAATTGGTGGCGGACACCGACGAGGCGCTGACGCTGCAGGAAGCCACGTATCCCGCGGTGCAGTACATCCCCCTCCGCGATGTCGTTGCTGCGCGGCTGAAGTCAAGCGACACGGAGACGTACTGTCCGTTCAAGGGCGACGCCAGCTACTACCACGTCGTCACCGAGGGTGGCCAGACCGTCGACGACGTCATCTGGACCTACGAGAAGCCGTACCCCGCGGTGGCCGCGATCGCCGGTCATGTCGCGTTCTATCCGGACAAGGCGGATATTGCAGTCGCATAGCCTGGTGGGGTGCACAGCTTGGTCAGCGTCGTATTCGACGGGCCTGCCAGCCCTGGCCTGACCATGTCGCCGCTGCGCCGCGGCCGGGGTGACCCTTGCTATCACGACGCAGCCGACGGTGCCATCTGGCGGACCAGCCTGATGCGCAGCGGACCGGTCACGGCGCGCATCACAAAGTCGGCGGCCGACACCGTCGAATGCGAAGCATGGGGAACGGGCGCAAGCGAATTCGTCGAGACTCTGCCCGCCCAGCTGGGCGCCGACGACGACGCGTCCGGCTTCGCCCCGGACGAGCCGACAATCGCGGCCGCGTACCGACGGGTGCCGCATCTCCGGCTCGGCCGCACGAGCCGCGTGCTGGAGGCGCTCATCCCTGCGGTGCTTGAACAGCGGGTGTACGGCATGGACGCGCGCCGCGCCTGGCGCTCGCTGGTGACCAAGTTCGGCTCGCCGGCACCAGGGCCCGCGCCTGCGCACATGCGGGTGCCGCCCTCCGGTGAGGTCTGGCGGCGCATCCCGTCGTGGGAATTCCATCGCGCCAATGTCGACCCGGGCCGAGCACGCACGATCGTCGGCTGTGCGCAGCGCGCCGAGTCGCTGGAACGGCTGGTCACCAGGCCGCCCGTAGAGGCACGTGTGGCGATGATGTCGCTGCCCGGCGTGGGCGAGTGGACCGCCGCCGAGACCGCGCAGCGTGCGTTCGGCGACGCCGACGCATTGAGCGTCGGTGACTACCACCTCGCCAAGATGGTCGGGTGGCGGCTTCTGGGCCAGCCCATCGACGACCCGGCCATGATGGAACTACTCGAGCCGTTGCGACCGCATCGCCACCGCGCGGTCCGGCTACTGGAGGTCACTGGGCCGGCGCACCCCGCGCGCAGAGCAGCGCGTCAGGCGATTCCGAATCTTCGCGCGCTCTGACCGCGATTACGGCTGAAGCCGGGTGGGTACACGTCGCGGGACAGTCGATCATGCGAAGGAGCTATGGATGGCTGAGTTCACAATCCCGGGCATCTCGGAGAAGGACGGCAATAAGGTCGCCGACATCCTGCAGAAGGCGCTGAGCACCTACAACGACCTGCACCTGACGCTCAAGCACGTGCACTGGAACGTCGTTGGCCCGAACTTCATCGGCGTTCACGAAATGATCGACCCACAGGTCGAATTGGTGCGTGCGTATGCCGACGAGGTGGCCGAGCGCATTGCGGCGCTGGGCAAGTCGCCGCAGGGCACCCCTGGCGCGATCATCAAGGACCGCACGTGGGACGACTACTCCGTCGGCCGCGACACCGTGCAGGCGCACCTCGCCGCGCTGGACCTCGTCTACACCGGCGTGATCGAGGACACCCGCAAGTCCATCGAGACGCTGGACGACCTCGACCTGGTGTCGCAGGACATCTTCATCGACCATGCCGCCGAACTGGAGAAGTTCCAGTGGTTCGTGCGTGCCCACCTGGAGAACGCAGGCGGGCAATTGGCCAACCGGGGCGCGCGGACCGAGCGAGCCGCGGCAAGCAAGGCGAAGAAGAAGGCGCCCGTCAAGTAGTAGGAGGGTCCTCCAGGGCGTCGTCGCGCACTGGGCGGTCGGCGAGTTCTTCGTCGCGGCCGAACAGGTAGGGGTAGGCGATGCCCGCGATCGCCGCGCCCAGCAGCGGCGCCAGCCAGAAAACCCACAACTGTGCCGGGGCGCCGTCGCCGTTGAAGAAGGCGACGCCGGTCGACCGCGCAGGGTTGACCGACGTGTTCGAGATCGGGATCGAGATCAGGTGGATCAGCGTCAGAGTCAAGCCAATTGACAAGCCCGCGAAACCTTTTGGTGCACGGTCATCGGTTGAGCCCAGGATGACCAGCAGGAAGATCCCGGTGAGGACCACCTCGGCGACAATCACTGCCCACAACGAGTACCCGCCAGGAGAGTGGTCGCCAAAACCGTTGGCGGCCATATGGCCTGTCGCGGTCCAACCCTCTTGGCCCTTGGCGATCACGTAGATCACCATGCCTGCGCCCACGCCGGCGATCACCTGGGTGATCCAGTAGCCGGGCACTGCCTTCCACTCCACCCGGCGGGCCAGTGCCGCACCCAGCGTCACCGCGGGATTGAAGTGACCGCCCGAGATGGTGCCGAACGCGTAGACGCCGGTGAGTACCGTCAGGCCGAACGCGAGCGCGACGCCGAGGAACCCGATTCCGACCGATGTCCCGTCGGACATGAACTTCGCGGCGAACACTGCGCTGCCGCAGCCGCCGAACACCAACCACCATGTTCCGATGAATTCCGCTGCCAGTCGGTGCAGCATTGTCGGTTCGCGCACGCGCGACTCCTCTGTTGGATGTGACGCCGTGCGGAGAGGGTTTCACGTGCCTGAGGTTACGGACTCGTCGTGTCCGAATCGTTCTTCGATGGAAACGTTTGCGACGTGAGCGTGACCGACTCGTCGCCCATTGCGAATTCGTCGCCGGGGTTGGAGCGGGTGACGATGAGCGGGAACTTGTGCGGATCGTCGAAATGCGCCGACGACGGCACGTCCGGATCGCCCGCGCGTCCGGCCAGCTTGCGGTCGATCGTGTCGCGGCGCATCTTGGCGAAGTCCGATGCGGGCAGTCGTAGGTGCTGCCCAGCACCGCGTCTATCTTGGCGCCGAAAGCCGCTGTCAGACCGAAGTCTTCGGGTCGTTCGCTGCGAAATGCGAGGATTAACTCGGCTGCGTCCTTGCCGATGTTCTCGATGTGATGCAGCGAGCCGGAGTCGATGTGGAACATCTCTCCTGCGCTGACGGTGAAGCTAGAGAACTTGCGGTAGGTATCCAGCACTGAGACCAGCGAGGTGCCAGACACGCAATAGGTGAGCTCGTTGGCGTTGGCGTGCCAGTGCGGGGTGCGCATCGCGCCGGGTTGAGGACGATCCGTTTGATGGACATGCCGGACAGGATCGGGAAGTTGTCCGCCGTCACCCGCGTGATCGAACCGAGGCCGTTCTCCTCGACGATTTCGCCGTTGGTCAGTGAGGTGGGTGTCTAGATGTCATGGCCGAAGCTTCCGCCGAGATCAGACATATCGCACGCGAAACGATCGGAACCGTGCGTTAACTCTGATCTCGGTTGGCGGCATCGAACCCCTAACCGCCACCGCGTCCATCAATGGACGCTTCGTCGGGCATCCGCTCTCGAAGACTGTCATAGATCGGCGGCGATCCGACGACGTACGCGGCGAGCACCGCCGCAGCGGTCGCGGCCATCATCGGCACGAGCACCTCGGTCGTGGCCGTCATCTCTGCGACGAGGACCAACCCCGTCACGGGCGCGCGCACAGTAGCCCCGAAGAATGCCGCCATTCCGACGAGCGCCATCGGAACCGCCAACTGCGTTGCGTTTCCGGGCCACACGGCGTTGAAGCCTCCGACGAACAGCAGTCCCCACAGCGCACCGACGGCCAGCAGTGGCGCGAACAGCCCGCCCGGCACCGCAGCCGAGTACGACAGGGGGCCGGCGATGAACCGCACCGCAAGGTATCCGATTACGACGGAAGAAACGATGTGGTGTCCGCTGAGGATCCGTTGCGTCAGGGGGTCGCCGCCGCCCACCGCGAGCGGGGACACAAACATCGCGAGCCCGATGATGGCGCCGATGACGGCTGCCTTCGCCAGGGTCGGGATTCGGCGAATCGCTGCGACGTGGTCAAGGAACCACAACACCAACCCGTTGTAGACGGCACCCAGACATCCGGTCAGCAGTCCGAAGACGACGAAAAGGGGCAACCATGCGAGAGCCGGAGCGCCGATGGGTTCGACCTGAAAGTCGGCGTGGTTTCCCAGGATCAGCCGAGAGCAACCCACGGCTGCGACAGCCGAAAAAAGCGTCGCCAGCACGGTTTTCACCCGGAACGACTTCGTGACCTCTTCGAGGGTGAAAAGGGTGCCTCCGATCGGTGCGTTGAACGCGACCGCCAGGCCGGCCCCGCCCAATGCCGTCTGCATCATCCTGACCTCGGAATCGGGCAGCCGGGCGCGCCGCGCCGCTTCGGCTCCGATCGCTGCGCCCATGTGCACCGTCGGCCCTTCCCGGCCCAACACAAGCCCGGATCCGATGCTCAACACACCACCGAAGAACTTCGCCGGAAGCAAGCGGATGAGCGGTGGCCGGGCTTCGCCCCGAAAAACCGCCTCGACATGCGGGATGCCGCTTCCGGCGGCCAGCGGCTCCCACCGCACGATGAGGGAGGCAAGGGTTGCGCCGGCCGCCGCGGCGGCCATGGGGACCAGCCAGCCCGGCCCCGGTAGCTTGTGCGCCCAGTCGACGAAGTCGATGCGCAGGTCATCGGCTGTTTGCAGACACCAGCGGAACGCGCCGCCGACGAAGCCGATGAGCACGCCCGCGACAATCGCCGTAACGCAGATGTGTACCGAACCCCGCATGGAATCGTCGGGCTGATCTGGACCTGCTGTCGGTGCGGTCATCGTGCTGTGCGAGTCAATCCGTGTGGACTTCGGTCATCCCTGCCGCGAAGATGCACGAGCAACCGTTCTCCTTCACCGCCACATAGCCTGGGTCCCAGTCTCGCAGATCGCGGTCCGCGTTACCGCGCAGCGACTCGAAGGGCCTGCACGTCGCCAGCGAGCGGGGTGTCCTGGGCTGGGGAGATACCCCTAGGGGGTATATAGTGTCTGGCATGACCGAGGTCAACCACTCGCAACACCAGACGCGCGCCGACCACGCGGAGCACACCGCTGGACACGGTCATGCGGGCCACGGCGGACACGGAGATCACGTCGCGCAGTTCCGCAGGCTGTTCTGGACCATGCTCGTGCTGGCGGTACCGACGGTCGCGCTGTCCGGGATGTTCGCGATGATCCTCGGCTACAACGTGCCGGACCTCCCCGGATCGCAATGGGTGTCGCCGGTGCTTGGCACCGTGATGTACCTCTGGGGCGGCCAGCCGTTCCTCACCGGAGCGATCAGTGAAATCCGTTCTCGCACACCGGGAATGATGCTACTGATCGGCCTAGCCATCACCGTCGCGTTCATCTCGTCGTGGGGTGCCAGCCTTGGCGTGCTGCCGCACAACCTCGACTTCTGGTGGGAACTCGCACTGCTGATCGTGATCATGCTGCTGGGCCACTGGATCGAGATGCGGTCGCTGGCGCAGACCACGTCGGCGCTGGATTCGCTGGCCGCGCTGTTGCCCGACGAGGCAGAGCGCGTGACCGCTGACGGCACCGAACTGGTCGCGCCGTCCGAGCTGCGGGTCGACGACGTCGTGATCGTGCGGCCGGGCAGCAGTGTGCCGGCCGACGGCGCCATCGTCGACGGCGCCGCCGAGATGGACGAGTCGATGGTGACCGGCGAATCCAGGACGGTGCGCCGCAGCGTGGGCGACGCCGTGGTCGCGGGCACCGTCGCCACGGACTCCGGGTTGCGCGTCAAGGTGACCGCGGTCGGCGACGACACCGCGCTGGCAGGCATCCAGCGGTTGGTCACCGAGGCGCAGAACTCCTCGTCACGTGCACAGCGCCTCGCCGACAGGGCGGCGGCCTGGCTGTTCTGGTTCGCGCTGGGATCGGCCATCGTGACCGCAATCGTGTGGGGCTTCATCGGGCAGCCAGAAGAGGCCGTGATCCGGACCATCACCGTGCTGGTGATCGCCTGCCCGCACGCCCTCGGCCTGGCGATCCCGCTGGTGGTGTCGATCGCGACCGAACGCGCCGCCCGCGGCGGCGTGCTGATCAAGGACCGGCTGGCGCTTGAGAGCATGCGCACGGTCGGCGCGGTGCTGTTCGACAAGACCGGCACGCTGACCAAAGGCGAGCCCACGGTGACGGCCGTGACTGCGGCGGGCCACTCCGAGGATGAGGTGCTGGCGATCGCGGCGGCCGCCGAGTCCGACTCCGAGCATCCACTCGCCAGGGCCATCGTGGACGCCGCGCGCCGCAGGCAGCTGACGGTGCCTGCGTCGTCGGACTTCAGCTCGTCGCCGGCCGTCGGCGTGACGGCACGGGTCGACGGCAAGACCGTGCGGGTCGGCGGCCCCCGCCTGCTCGAGGAGGCCGGCCAGGCAGAGCTGCCCGAGGCCGGACGCTGGCACGACGAGGGCGCGATCATCCTGCATGTGCTCGTGGATGGCGCCGTCGTCGGAGCGCTGGCGCTGGCCGACGAGGTTCGCGAGGAATCCCGGCAGGCCGTCGACGCGCTGCACGAGCTCGGCATCCAGGTGGTGATGATCACCGGGGACGCGCAGACGGTCGCAGAATCGGTGGCCGCCCAGCTGGGCATCGACCGGGTGTTCGCCGGGGTGCGGCCCGAGGACAAGGCGGCGAAAGTGGCGCAACTACAGGACGAGGGCCTCAAAGTCGCGATGGTCGGGGACGGCGTCAACGACGCGCCCGCAATAGCGGCGGCGTCCGCGGAGGGAGGGGTCGGCATCGCGATCGGCGCGGGCACCGACGTGGCGATCGCCTCTGCGGGTGTGATCCTGGCCAGCTCGGACCCGCGCTCGGTGCTGTCCGTGATTCAGCTGTCGAAGGCGTCGTATCGCAAAATGAAGCAAAACCTTTGGTGGGCAGCCGGATACAACCTGATCTCGGTGCCTCTGGCGGCCGGTGTGCTCGCGCCGATCGGCTTTGTGATGCCGATGTCGGTGGGTGCGATATTGATGTCGATATCGACGGTCGTGGTGGCGCTGAACGCTCAGCTGCTCAGGCGCCTGGATTTGCGGCCGGAGGCCAGCGTACGGGGCCATTCTCTAAGAATCTGACTAGGCTTTGTGCAAACTAATGCGAGACAGTCGCCGCAGGCCACAGACCTGGATGTCCATCGCAGCAAACAACACGAATGGGTGGACCAAGAAAATGATCTTCCCCTCACGAGACTGGGACTACCGCCACCGGGTCGAAAGACCAACAGCGGCAATCTTATTCGTTCGTTATCGACGCCGTGTTCGTCAGCGCTGCGAATCCCCGCGGCGAGTATAGTTAGGTGCGACTAAGTTGGCATGTCAGGCGGTGTTTGTCATATCGTTTTCTCCACTTGTGGCGAGTGGGATTGGGCCGTCGTTCAGTGCTGCACGAAGGCACCTCCATCGCCAGTCCGGCTAATGCCGTCATCGACGGCTGCCTTGCAGAAGCTTCACGAAGGGTCAGGTGGGAATGGCGCCCAGCAGTCAAGGGCTGTACAACCCCGCGTTCGAACATGACGCGTGTGGCGTGGCAATGGTGGCCGACATGCACGGTCGCCGCAGCCGTGACATCGTCGACAAGGCCATTACGGCCCTGCTGAACCTGGAGCACCGCGGTGCCCAGGGCGCCGAACCGCACACCGGTGACGGTGCGGGCATCCTGCTGCAGGTTCCCGACGAGTTCGTACGCGCCGTCGTCGAATTCGACCTGCCCGAATACGGCAGCTACGCGACCGGCATCGCGTTCCTGCCGCAGTCGTCCAAGGACGCCGCAACGGCGTGCGAGGCGGTGGAGAAGATCGTCGAGGCCGAGGGCCTCGAGGTGCTCGGCTGGCGCGACGTCCCGACCGACGAATCGTCGCTTGGCGCGCTGGCCCGCGACGCGATGCCGACGTTCCGGCAACTGTTCATCGCGGGCGCGTCCGGAATGGATCTGGAGCGCCGCGCCTACGTCGTGCGCAAGCGCGCCGAGCACGAGCTGGGGACAAAGGGTCCTGGGCAGGATGGCCCTGGCCGCGAAACCGTTTATTTCCCAAGCCTTTCCGGGCAGACGTTCGTCTACAAGGGCATGCTGACCACGCCGCAGCTCAAGGCGTTTTACCTTGACTTGCAAGACGATCGGCTCACCAGTGCGCTTGGCATCGTGCACTCGAGGTTCTCGACGAACACGTTCCCGTCGTGGCCGCTGGCGCACCCGTTCCGGCGCATCGCCCACAACGGCGAGATCAACACCGTCACCGGCAACGAGAACTGGATGCGGGCGCGCGAGGCGCTGATCAGGACTGAAGCCTTCGGCACCGCGGCGAGCCGCGAAAACAGCACGGGCCAGGACCTCGACAAGATCGTCCCGGTCTGCACACCCGGCGCGTCCGACACCGCGCGGTTCGACGAGGTGCTCGAGCTGCTGCACCTCGGTGGGCGCAGCCTGCCGCACGCGGTATTGATGATGATCCCCGAAGCGTGGGAACGGCATCCGTCAATGGATCCGGCGCGCCGGGCCTTCTACCAGTACCACGCGTCGCTGATGGAGCCGTGGGACGGCCCGGCGTCCATGACGTTCACCGATGGCACTGTGATCGGCGCCGTGCTGGACCGCAACGGCCTTCGCCCGTCACGGATCTGGGTCACCAGCGACGGTCTTGTGGTGATGGCGTCCGAGGCCGGTGTGCTCAACCTCGACCCGGCAACGGTTGTGAAGAAGATGCGGCTGCAGCCCGGCCGCATGTTCCTGGTCGACACCGCGCAGGGCCGCATCGTCTCCGACGAGGAGATCAAGGCCGAGCTGGCCGCCGAGCAGCCGTATCAGGAGTGGCTCGACGCCGGCCTGTTCCACCTCGATGGGCTGCCCCAGGGCGACTACGTACGCATGCCGCATCACCGGGTCGTATTGCGCCAGCAGGCTTTCGGATACACGTACGAGGAGCTCAACCTGCTGGTGTCGCCGATGGCCCGCACCGGCGCCGAGCCGCTCGGCTCGATGGGTACCGACACCCCCGTGGCGGTGCTCTCGCAGCGGCCGCGGATGTTGTTCGACTACTTCCAGCAGCTGTTCGCCCAGGTCACCAACCCGCCGCTGGACGCCATCCGCGAAGAGGTGGTGACGAGCCTGGAGGGCACCGTCGGCCCGGAGGGCGACCTGCTCAACCCGACCGCGGAGTCGTGCCGTCAGATCGTGCTGCCGTCGCCGATTCTGCGCAACCACGAGCTGGCCAAGCTGGTCAACCTCGACCCCGACCAGGAGGTCGACGGCCGCAAGCACGGCCTCTCCACCGCCGTCGTCCGCTGCCTGTACCCGGTGAACCGGGGTGGCCAGGGACTGAAGGAGGCGCTCGACAACGTCCGCGCCAAGGTGTCGGCGGCCATCCGCGAGGGCGCGCGCATCATCGTGCTGTCCGACCGCGAGTCCAACGAGCAGATGGCGCCGATCCCGTCGCTGCTGGCCGTAGCGGCTGTGCATCACCACCTGGTCCGCGACCGCACCCGCACCCACGTCGGCCTGGTCGTGGAGTCCGGCGACGCCCGCGAGGTGCACCACATGGCCTGCCTGGTCGGCTTCGGCGCGGCCGCGATCAACCCGTACATGGCCTTCGAGTCCATCGAGGACATGATCGATCGCGGCGCCATCAAGGGCATCGACAACGACAAGGCCAAGGCCAACTACGTCAAGGCGGCAGGCAAGGGCGTGCTGAAGGTGATGTCCAAGATGGGCATCTCGACGCTGGCGTCTTATACCGGCGCGCAGCTGTTCCAGGCCATCGGGATCAGCCAGCAGATCCTCGACGAGTACTTCACCGGGCTGACATGCCCGACAGGCGGCATCGACCTCGACGACATCGCCGACGACGTCGCGGCCCGCCACACGCTGGCCTACCTTGACAGGCCCGACGAGTGGGCGCACCGCGAGCTCGAGGTCGGCGGCGAGTACCAATGGCGCCGCGAGGGCGAGTACCACCTGTTCAACCCGGACACGGTGTTCAAGCTGCAGCACTCGACGCGCACCGGGCAGTACCCGATCTTCAAGGAGTACACCAAGCTGGTCGACGACCAGAGCGAAAAGATGGCCTCGCTGCGCGGCCTGCTGAAGTTCCGCGACGGCGTGCGCCCGCCGGTGCCTTTGGAGGAGGTCGAGCCGGCCAGCGAGATCGTCAAGCGCTTCTCCACCGGCGCGATGAGCTACGGCTCGATCTCAGCCGAGGCGCACGAGACCCTGGCGATCGCGATGAACCGCCTTGGCGGCCGGTCGAATTCGGGCGAGGGCGGCGAGCACGTCAGCCGCTTCGACCGCGACGAGAACGGCGACTGGCGGCGCAGCGCGATCAAGCAGGTGGCGTCGGCGCGGTTCGGCGTCACCAGCCACTACCTGACCAACTGCACCGACATCCAGATCAAGATGGCCCAAGGTGCGAAACCCGGTGAAGGCGGACAGCTTCCGGGTAACAAGGTGTACCCCTGGGTGGCCGAGGTGCGGCACTCCACGCCGGGTGTCGGCCTGATCTCGCCGCCGCCGCATCACGACATCTACTCGATCGAGGATCTGGCGCAGCTGATCCACGACCTGAAGAACGCTAACCCGCAGGCCCGCGTGCACGTGAAGCTGGTCAGTGAGAACGGCGTTGGCACGGTCGCCGCCGGTGTGTCGAAGGCGCACGCCGACGTGGTGCTGATCTCGGGTCACGACGGCGGCACCGGTGCGACGCCGTTGACGTCGCAGAAGCACGCGGGTGCGCCGTGGGAGCTGGGCCTGGCCGAGACCCAGCAGACGCTGCTGCTCAACGGGTTACGCGACCGGATCGTCGTTCAGGTCGACGGCCAGCTCAAGACGGGCCGCGACGTGGTGATCGCCGCGCTGCTCGGCGCCGAGGAGTTCGGTTTCGCGACCGCGCCGCTGGTGGTGTCCGGCTGCATCATGATGCGGGTATGCCACCTCGACACCTGCCCGGTCGGTGTGGCCACCCAGAACCCGGTGCTGCGGCAACGGTTCAACGGCAAGCCGGAGTTCGTCGAGAACTTCTTCATGTTCATCGCCGAGGAAGTCCGGGAAATGATGGCCCAGTTGGGCTTCCGGACCGTCAACGAGATGGTCGGCCAGGTCGGCTCGCTGGACACCACGAAGGCCGCCGAGCATTGGAAGGCCTACAAGCTGGACCTGTCACCGGTGCTGCACGAGCCCGAGTCGGCGTTCATGAACCAGGACCTGTACTGCAGTTCGCGTCAGGACCACGGGCTGGACAAGGCGCTGGACCAACAGCTGATCGTGATGAGCCGCGAGGCGCTCGACTCGGGGACACCGGTGAGGTTCTCCACCACGATCGCCAACACCAACCGCACCGTGGGCACCATGCTCGGCCACGAGCTGACGAAAGCCTATGGCGGGCAGGGGCTTCCCGACGGCACGATCGACATCACGTTCGACGGCTCGGCGGGCAACAGCTTCGGCGCGTTCGTGCCCAAGGGCATCACGCTTCGCGTGTACGGCGACGCCAACGACTATGTCGGCAAGGGCCTGTCTGGCGGCCGCATCGTGGTGCGCCCGTCGGACAACGCACCTTCGGACTACGTGGCCGAGGAGAACATCATCGCCGGCAACGTGATCCTGTTCGGCGCCACCAGCGGCCAGGTGTTCCTGCGCGGTGTGGTGGGCGAACGGTTCGCCGTCCGCAACTCCGGCGCACATGCGGTCGTCGAGGGTGTCGGCGACCACGGGTGTGAGTACATGACCGGCGGCAAGGTCGTCATCCTCGGGCCCACCGGCCGTAACTTCGCGGCGGGCATGTCGGGCGGCGTGGCATATGTCTACAACCCCGCGGGCGCATTGGGCGACAACCTCAACGCGGAGATGGTTGATCTGGACGAGATGGACGACGACGACATCGACTGGCTGCACGGAATTATCCAGGCTCATGTCGATGCGACCGATTCGGCTGTGGGACAACGCGTCCTGTCCGATTGGGAGAACGAGCTGAAGAACTTCGTGAAGGTGATGCCGCGCGATTTCAAGCGGGTGCTCGTGGCGATAGCGGAGGCCGAGCGCACCGGCTCAGACGTCGACGAGGCGATCATGGCGGCGGCGAATGGCTGATCCTAAAGGCTTCCTCAAGTACATACATCGCGAGACCCCGCAGCGGCGGCCGATCCCGCTGCGCCTGCTCGACTGGAAAGAGGTCTACGAGGACTTCTCCCACGACGTGCTGCGCGATCAGGCGGCGCGATGCATGGACTGTGGTATCCCGTTCTGTCACAACGGATGCCCGCTGGGCAACCTCATTCCCGAGTGGAACGACCTGGTGCGCACTGACCGTTGGCGTGATGCGATCGAGCGGCTGCACGCCACGAACAACTTCCCGGAGTTCACCGGGCGGCTGTGCCCGGCGCCGTGTGAGGGCTCGTGCGTGCTCGGCATCAACCAGGACCCGGTGACCATCAAGCAGGTCGAGGTCGAGATCATCGACAACGCCTTCGACGAGGGCTGGGTCGTCCCGTTGCCGCCCGAAAAGCTGACCGGCAAGACCGTCGCCGTCGTCGGATCCGGGCCTGCCGGCTTGGCCGCCGCACAGCAGCTGACCCGTGCCGGGCACTCGGTGACGGTGTTCGAGCGCGACGACCGCATCGGCGGGCTGCTGCGCTACGGCATCCCCGAATTCAAGATGGAGAAGCGCCACATCGACCGGCGCCTGGCGCAGATGGAGGCCGAGGGCACCCAGTTCCGCGCCGGGGTCAACGTTGGCATTGATATAACAGCGCATCACCTCCGTTCCGAGTTCGACGCCGTGGTGCTGGCCGGCGGTGCGACGGCTTGGCGCGACCTGCCGATCCCGGGCCGCGACCTTGATGGCATCCATCAGGCGATGGAGTTCCTGCCATGGGCCAACCGGGTGCAGAACGGCGATCCGGTGGTCGATGACGACGGCCTGCCGCCGATCCACGCAACGGGCAAGAAGGTCATCATCATTGGCGGCGGCGACACCGGCGCGGACTGCCTGGGCACCGTTCACCGGCAGGGCGCCGTCAGCGTGCACCAATTCGAGATCATGCCGCGCCCGCCGGAGACCCGCGCGGACTCCACCCCGTGGCCGGTGTACCCGCTGATGTTCCGGGTGTCCTCGGCGCACGAGGAAGGCGGCGAGCGCGTCTACTCGGTCAACACCGAGAAGTTCGTCGGCAGCGACGGGCGCGTCACCGGGCTGCGCGGGCACGAGGTCGTCATGAACGCGGGCAGGTTCGAAAAGGTAGAGGGCTCCGACTTCGAGATGGAAGTCGACCTCGTGCTGCTGGCGATGGGCTTCGTCGGGCCCGAGCGCGAAGGCCTGCTGACCGACCTCGGCGTCGAGATCACGGAGCGCGGCAACGTCGCACGCGATGCGAATTTCGCGACCACCGTGCCCGGCGTGTTCGTCGCCGGCGACATGGGCCGCGGGCAGTCGCTGATCGTCTGGGCAATCGCCGAGGGGCGCGCGGCCGCGGCCGGCGTGGACCGCTACCTGATGGGCGAAACGGCACTTCCTGCGCCGATCAAGCCCACCGCCGCTCCGCAGCGCTAACCTGTGCGCTTGGCCGCGCTAGCTGTGCGACACCTCAGTAGTCACATCTAGTCACTCCAAAAACATCAGATGATTGTTCGGCGTGCCTAGTTCAGTTTGCCAGATAATAGGTATCTAATGACTTCATGAGGGTTCTGCGGTAATGTAGGCCCCCGGTTCAGCTATTGCTATATCGCAGGAGTGATCACCGTGTACCTCAACCCGCTATCTCGGTCTCGGGTGAGTCGAATCGCCTGGTCACTGTTCCGTCACCCGGTCAAGAGCCGTGAATTCCCCGCCAAGGCGGAGCGGCTGATCACGCCCGACGAGCTACTTCGTTATGGCGTCTAGCAAAATCGAACCCCACCGGTTACGTTGATTCGACGATGCGTGACTGGGTATTTGCCTAACCGTTATATTCTCGTTATCGTTCATTATCTTTGCTGGTAAGCAGACCTGAGCTCCTGATCTCATTCGCAAGCGGTTCGAGCACGCGCGGGTCGTGCGGTGTGGGCAGGTACACAATCGCGAGATCGAGGCCCTCCTTGCCAAGTGCGGCGGCCTCCTCGATCGCGTGACCGTAGTCGATGGCCTGGCCGGGGTTGTGGTGGTCGGGGCTCAGCCGGATATGCGCCGAGAGCATGATCTCCATCGGATCGCGCCCGATATCCGCACAGTGCGCGGCGAGCACGTCGCGCTTGCGGGCGAACTCCTCGGGCGGCCCGCCGACGAAGTTCCAGTGCTGGGCATACTTCGCGGTGATGCGCAGCGTGCGCTTCTCACCGCTGCCGCCGATGCAGATCGGCGGGTGCGGCTTCTGCGGGCCCTTCGGCTCGTTGCGGGCGTCCTTGAGTTGATAGAACTTGCCGTCGAAGGTCGTCGTGTCCTTGCTCAACAGGCTGGTGAGCACCTCGCAGGCTTCCTCGAAGCGATCAAAGCGCTCCTTGATGCTGCCGAGCTCGATGCCGTAGGCTCCGGACTCCTCTTCGTTCCAGCCCGCGCCGATGCCGAGCTCGAGCCGGCCGTTGGAGATGATGTCCAGCGCCGAAACCATATTGGCGAGCACCGCGGGATGGCGGTAGTGGACGCCGGTGACGAGCGTGCCGAGCCGCAGCCGCTTGGTGGCCTGCGCCAGCGCAGTAAGGGTCGTCCATCCCTCCAGGCACGGCCCGGAGGAGTCGGAGAAGATCGGATAGAAGTGGTCAAAGGTCCAGCCGGACTCGTAAACCTCGATGTCGTCGGCCGCTTGCCAGACGGCGAGCATATCGGACCATGTGGTGTTCTGCGGGGATGTCTTGAAGGCGAATCTCACTGCATCGACTCTAGAACCGTTTCCTGAAAGCGCTCGATGAATTTCTCTGGGCGGGGTAGTCAATAACGACATGATCGACTTGACCCCCGCCTGCCGGCGGACCGCCGACGTCTTGGTGAACGTGACCGACGGGCAGCTCGATGCCCCGACCCCATGCGAGAAGCTGACCCTGCGAGATCTTGTGGCGCATGTCGGCGGACTGGCGGTGGCATTCACCGCGGCCGCCCGAAAGGAGTTCGGCGAGCTCACGGACACTCCGCCGGTCGAGGGGGTGCCGCTGGACGACGATTGGCGCACCGCATATCCGGCGCGGCTCGCGGAACTGGCGCGGGCGTGGCGAGAACCCGCGGCCTGGGAGGGTATGTCGCGTGCCGGAGGTGTCGACTTTCCTGGCAAGGTGGCCGGCGTCGTCGCGCTGACCGAGGTGGTCATCCACGGCTGGGACGTTGCGGCCGCGACCGGACAGGACTACGACGTCGACCCTGCCACTTTGGACGCGGTGCGGCCGCATGTGACGGCGATCGCCGCCGAGGGTCCGGTCGAGGGACTGTTCGGGCCAGCGGTCCCCGTCGACGATGATGCGCCGGTGCTTGATCGGGTGATTGCACTGACCGGACGCGATCCGGCACGGCGCTAGCGGCACACTGGAGACATGGACCCGGTAATCGCGCTCCGCCAGATCGCTTACTACAAAGACCGGGCACGCGAAGACCCTCGCCGCGTGATGGCCTACCGGAATGCGGCCGACATCGTCGAGGGGCTGACCGAGGCCGAGCGGGAGCGTCATGGTGCCGGGAACAGCTGGCAGTCGCTGCCCGGCATCGGACCCAAGACCGCGAAGGTGATCGCCCAGGCGTGGGCCGGCCGCGAGCCCGACGTGCTCGTTGAATTGCGTTCGGCGGCGCAGGATCTCGGCGGTGGCGACATCCGCGCGGCGCTAAGAGGCGACCTTCACGTGCACTCGAATTGGTCGGACGGATCAGCGCCGATCGAGGAGATGATGCTCGCGGCAAGGGAATTGGGGCACGAGTACTGTGCGTTGACCGATCATTCCCCCCGCCTCAAGGTCGCCAACGGCCTGTCGCCCGAGCGCCTGCGCAAGCAGCTCGACGTCATCGACGAACTGCGTGACGCGGTCGCGCCGATGCGGATCCTGACCGGCATCGAGGTCGACATCCTTGAGGACGGCTCGCTCGACCAGGAGCCCGAGCTGTTGGAGCGCCTCGACGTGGTGGTGGCCAGCGTGCACTCCAAGCTGTCGATGGATGCGCCTTCGATGACGCGTCGAATGCTCAAGGCCGTCGCCAACCCTCACGCCGACGTGCTCGGTCACTGCACCGGGCGGCTCGTCACCGGCGGCCGCGGTATCAGGCCGGAGTCGAAGTTCGACGCCGAGAAGGTCTTCACCGCCTGCCGCGATCACGGCACCGCCGTCGAGATCAACTCGCGCCCGGAACGTCGGGACCCGCCGACCCGCCTGCTGAATCTGGCGTTGGAGATCGGGTGCCTGTTCTCCATCGACACCGACTCGCATGCGCCCGGTCAGTTGGAGTTTCTCGGCTATGGCGCCCAGCGTGCGCTCGACGCCGGTGTGCCCGTCGAACGGATCGTCAACACCTGGCCGGCCGAGAAGCTGCTGGAGTGGACGACGGCCTAATCCGGCAGGTGCGGCATCTCGAGGCCGGGGTCGCGCCCGAGCAGCACGCCACGCGTCAACGCGGTGTTGCCGTAGCGCTGCCGCACCTGGTCGACCGCGGCGTCCAGCGCGAGCGTGTCGGCATGTTCTTCGAACGGCAGCTCCAGCTGTTGCGCGCCCTCCCGGTCGATGTTGGACACCGCGAAGCCGACCAGCGTCAGGCCACGCTCGGCGATCAGGGGAGCCGCCGCTGCGACCAGACCGCGTGCGGTGTCGAGGATGACCTCCGTCGATGCGGTGGCGCGCGCCATCGTGTGCGACCGGGTAGCCCGGCCGAAATCGTCAAACCGCAACCGCAGCACCACAGTTCGGCCGGTACGGGCCGCCTTGCGCATTCGCCGGGTGATTCGGTCGACGAGATTGACGACGACCGCGTCGACCTCCGCGGCCGACATCGTGTTGCCCGCCCGGCCCAACGCCCGCTGAGCACCGACCGAGCGGCGCCGCACGCCCGTCACCACCCGACGTCGATCGATGTTGCGCGACAACGCAAATAGCTGACGGCCCATCGCCCCGCCGACCAACGACCCGAGCGTTGACTCGCTGAGCTCCGCGACGTCGGCGACCGTCTCGATGCCGTGCGCGTGCAGCTTGTCGGCCGTCTTCACGCCGACACCCCAGAGGCGGCGCACCGGCAGCGGATGCAGGAACGCGAGTTCACGGTCCGGCGGTACCAGCAGCAGGCCGTCTGGCTTGGCCTCCTGGCTGGCGACCTTGGCCAGGAACTTGGTGCGCGCGACACCGACCGTGATGGGGAGCCCGACGCGGTCGCGGACCTGCGCGCGCAGCCGGGCGGCGATCTCGACAGGGGTGCCCGACACCCGCCACAGGCCTGACACGTCGAGGAAGGCCTCGTCCACCGACAGCGGTTCCACCACGGGCGTGGTGTCACCGAACACCTCGAACACCGCGTCGCTGGCTTGTGAATATGCCGACATCCGCGGCGGCACCACGATCGCGTGCGGGCACAGCTGGCGCGCCTGCCGGCCGCCCATCGCGGTGCGCACGCCGTAGGCCTTCGCTTCGTAACTGGCCGCCAGCACGACACCGCCGCCGACGATCACCGGTCGGCCCCGCAGCGCGGGATCGTCTCGCTGCTCGACCGACGCGTAGAACGAATCGAGATCAGCGTGCAGGATAGTCGGCCGAGCCGCCGAATTGGAACCCGCCACGGACACGAACATATGTTCGCACCGGGGTATGACGAATCAGCGAGGTTGGCCGTAGATCGTGGTGATCCAGATGTGCACCAGGGTGTCGAGCACATGGTCTTCCGGGACCGCTGGCCGTTCGTGGGCGAAGACCGCGATGAGCACTCGTTCGTTCATCAGGTTCAGGGCTGTCGCCAGATCCTGAGCGGGCAGCGTCACCGGAGCTTCGCCGCGTGCACGTTCGACCTCGATGATGCGGGCCGTGTTGTCGATCCACTTCTGCATGAAGCGCGACCAAAGCTCAGACGCCTCGGGGACCGTCGCTCTCGCCGCGTATCCGGCCCGGGATACACCTTTGTGAGCGCCGAAACCCTCGAAGAAGAAGTTGATCCCCGTTCGCCAGAAGCTGTACAGGTCCTTCGGGGTCTGTTCGGACAGCGCCTCCAGTGCGGTATCCGCCTCGACGATGACGCGTTCGATCAGCGTCATCAACACGGCGTCCTTCGACGGGAAATAGAAGTAGAAGGTTGGACGCGAGATTCCGGCGCCCCTCGCCAGATCGTCGACGGAGATCTCGTGCAGCGGGCGTTCGTCGAGAAGCCGTGTCGCGGTCTCCAGAATCGCCTGCTCACGATCATCACCCGACGGACGGGTCGCGCGGCGGCCCCGGGCGGCACGAGGGTGGGCGGCGGTGGTCACTCCGGAAACTTTACATCATGTCGAGTTTCTCGACAGGATGTTGACTCGTTCGACACGGTGTTGATAGGTTTACACCATGACCGAATTTGTCGACGTCGTGATCGTGGGAGCCGGTATCTCCGGCATCAGCGCCGCCTGGCACCTTCAGCACCGCTGCCCCGACAAGAGCTACATGGTTCTCGAGCGGCGGGAGAACCTCGGCGGCACCTGGGACCTGTTCAAGTACCCGGGCATCCGCTCCGACTCCGATATGTTCACGCTGGGGTTCCGGTTCAAGCCGTGGACGTCGGAGAAGGCCATCGCCGACGGGCCGTCGATCATGTCGTATCTAAAGGAGACGGTCGCCGAGTCCGGTATCGACAAGCACATCCGGTACGGCCAGAAGGTGGTCGGCGCCGACTGGTCGGATGCCGACAATCAATGGACCCTGCGGGTCGACAGAGGCGGCGAGGAAGTCGAGATCAAGTGCTCCTTCCTGTTCGCGTGCAGCGGCTATTACAACTACGACCAGGGATACTCGCCGGAGTTCGCCGGTTCGGAGGACTTCGAGGGCACGATCATTCACCCGCAGCACTGGCCGGAGGATCTGGACTACGCGGGCAAGAACATCGTGGTCATCGGGAGTGGTGCCACTGCAGTGACATTGATTCCGGCCCTTGCCGATTCGGGTGCCGGGCATGTGACGATGCTGCAGCGCTCGCCGACGTACATCGGGTCGCTGCCCGACGTCGACCCGTTCACCGTACGGATGAACAAAACGCTGCCCGTCAAGCCCGCCTATGTCGTCAACCGGTGGAAGAGCATCCTGTTCCAGTCGGCGCAGTACCAGATCAGCCGGCGCTTCCCGAACTTCATGCGCAAGACGCTGATGACTATGGCGCAGCGACGCCTGCCCGAGGGCTACGACGTCGAGAAGCATTTTGGGCCCAGCTACAACCCGTGGGATCAGCGGCTCTGCCTGGCGCCCAACGGCGATCTGTTCAAGACCATCCGCGCGGGCAAGGCCGACGTCGTCACCGACACGATCGAGCGCTTCACCAAGACCGGCATCAAGCTGACCTCGGGTGTGGAACTGCAGGCCGACATCGTCGTTACCGCAACAGGTCTGAACCTTCAGCTGTTCGGCGGCGCCGAGGTTTCGCGTAATGGCGTGCCGGTCGAGCTCAACGACACCATGGCATACAAGGGCATGATGCTGACCCACATGCCCAACATGGCCTTCACGATCGGCTACACCAACGCGTCGTGGACGCTGAAGGCCGACCTCGTGTCGGAGTTCGTGTGCCGGGTGCTTAACTATATGGACGCCAACAGCTTCGACACCGTCGAGCCGCAGCATCCGGGCAACTCCGTTGACGAGCGCCCGCTGATGGACTTCACCCCCGGCTACGTGCTTCGGGCGTTGGACTACCTGCCCAAGTCGGGCCACCGGGCGCCGTGGCGGCTCAAGCAGAACTACCTTCTGGACCTGCGGCTCATCCGGCACGGCAGCGTCGACGACGAGGCGCTGCAGTTTACCAAACACCGTGCGCCGGTTACGGCTTCGGCCTCGTCGCCTGTCGCGTTGGCCACCGAGTCCGGTCAGCACGCCACGTCGACGTAGACCGTCTTTTCGGTGACAGTGGTGATCATGTCATCGCCCGCCCCCGGTGCACCGGAATCGGTTCGGGAGTAGGTCTGACCGGGTCGGACCGCACTGATGGCGCACTGACTCAGTGGAGCCGTGCCAACCTTGTTCAGGATGACTTGGTAGCCGTTGGCCTGTAGCTGGCTGACCGTTTGGTCAACCGGCGCGGGACCTGCCGGAGCCGCGTTGGCAACGCCCGCCAATACCAAAGCGGCAGAGGCCAATGCTGCGGCTGAGATTGCCACTGTCGCAAATGACTTCGGTGTGTTGGCTTTCAAATGTTGATGCGTCGGTGGTCGGTTGGGGTGATAGGTGGTGCTCATGTCGCGCTCCTTGCGGTGGTGGCGGCGATGCTCGCCGCGATGACATAAGCCTTATCGCGATGACAACTCTTGGCGTGAGTAGCGGCCTACCTGTTAATCACGCGCGTTACCGTTACTCGTGCCGCCATCTCTGGACTAGCGGACGACGACGATGCCGTCGTCGTCGCTGTAGGCGATCTCGCCCGACTTGAAGACCACACCGCCGAACTCAACGGCGACATCGCGTTGACCGTCGCCGGTCTTGGCGCTCTTGCGCGGATTGGTTCCCAGCGCCTTGATCCCGATGTCGAGCGTGCGCAGCGTCGCGGCGTCGCGCACCGCACCGTTGATGATCAGCCCCGCCCAGCCGTTGTCGACGCCGAGGCCGGCGATGAGGTCGCCGACCAGTGCGGTGTGCAGCGAGCCGTCGCCGTCGATCACGAGCACCCCGCCGTTGCCCGGCTCCGACAGCACGGACTTGAGCAGCGCGTTGTCCTCGAAGCAGCGCACGGTGGTGATCGGCCCCGCGAACTGCGAACGACCTCCGTACTGGCCGAATTGCAGGTCGCAGCTTCGGACGTCGGGGCCGATCTCGTCGACGAGGTCGGCGGTGGGACGCGGCTCGATGGTCACCGGTCGATGCTAGCGATCAGGTCGAAGCAGGCTTCCACGCATCCGTTTCGCCGGGGTACGGACGCTCGGCACCACCAGAGCGATGTGGTCGTAGTGGTGCAGGGTGCGCACGGAGACACCCGTGAGGGCAGCTACCGCGCCGACGGTGTTGGCGTCCATGCCGCCACTATCGACCCCGACGCCGCGTGAGGGTCACGCCGATTAGGTCAGTCGTCGGAGTGACGGCGCACAAAAAGCACCACCAGAATCGCCAGCACACCAGCGGCGATGGCGGCGGCCAGCGGCAGCCGTGACGGCTCGGGACCGATCAATGGCACCGGAGCCGGACCCGCGACGGGGTTTGGTGCGCTCGCGACAGTGGATTTTGCTTGCGCCGCAGCCTCTTTCGCGGCGGACGTGAGGTCGCCGTTGGTGTCGGCCAGCGTCGCAGCCGCGGCCGCCTGCTTGGGCGGCGCCTTCTTTGCTGCGTTCTTTCTTCGGCGCCTTCTTGGCTGCCTTCTTCGCCGGTGCTTTCTTGGCCGCCTTTGCCGGTGGCTTCTTGGCCGGCGGTGCGGGCGGCTCGGCGGCAGGCGGGACCGGAGCTGGGCTTGGCGCCGACGAGGCCGCTTCCGCTGCCGGTGCTGCGGCGTCAGGCTTTTCGTCGGGTCGATCCTGCTGGTCTGCCATCTGGCTGCTCCTTTGCGCCTGTCTCGTCTCCCTGGCAGTGGTTCCCATCATGCCAGGTCGGATACGGCTCACCGGTCATGGCCAGCGCGGCCGCCAAGACCAGTGCGACGGCCATCATCGCCAGTTCGAACAGCGACCGCGACACGAGCCGTAGCGCGATGCGAACGTGCGGCGGGTAGCCACACCGTCCTGTTGCGGTAACCCAACACGACCCAGCACCACCGTCACCCCGATCTTCGCAGACAGCAGTCGGCCATATCCCGTCGCATACGCTGACTCGGCGAGCCCAGCGTCCCAACCGCGCCCAGCACGCCGCCCGCCAGCAGCGCCGCCACGCATCACAGCGGCGCCGCTAGGGTGTGCACGGCGACGGCCACCACTGCGGCGACGGCGACGACCAGGGCTCCAACAGCCACCGCCTGCTGACGGGTCACCTCTGCCGTCGCACCGCCCAAACCGCGCCACCGGCGACGATCAGGCAGGCCGCGACGAAGAACGGCCACACTGGGTTTCCGTCACTCGACGGGCTCGTCGCGGACGCCGACGGACCGGGCGTGCCCGTGCCTGCCAAGGCGAGCCGGAACGACCATGACCCGGAGACCACGTGCCCGTCGGCCGACGTCACCCGGTAGTTCACCGTGTAGGTGCCGGACGGGCCGAGCGGCCGCACGCCGACGCTGACGACCGCGCCGTCCACCTTTGGGTCACTCGTCGACCATAGGTTGCCATCGGGGCCGACGACCGTCATCGCGGCGAACTCGGGTTGCAGCGCCTCGTTGAACATCGCGCTGACCTTCTGCGGAGACTGGGCCAGTTCAGTGTTCTCGACGGGGTCGGTCGCGACGCGGGTCGCGTGTGCCGACGCCACGCCGGCCCCGGCCACTGCCGCCGCGGTCAACGCGATGGCCAGCGCCAGTGTCGCGAGAAGGCGATTCATGCTCGCCGTCGTACCAGTAGGGCGGACGCTACCGCAACGGCGGCGACCGCCAGCGCGCCGCCCGCCAGCCAGCGTGCCATGGTTAGACCAGGCCCAGCCGGGCCATCAAGTCGGCATCGATGCCGTCGAGCTGTTCGGCAATCGCGGCGTGCGCTGCGCGGCGGCGTGGCGTCGGCATGTTCTCGGCGGCCGTGACGGCGGCCGACAGGTCACGGAGCCGCTCGGTGATCGCGGCGACGAACTGCTTGGTCTCGGCGTCCTTCGGCTTCTTCTCGGCAACCAGTCGCAACGAGTGCTCGGCGCCGGCGATCCGCGCCGACAGCTGAGCGCCGTGGCCGGAGAACTGACCGATCTGGCTGAGCGGGACGCCGAGCCGGTCGGCCCGGCGTTCGTCGACGAAGCCGCGCGCGGCGATGGCGGCGCGGTAGACAAGCGGCACCACGACCGGTGCGAGCAGGCGGGTCACGGTGAGCAGGCGGCGAATTCGCGTAGGGGAGAACAACTTACCTTCGCGTGCTGCCTTCAGCTGAGTTTCGGCGACCTTGAGCGCGGCCTTGTCGCTGTCGCGCTGCGCCTTGAGTTGCGCCTTGAGGGCGCTGGTTCCGGCCTTGTGTTCGGCCTTGATGCGACGGGCTTCGTTCTTCGCGGCGAGCTTGGCCTCGAGTTTGGCCTTGGCCTTGATGGCGCGGGCCTCGGCTCTGCGGGTGGCGCGGGTTTTGCGCTTGAACAGGCTCATCCCGGCGGCCTCCCGGTCATCTCATCGGCGATTCATGACATGGCAGTAATGATGCAGCCCAACACTATCGTCCGGATAGTTTGCCGCCGCAGTCTGCCCCGGTCACGCGTACATTCACATCCGCAGCAAACCATTCAGAATGTTTGTGCGAGAATTGTCGGATCTTCTGGATAGCCGGCTGCCGACGCTTAGAAGGGTGGTGACGACGTGGGTTCGCCTCTGCGCATCGCCGCAGCGGCCTGCGTCGTGGCCTCTGGGCTGTTAGCGGGTGCTGCCAACGCTTCCTTGGCCCTTGCCGATCCCCTGCCGACCAGTGGCGACTCCGGTGACAAGCACACCAACGGCCCGCTGCGCAACGGCTCGATTCAGAAGCCCAAGTCCCATCCAGACGAGAAGAAGACCACGTCCGACGTTGGCGGCAAGAAGGACAAGAAGGATCAGTCCGGCACCGATCCCGGCGAACAAAAGGCTGGCGATGAGAAAAACGACGGCGACGCCGACAACGGGAAAGACGGCGGCAACGGCAACGCCATCGGCGGGAACCGGGGCAACAAGGGGAACAACGGCAAGTGCGGCAACAGCGGCAGCAACGGAACGCGTACGACTGCGGTGGCGGGAGCGGCAACGGCGACGGCGAGGACGATCTGACGCCCGCGACGAAGCCCCCTCCGAATACAGAGAAGCCGCCGCCAGCGACTGAAGAGCCCGACTGGCCGTCGCCATGGAATCCAGGTGAGCCCCCGGGATCCGGTGGCGGTCGTGGTGGCGTCCCAGGGGTGCCGTCCGGCCGTCCGTACGTGCCGCCGCAGATGCTGCTTCCGCCCGAGCTGATGACGCCCGCGACCGAACCGGTCGGACCATCCGTCATCGACGTCGCGCCGGGTGTGGGTGTTGCGGCCGCGGAGCTCCCGATCCCGCCGGTCACGCTGCCGGTCATCGTGGCACTGGCCACGGGTCTTGGAGGCGGCGGCGGGTCGCCCGGTGTGCTCGGCCCGCCGGCGTTGCCTGGTGCACCTCGCGGCGACAGCGCAGAGCCCCCCGCGGGCCGGGAGCCGCTGCCTGCCAACGTGGGCAGCAACGTTGTCGCTCCGGCGTCCGCATACCGGATCCCCGACACGGATTATTTGCGGCATGCCGGGTTGTCGCAGGTCGTGGCCTTGGCAGTGCCCGGGATTGCGGGCATGCTTGTACTCACCGGCGCCGGGGGATTGGTTGGATATCGCCAGGCGAAGGCGGGCCATGCGGTACACACAAGCGGCACCGCACGGTTTGTGAACTGACAAAGTGTCCGCCCTGACCGGGTCGGACAGCGCATAGTGGACTCGTCAACAGGGGGTTAAATGCCTGCCAGCCGCCGCGTCACCCGCGCCGTTAGCGCGGTGCTCGATCTCGCCCCACGACGCGGGGAAGTGTCACTGCCCCGCCTCGTCGACGCCGTTAGCGGGGATCGAGAACGGCCGATCGAACTCAAAATGGCCGATCTGCCTCCCGGAGTGTGCGGGCAGTGGCGCCAGTACGCCGACCGCGACGTCTTCTTGATCCAGAAGGGCCTACCCGCCTGGGACCGCACCCTGGCCCACGAGCTCGGGCACCTGGTGCTCGGCCACGAGGGCATCCCAGTTGTCCAGGCGGCCCGCGAGAACGTCGAGGTGGCAAGCTCCGAGCTGATCGGATACATGCTCAACCAGCGGACGGGCTGCATGGGTCCAAGCGGTGAGGACGCCGAGCAGGAGGCCGAGGACTTCGCGGCGCTGCTCATCTACCGCCTCGGTCGGCTGCCATCGGATCGCTCCTCGATCGTCCAGGTCCGACTCGGAGAGGCATTTGGTTGATCGTCTGGGTGATCGCCGGTCTGCTCGGGTTGGCCACCGGCCTGCGCATTGGCTGGGCCCTGGTCAACAAGCAATCGCTGGTGAGCAGCGCGATGATCCTCGCACTGGGCAGCCTCGGGTTGGTTGCCGCGCTGAATTGGCAGCCGTTGACGCAGCTGATCGACAGAGGGCTGCAGTGGAACAACATTGCGATGGGCATGTCCCAGGTCGCGTTGATCGGTTGCGCGGCGGGCAGCTGCGTGATGATCACGACCGTGTCCTCGGTGCGGACGCCGGCCACCATCCGCAAGATTGCTATCGCGCAGTACATCGTTGCCGGGGTAATCGCGGTCGTGAGTTTGGTGACTTTCTTCGCCACGGGCGAGCAAGAGGAGATGTCGCCGCAGGAGTACCTCAGGCGCAACCTTGGCTCCAGCGACGGGAGGTTGCCGTGGCTGCTGCCGCTGCTCTACGTGTTGTTGGCGCTGACCCTGGTGTCGTGGGCCGGCATGCGGCACTCCAATCGCAGCCGGCGTGGCCGCGCCCTGTTCGTCTTCACCATCGGCATCGTGCTGATCGTGCTGGCGTCCGCGTTCTTCTTGCTGCGAGCTGCGGGTAACACACAGCTCCTCGGTGTCGGCTCGGCGGCCACCCTGCTGGGCTGCGCCATGCTGGTCGTCGCCGCAGGGTCGCTTCTGCCCAGCGTCGAAGACTGGTTCGGCGCCCGCCACGAGCTGCGCACCATTCAGCCGCTGCTCACGGAGCTCGGTCGGCGTCACCCCGATATCGGTATCGGGGTACGCCCCCGCGGCCCGCTGGTGTTCCGAGTCGCCGAGCGGATGTCGCTGATCTCCGACGCACTCTTCCTCGAGGCCACCGCCGCCGATGTCGCACGGAAGCAACCGGTTGACGCCGCCGGTGCACGACCCACGCGCGAGCTCGACGAGGCGGACGACGTGTCAGAACTCGAGTCGCCGTCGGTGCAGCCGCAAGAGCAGGCGCGCGTGATCGCGCAGTGGATCTATGCCGGGCGGGAGGACGCGCCAGACGGCACTAGCGCTACGTTCCCCGGACTTGGCTGGCTGCGCCAGCCCACGTCGTACTCGGATCGCGAATGGATCCTCGAGATCGCGCAGCAATATCGCCAGCTGGCGCTAACCAAGAGTGGGACGGTCTGAGCGGCCGAACTTTCCCACATTCGCCGGATGCCGCATTGCGGCAAGCGGCGGGCTAACCGTCCAGGTGCTCCTGGCGACGCAGCTCGTCGACCTTCTGGACAATGTCCTGCTGGGCCTCAGCGGACAACCCGACCGTGCGCGCCGCAATGCGGCGAACACCCTCGTCACGCATATTCGCCAGCCAGGTCAATTCCTTGTCGAGCTTCTCGTAGTACTCGTCGTCGGTGAAGTAGGCCGGTTTGATACGGAAGAAGTTGGCAAGGGCTGCCATCGTGGCTGCCGAGGGGTTGGTGCGGTTGCCTGAGCGAAGCTGAGACAGGTACGGAGCCGACATCGTGACGCCTTCAGCCTTGAGTGCGGCGATGACTTCAGCCGACGTATGCGGGCCACGACCGGGCGGATAAACCGTATCGAACAGGCGGTTTAGGCGGGCGGCGAACGTCTTGCTCATCGATTTGACCTCCACATGCTTGACGGGCGGGTTTTGTAGGGCGGCGTATTTGCTGATCATCGTAGCGAGAGTTGTGCCAACAACCAAGTGCAAACCGCGAAAAGATAACCCGCCTTTTCGTTTGTGTTGGCCGCTACAGGTCTTAACGGCGTTGTCGGTGTGTGCCGGCACCGTCATCCTACGGTGCGGCGAAGCAAATAATAACAGTTGCGGGGTAGTCACTTTCCGGGAAGCTTGGACTCAGTTCGTCACAGGAACCTTGATGTTCACGACGGGCAACTGCGCTCACGCGCCGCGAAGCGGAATCGGGTGTTTGCTAGTTGGCATAGGCAAGCGGATCCTACTGACGCCCGTAAGCCCACTTACGGGCACGTGACGCAGGATAGCGAGCTGACTGTATAAACCTGGTCAGTCGTTCGAACGACAGTAGCCAGCCGGGGGCCCGCCCTGGTCGGGCGACGATTCAAGCGGCGGCAGCGCCAGCGAATGCTCGCGACGGCTGCGGACGAAGGCCAACGCGACCGCGGCCGCGGTGGCGACGGCGACCGCTACGGTTACCGCGAGCGCGACCCACCGAAGGCCAAGCGCTGCGTCGAAGAGCAGCCACAGTCCGAAGAGCAGAAACAGCACACTGGCCAGGCCGTGCAGGAAGTGCTCGGGCAACCGCTTGTGCAGTACCGCACCCACCGCAATGGCCACCCCGTCGGCGAGCACCATGCCCGCGGTGGCACCGATCCACACCCCTGCCCAGTTGTGATCGCTGGCCAAGGCGACGGTGGCGAGCATCGTCTTGTCGCCGAGTTCGGCCAGCACGAACGAGGAGATCACGGCGAGCAGCACGTGTCGGGGTTCGGCGACCTTGACGTCCTCGTCGTCGCCGCTCGCGCGTCCCTCCCTCCATGTCCACACCGCGAACAGCAGGAAGGCGATCGCCGCGGCGAAAGCGATCGGTCGCTCCGGCAACGTGAGCCCGACGAAGTGGCCGATCGTCACCGAGAGCCCATGCACCATGAACGATGCGATGCCGACGCCGGACAGCACCACCCACCACCGGTGGCGCAGGGCGTAGGTCATGGTCATCAGCTGCGACTTGTCGCCGAGTTCGGCGACGAACACCACGGAGAGACTGACCAGTGCGGCGGTGAGCATGAGAACGACCTTTCGACACGTCGCCGACGGGCCAATTACTCGCGACCCGTCAGACTTCGGTCGAAGGTCTCGCCCACCGCATTGCGGCGGTTCGCCGGCCGGGCTGTGCGCCAGTATGTCGACTCGACGATTGGGGGCTACTCCCCTTCGCTGACTTCATGGACGATAGCGGCGATTTCACGGCCGCGCCACCCGGCGGCCCGAGTTCGGCTACCCGAATCGAGTATTCAGACGAGCGAATCAAATCGTTCGAAAACCCTTATGCCGCAAGCAGCATGGCCAAGATCGCGGTGTCGGGATGGCTGATGGGGTCGACACCGACGCGGCTCACCATCGACGTCACCGTGCCGTCCGCTTCCGCCTCGACCCAGGCCGCGCGATGCTCCAGACCCAGATGCGGAAGCCCCGGCAGCAGCACGCAACCGGACGCGGCGCCCGTGCACTCCGGCAGCGAAGGCATGGTCTCCGAGGGCGGATGCAGCATCAGCAGTGCAGGCGGCTGGTGCTTCGCGAAATGCCCTGGCGGCACCGCTGATTCACCGACGACCGTCCCTTCTGCCACCACCAGCCCGACAGTTCCCGGAACCGGCTCGTCGGGCAGCTCCTCGCGAGCGCCGAAAATCGTTGTGGTGGAAAGCAACCCAGGAAGAGATGCGACGCGCACGGCGACTATCAGTAGCTGCGCCCACTCCTTGGTCGAGTCTGGCCAGCGGCCGGAGACCACGAATCCCTTGAGTGACCCGCGTGAATGAAACGGCGCGATCTCGATCGCCCGACCGGACCACATCTCCATCTCGCCTCCACGCCGTCGGTGTACGGATACTTCCGCGACACGCCTGTGGGTCGATCACTTCAGAATGCGCACCCTCCAGGTAGCACGCAAGCGGACACGAGTGCTAACGGCGAGTAAACGAAAATGTGTAGGGATGTCGGCGAGTCAGCCGTGGCGTCTACGGACCGTCCACAGCACGCGGTAGGAGCCCGTCGCAGGCACCCACCCGAACTGCCGCGAGTCCACGACACCGGGCGCTAATGGATTGTCCGAGCGGGCCTCGAATGTCGCGCTGCGCCCGGCGCCGCGCACGTCGCCGACGCGCTTGACGAGCCAACGCGTGGGCCGCGTCGGATCAGGGAACACACGGAGCTGGCCGCGCCGAGGCTCGCCACCGCGCAGCGCCAGCAGCCCATCACCCGGGTTGAGCGCTGGACGCATCGAGTCCTCAACGACGGCGAACCGGCGTAGCGACCAGCGTCGCTGTTGATGGTTTCGGCGCACCCCCAAAGGGTAGGTTTATGACCATGCTGCATCGACTGTTCGCCAACGCCACCTCTGCCCATGCCCACTGCGATCTGTACTGCGGCGTCTACGACCCCGCTCAGGCCAAGATCGAGGCGCTCTCTTGCCTCAAGACCCTCCAGAAGTACAACGACTCCGATGATGACCACTTCCGCACGCGCGCCATCATCATCAAGGAGCAGCGCGCCGAGGAGGTCAAGCATCACCTGATGGTGCTGTGGGCCGACTTCTTCACCAAGGAGCACTTCGAGCAGTTCCCGAACCTGCACCAGCTGTTCTGGGATGGCATCCATGGCGCCGGTGAGGTCAAGAAGTCGACCGACGTCGCCGTCGCCGAGAAGCTGCTCTCGACGATCGATGAGATCGCCGACATCTTCTGGCAGACCGAGAAGGCCAAGGGCATGGGGGTCTACCCGCCCGCCTGAGAACACAATCGCAAACGCACGAGTCCCCGGCTCACCAAGGCCGGGGATTTTGTGTACTCAAAGGCGAAAGGTCAGCCGCCGGCGTGGCTGGATTCAGAGCAAAACGATCAGGGCGAGAATGCCCAACAGCACGAGCGCGATGATTCCAGCGCGCAGGCACGCCATCAGATGGCCGTGGGCGTAGTCGTTCGCGGAGGAGTGCCATTCAGACGGCGGTACAGCGGATCCCGGACCCATCGGATGCGACGCCATCAAACCCTCCTGACCTGCACGATCTTTGGCCCTCCCCCGGTGAGATCTGTCACAAACAGCTCGTGTGACGCCGATCATAACCCCTCTTGTCGCGAGTGAGAAATCGACACCGGCACCGTGAAAACTCCGCGCTCGCGGACGTGTTCGCCGCAGCTGCCGACACGTGTGCCCGTCGATATCCGACAGCATCGCCGCGCTTGAAACGCCGCCGGCCTGCGCGCCGCCGCGCGGTGGATAAATCCACGAGCCGAGGTTCATAGAAGCGGGATCACGTGACACCCAGCAAATCCGGCGTCGCGCAATGGACCCGCCCAAATGGAGGCCTTTGGTGTCACCCGAATGGCCGACATGGCGCGCCTGCCATCTGAAAGTGCGTTCGGAACTTAGCATGGCAACCGATTTCGCTCGGCGTCCATCGGCCTGTTGATCGGCTGCGGTACCCCCGCAAGGTTATGCACAGTAATTTCCAGTAAGCCCACAGATTGGGCGGCTCAATCGGGGTTTCGGCCGCTGAGGGGCTGTGGATAAACCTGTGGAAATTGTGGATAGCCCGGCATTGCTGGCACTACGTCCGCCTCACTGTCGGACGTATCGCAGTGGAGCGCCGACGGCGAGGCGTGTCAGCGTCAACGGCATGGACGAGGTCAGGGGTCGCGCAAGCGCAGATCGCCGATGTTTCCTCGACGTCACAACGGGTGGCGCAGTGTCTGGCTTGCAACGGCTGCACCCCGGTGAACGTCTCGGGTGGCATGTCTGTCTGCACTCCGGGCGTCATCTGACCAGCCGCCGCTAGGCTGGTCGGATGATCCAGGAGTGTTCCCAGTGTGGAACGCGTTGGAACGTGCGCGACCGCAGGCGGGTGTGGTGCCCGCGGTGCCATGGGACGCTACTTGCGCCGTCGGGCCTCGCGCCTGGAGCCGAGTGGAGCGCGCGTCCGGCAGGGCCCCTGCCGGGACCCGGCGGGCTGGGCTCGCCTCCTGCAGGCGGGGACCGCACGCCGCCGCTGGGGAGCCCACCCGCTGGTAGGGGACTGCCGGCCGGATATCGCTGGATCGCGGTGCGACCTGGTGCGGCCCCGCCGCCGCGCCGCCGCAGCCGGGTCCTGGGCCCCACCCCTCGCTACGCCTTCATCCCCAGATGGGGTTTGGTGGACCACTTCGAGGCTCCCGAACAGCAGGCGGCTGGGCCGCGCAGCGGCCCCTCCCTAGCGATGGTGCGTGCCACCCTCATCGCAACGATGGTGGTGCTTGGTGTCGCCGCGCTCGTGCACGTGGTGCGCTACGCAGTGCTGATCGTCAACCGATCGGTGTTGTTGAACAAGGTGGTGGCGTTCGCGGCGACCTGGCTGGGCGTGCTCGTCAGCGTCATCGCGCTGTTCATGGTGGTGGCCAGCGCGGTGGTGCTGACCAACTGGCTGATCGCGCGGCGGGCCGCGGCCTTTGCGCACCACGGGCGTGACGATCCACGCCCGGTATGGGCGCTGCGCGCGGGTTGCCTTGTGCCGCTGGTGAATCTGGCCTGGGCGCCGGTGTTCGTGATCGAGTTGGCCGGCGTCGAAGAGCGGCTGCAATGGCTGCGCAGGCCGATCGTGGTGTGGTGGATCGTCTGGATCTTCAGCACCGCGGTGTCGGTGTTCTCGATCGCGACGAGTTTCGCTCAGGATCCGCAGGGCATCGCGGACAACACGGTGACCACGATCGTCGCCTACCTGCTGGCGCTGGCGGCGCTGCTTCTGGCCATGAAGGTGTTCCTCGGCTTCGAGCGCCAGCCGGTGGAGCGGCAGGCCAAGCGCTGGGTGATCGTGCGCGACGAGGCGGCCCCATCGGCCGAGAAGCGAACGGAACCTGAGCCCGAATCGGCCGCTGCGGTTGAGTCTGAAGGTCAGAACCCGGCAGCATAGCCGTATGAATTCGGGCGACGGCACGCTCGGCCGCCATCCGTTCGTGGTGGCGCATCGGGGCGCATCGGCCGAACGTCCGGAGCACACCCTGGCGGCCTATGAACTGGCTCTCAAGGAAGGCGCCGACGGCGTCGAATGCGATGTTCGGCTGACCCGCGACGGGCACCTGGTGTGCGTGCACGACCGGCGGGTGGACCGGACGTCCAACGGGATCGGACTGGTCAGCGAGATGACACTGGCGCAGATGCGCGAACTCGACTTCGGGGCGTGGCATCCCAGTTGGCGCCCCGACGGCAGCCATGGCGACACCGGCTTGCTCTCGCTCGACGAGCTGGTCTCCCTCGTCTTGGACTGGAACCGGCCCGTCAAGCTCTTCGTCGAGACCAAGCATCCCGTCCGCTACGGCGCGCTCGTGGAGAGCAAGGTGCTGGCCTTGCTACACCGGTACGGCATCGCGTCGCCGGCGTCGGCGGATCTGTCCCGCGCGGTGGTGATGTCGTTCTCGGCGGCGGCGGTGTGGCGGATCCGCCGGGCGGCCCCGATGCTGCCTACGGTGCTGCTCGGTGAGACCTCCCGCTATCTCGGCGGTGGCGCCGCTACCACCGTCGGCGCGACCGCCGTCGGGCCGTCCATCGCGACGCTGCGCGAGCACCCCGAGCTGGTGGATCGCGCCGCGGCTCAGGGCCGGGCGCTGTACTGCTGGACCGTCGACCACTACGAGGACGTCCGTTACTGCCGTGACGTCGGCGTGGCGTGGGTGGCGACGAACCACCCCGGCCGCACCAAGGGGTGGCTGCAGGACGGGTTGACGGGCGCGGGTCGGGACTAGCGGCCGTCAACCCGGCTGGCCGGCATCGAGGACGTCCTGCGGCACCGGCGAGTCGGATGCCAGCGCGGCGAACAGCCGGCCCGCGGCGTCGCTGTTCCACACCACGACGGAGCCGGAGTCGCTGCCGGTGAACTCTCCGATCGGCACGGTGGTGGTGGTGATGTCGCCCCGCAACGCCCACGCCAGCCGCGCCAGATCCCAGATGTGATCGCCCTGGTCCACGGTGAGCGCGCCGGTCGCCGCATGTGCCATCTGGTACCAGCGCAGCGGGTTGAGCAGCACGGCCGGGCTGGCGACCCGATGCAGCAGCGCCGACATGAACTGTCGCTGATTGATCATCCGATCCAGGTCGGCCCGCGGGGTGGCGCGGGTGCGGACGTAGCCGAGCGCGTTTCGGCCGTCGAGCTTCTGACATCCTGCCTGCAGCTCGATGCCGGCGAGCGGGTCGCTGATCGGTTCGGTGGGGCACATGGTCACTCCGCCGACCGCGTCGACCAGGACAGCGAACCCGTCAAACCCGATCTCGGCGTAGTGGTCGAGCCGGATCCCGGTGGCCCGCTCGACGGTCTGCGCCAACAGCTGAGCCCCGCCGGCGGCGAACGCCGCATTGATCTTGTCCTCCCCGTAGCCGGGAATCGGCACATACGAGTCCCGCGGGATGGACACCATCGTGGTGGGTGTGCTCGACCCGATGGCGGGAACATGCACGAGCAGGATGGTGTCGGTACGGCCGTTGCCGATGTCGCCGCCTGTGGCCAGCTCGGCCTGCTGGTCGGGGGTCAGGCCCTGGCGGCTGTCCGAGCCGACCAGCAGCCAGGTCGTGCCCTTGGCGGTGGCGGGCCGCTCGGGGTAATCGGCCAGCGCGGGGATGCGGTGCAGCGACGAGTCCATCCACACACCGGCGGCCACTACCGCGACGACGAACACCAACAGGAACGCCAGCACAAGGCGGCCCCAATGTCGTTTGCGGCGAGGCTTTTTCGGTTTCGGTGGTGGAGGCGGTTGTTGCGCTATCGGCGGCGGACGGTGCGGCGGCCGACCAACTGGTGGCGTGGGTGCGGGACGTCGGGGCGGCGGTGGCGGCCGGCGCCGCGGGGGAATCGGCGGGTTCGGTGGCCACACCGGAGGTGGTCGGTAGTTCGGGTCACGGCGGATCACCTGCGACGGTTCCCGGCGTGCCCTGGGGTCGGGACCAGGGGCGTGCGGCCGGTTGTCGTTCACAGCAAGAATCTACGTGGCGAAAGGCCGCGATCACGACAACCAGCCGAGGTGGCCCGCCGCCAGCGCGTAGCCGACGTAGGCGACCGAGTCGATGATCCCGTGCGCGATGATCAACGGCCACAGCCTGCCGGTGCGCCGCCACACGTAGGCGAACACCAGGCCCATCACGACATTGCCGAGTCCCGCGCTGAACCCCTGGTAGAGGTGGTACGCGCCGCGCAGCAGGCTGGAGGCCAGCATGGCGGCCACCGGGTTGACCCGCAGCTGGCGCAGCCGCGTCAGCAGGAACGCGACCACGATGACTTCTTCGGCCCAGCCGTTGGCAAACGCCGTGAGCAGCAGCACCGGTATCCGCCACCAGGTGTCGTAGAGTTCCGCGGGCTCCACGTGCGCGCTCAACCCCAGCGCCCTGGCGGCCACATACAGGCCCAACCCGGGGAGTCCAA
The DNA here is from genome assembly GCA_963770125.1 of uncultured Actinomycetota bacterium. GTDB lineage: Bacteria > Actinomycetota > Actinomycetes > Mycobacteriales > Mycobacteriaceae > Mycobacterium. The sequence goes on along the minus strand of CAVYPI010000046.1, from coordinate 68,395 downwards.
TCAGCGCCGCGAGGCCGAGGCCGCCCAGCACGTCCGGCCGCTGCTGCACCCTGCCGAGCCCGATCTTCGCGGGCCCGAATCCGCTGCGCCACAACAGGTATACGCCCAGCGCGCCCCACGCGATGAGTTGCAAGACGACCGCGAGGTTCAGGCCGAGATCGATGAGGTCGAAGGGTGAGCGACGTGGGTTGAGCGCTACCCGCCGGCCGGCGAGGCCCAGCAGCACCGCCTCGATCAGGTAGAGAAACGCGGTATATGCGGACAGCCCGAACGTCCCAGCCAGGACGACGACGATCTCGATGCGTATGCCACGCCGCTGCGGATCGGTCAGCTCGTCGGGCGGCCTTGTCACCGGAGATACGGTAGCGGCAGCCGGGTCCTACAGTCGCCGCGCGCGCAGCCCATTGAGGAACGGACAGCCCATCAGGATGCGGATCGCCTGGCTGAGCCCGGTCACGTCGTCGACCGGTGTGGCGAACGGCAGCCGCACATCGTGATCGCCGTCGTCGCCCTCCACACGCAGTTGCACCCCATAGCGGTCCAGGCCGAGTGGCCTGACCCGGCCACGGCGCAACGGCATCGGCAACCGGGTGGCCAGCCGGTCGACGACCTCGCGGTGCGCCGACTCCATGTGCTTCAGCCAGCACGACTCCATCGCGCAGAACGGGTCCGGCCTGGCTCCCAGAAGCGCGCTGACACCAACCGATTCGGCGCCGGTGGAGTCCGCGACCACCACCGACTCGATCTCCAGCCGCATCAAGGCATACCGGGCATCGGCGATGGAATCGGAATTCACCTGGAGCAGAGCGGGATTGGGGTCTTCCGCGGCGATCAGGTCCAGCAGGGCGGCGACTTCGCCGACGGGGACGCCGTGCAGACGTCCGCGGATCCACACCAGTGAGCGCACCGGCTCACGCAGCGGCAGCGCAGCGTAGTCGGTCATCTCCAGCACCGCCTGGACACCCGCGGTCCCTGCGGCGAGCACCATCCCGGCGAGTATGCCGTCGCCGGGGACTGTGATCGCGAACGATCCGTCGTCGAGCAAGTGGTGCACCGGGGTGGAGCAGGGCTCGGCGCCCTCGACCGCGAGCATGGCGCCGCCGGCCCGCGCGCATGCGCTGCGGATTCGCTCGGCCGTCGTCGGTGCTGCCACTGCTGTCGTCATCGCCGTCTCCATTCAGATAAGGTGAGCCTAACTTAACTAGCTTGTTCCCATTCGCGCAATGCTTACGTGCAGCGGAATGGGGTTACCGCAGTGAACCGATAGGGTTGGCATGTGCCGCGCATCGCCTATCTCGGACCCGAAGGGACCTTCACCGAGGCGGCTTTGCTCAAGATCTCGGCCAGCGGACTGGTCCCCGGCAACGGCTCGTCAAACGGCATCATGCCGATCCCCACGGAGAGCACACCCGCCGCCCTCGCCGCGGTCCGTTCCGGCGACGCCGACTACGCCTGCGTGCCGATCGAGAACTCGATCGAGGGCTCGGTTCTGCCGACGCTGGACAACCTCGCGTCAGGGACGCCACTGCAGATCTTCGCCGAACTGACCCTCGACGTCTCGTTCACCATCGTCGTGCGACGCGGCACGCCTGCCTTCAAAGTCGAGACGGTGGCGGCCTTCCCGGTGGCGGCTGCGCAGGTGCGGCATTGGCTGACCGAACACCTGCCGAAGGCGCAAGTGGTGCCGGCGAACTCGAACGCCGCGGCCGCGCACGACGTCTCGAACGGGCGCGCCGACGCCGGGGTGAGCACCGCACTGGCGGCCGAACGCTACGGCCTGACGGCGCTGGCCACCGACGTCGTCGACGAACCCAACGCGCGCACCCGATTCGTGCTGGCCGGGCAGCCGGGACCGCCGCCGGACCGCACCGGGGCCGACCGCACCTCTGTGGTGTTGCACCTCGACAACGTTCCGGGTGCGCTGGTGTCGGCGCTGACCGAGTTCGCCGTCCGCGACATCGACCTCACCCGCATCGAATCCCGGCCCACCCGAAAGGAGTTGGGCACCTACTTCTTCTTCCTGGACTGTGTCGGGCACATCGACGATGAAGCGGTCGCCGAGGCACTCAAGGCGCTGCATCGTCGTTGTGCAGACGTGAGATTCCTGGGTTCCTGGCCGACGGGGTCGACCGCCGGCGCCGCGCCGCCGCGGCTTGATGAGGCGTCGCGCTGGCTGATGCAGCTGCGGGAGGGCAAGCCGTGAGTGGCCGACTGGTATTGGTCCGACACGGACAGTCGCACGGCAACGTCGACCGTCGCCTCGACACCCGTCCGCCGGGGGCGGCGCTGACCGATCTCGGACGCGACCAGGCACGCACCTTCGCCCGCGACCTGCCGCACCGCCCGGCGATGATCGCTCACTCGGTGGCCGTGCGGGCCGCTCAGACCGCCGCGGAGATCGGCGACGAGCTCGGGATGGACACCCACGAATTCGAGGGCATCCACGAGGTCCAAGTGGGTGATCTCGAGGATCGCAACGACGACGACGCGATCGCTTCGTTCGAGACGGTCTACCTGCGGTGGCACGAGGGCGACCTTGACGTGCCGATGCCCGGCGGGGAGACCGGCAACGAGGTGCTCGACCGCTATTTGCCGGTGCTCACGCAGCTGCGGATGCGCTACCTCGACGACGACGCGTGGCCTGGCGACATCGTCGTGGTCAGCCACGGCGCGGCGATCCGCCTCGTGTCCGCCGTATTGGCCGGAGTCGACGCCAGCTTCGCCCTCGACCATCACCTGGCCAACACCGAATCCGTTGTGCTGTCGCCGATTACCGACGGGCGGTGGAGCTGCGTTCAGTGGTCGACGCTGACGCCGCCGTTCTATCCCGAGCCGGATACGCGCCCGGTGGAGGATGCGTTGCAGTCAGCCGACCCGATGGGCTGACGCGAGGGCGCCGCATGTGCACCCGAGCGCCGCGCAGTCGACGCTGAATGCGTGCACCACCTCGGGGGTGACGCAGCCGTCCTCGGTGCATTCCGTCCGATACCAGGCGTGGTGAATGACGGTGCCATGGCAGTGCTCGAGCCCCGCCGGGCACTCACGGCATTCACTGCTCATGGCCCTTTGATAGCACCGGGCGGGGACAAAGCGTGGTTGCCGCGCCTGGCTCGGGCCCGGTTATCCAGTCTCTTGGTCTTCGTGCAAGCGGCTCATCCCCAACCCAATTCGTGGAGCCGGTCGTCGTCGATACCGAAATGGTGCGCGATCTCGTGGATCACCGTGATGGCGACCTCGTCGACGACTTCATCCTCGTCTTCGCAGACCTCGAGCAACGCTTCGCGGTAGATGGTGATGGTGTCGGGCAGCGAGCCCGCGTACCACGAATCACGTTCGGTCAACGCCACACCGTGATACAGGCCGAGGAGGTCGGGTTCGTCGGGGTTGCGGTCCTCGACCAACACCACGACGTTGTCGATCGCCGCGGCCAGCTCCGGTGGAATCAGGTCAAGTGCGTCCGAGACCAGCTCGTCAAACCGTTGCGGGCTCATCCGCACGGCCACCCGGCTACTGCCCTGGTGGCGGCGGTGGCGGCGGCAGGAGCGGCGGCAGGAGCAGGCCCGGCGGCGGGGACGGTAGCCCTGGTGCGGCCTCAGGCGCAGGCGGCGGGGCCGGGCCAGGAGCCGGGCCAGGAAGCGGGCCGGGACCCGGCGGAGGACCGTCGGGCGGCGGCGGCCCATCCAGCGGCGGCGGCAGGGGCACGCCCGGCGGCGGTGACCCGTCCAGCGGCGCCCCCGGTGGCGGTGGCCCGTTGAGGAACGTGTTGCCCTGTGGCGGGGGCGCCACCGTCGAGGTCGGGGCGGTCTGGGTCGCCGATGTGCCCGTCGACTGCTGCCCCGGCATGTGCTGGGTCTGCTGACCCTGGTCGGGGTAGGAGCTCGTCATCTGTGACGAGGTGTCCACAGGCATCTGGGGCATCGGGATCGGCGGCAGGTTCAACCGCTCTTCGGGGATGTCCGGCGGCGCGATCGGCGGCTGACCGTTGATCATCAGCGGACCCTTGGCGCTGTTGAGCAGTGTCGACCAGCCGCCGTTGCCGAGAGTCGCGCCGATACTGCACGAAACCTGATGGCTACCCGCCGACCAGCTCGGCAGCGAGATGGTGCTGTAGATCAGGGTGAGCGTGGTGTTGCGCAACTGGATCGGCGCGAGATAAGCGTCCGTCATCCGGGTGCAGGCGTCCTTGATGAAGCCGTCCTGGTCGGGTTCCGGCGGCAGCGCCTGCGGGAACTTCTCTGCCAGGTTGACCGCGCCCGTGACCTCCATCGCGTGCGGGGCCGCGCAATCGACGGGAATGTCCGTCGGCTGGTTGGCGGTCGGGTCGATGCCCAGGCAGGTGCCTGCCGGCCACACCTTCGACTGGTCGACATCGGCGACCTTGCCCTTGAACGCCAGCTGTTGGTTGTTCGGGCCCGGCATTTGCAGACCGCACAGCATGCGTCGCTCACCCGACTGCCGCCACGCCTTGTCACCCGACCACAGCATGCTGATGGTGAAGCGGCTGTTCGGGTCGAAGCGGGTGCCGAGGTAGCGCTCCACGGCGGTCGAGCACTGCTCCTGGCTGATCTGCTGGATCCGGGCGGCCGACGGCGGCGCGGCGTTCGGGCCGTACTCGCTTCCGGGGAAGGTCCGCATGTCCACCGATTCGGCGACCTCGAAGCGGTGCTCGTCGCGGCAGTCGACGATCTCGGCCGCGTCCGGCGTGCGGTCCGGCCAGTTCAGGCAGTCGCCGCTCTTGGCGTGGTTGAATGTGTCGTTGCCGCGGGGGCCGAGCGAGATCGTGCTGGCGGTGAACCCGTTGGAGCCGTCTTTGCCCGGGATCGCCGTGATGAGCCCGGCGATTAGCAGGCCACCCAGCGCGGTCAACAACAGCGCGCGGCGCGTCGACGCAGCGTGCAGACCCTGCCACCACGCCACCCGCTCCGACGGCTGTCCGTCCTCGCCCTTGTGCGAGTCAGCGAGCGTGTGCTCGCGTTCGGGTGCCTCCAACATCTGCTCCATTGTGACAGGCGTGTCAGGCGCTGTGACAAGTGATGCAGGTGTAACGTTACAAGGTTGTGCCTGAGCGGGGCCGACGCCGTCGAGGTCACCGATCAAAAGTAGGGTTGCGGCCGTGATCGACCTCAAGCTGCTGCGCGAAAACCCGGACTCGGTGCGCGCGTCTCAGCGGGCCCGTGGTGAAGACCCTGGACTCGTCGATGCGCTCCTCGAAGCCGACGCCGCCCGCCGGTCCGCGGTATCTGCGGCCGACAACCTTCGCGCCGAGCAGAAGGCCGTCAGCAAGCGGGTGGGCAAGGCATCCCGCGACGAGCGACCCACCCTGCTGGAAGAGGCCAAGGCACTCGCCGAGAAGGTCAAGGCCGCCGAGGTCACGCAGGCCGAGGCCGAGCAGGCGTTCACCGCAGCCCACATGGCGATCTCGAACGTGATCATCGGCGGTGTTCCGGCCGGCGGCGAGGAAGACTTCGCGGTGCTCGATACCGTCGGCGAGCCGCCGGCCATCGAGAACCCGAAGGATCACGTCGAAATCGGGGAGTCGCTCGGCGTGGTCGACATGGAGCGCGGCGCGAAGGTATCGGGCTCGCGGTTCTACTTCCTCACCGGCGCAGGGGCACTGTTGCAGCTAGGTCTGATGCAGCTCGCGGTGCGGCTGGCGACACAGAACGGCTTCACGCTCGTGATCCCGCCGGTGCTGGTGCGCCCCGAGGTGATGACGGGCACCGGTTTCCTCGGCGCGCACGCCGACGAGGTCTACCGCGTCGAGGCCGACGACCTCTATCTGGTCGGCACCTCCGAGGTGCCGCTTGCCGGATATCACGCCGACGAGATCCTCGACCTGTCCGACGGCCCGCTGCGGTACGCCGGCTGGTCGTCGTGTTTCCGCCGGGAGGCGGGCAGCTACGGCAAGGACACCCGCGGCATCATCCGGGTGCACCAGTTCGACAAGGTCGAGGGCTTCGTCTACTGCAAGCCGGAGGAAGCAGAGGCCGAGCACGAGCGGCTTCTCGGCTGGCAGCGCCAGATGCTGGCGCACATCGAGGTGCCGTATCGCGTAATCGACGTCGCTGCAGGTGATTTGGGTTCGTCGGCGGCGCGCAAGTTCGACTGTGAGGCGTGGATCCCGACTCAGCAGACCTACCGTGAGCTGACGTCGACGTCGAACTGCACCACGTTTCAGGCCAGGCGACTGTCCGTGCGCTACCGCGACGAGAACGGCAAGCCGCAGACCGCGGCGACGCTCAACGGGACGCTTGCCACGACGCGCTGGCTAGTGGCGATCCTGGAGAACCACCAACAGCCCGACGGCAGCGTCCGCATTCCCGAGGCCCTGGTGTCGTTCGTCGGAGCGGACGTGCTGAAGCCGAGGAAGTAGCCGAAAAACGAAGTCGCCGTCTGGTTTGGACGCGATGCGGCGGCCTCTCTGACGGCGTTAGCGCGAACTCAGCAGCTCGTCGAGTCTCGCCAGAAACTCCCTCGGGCGCTGCGGCGTGACCGCGGGTTGCGGCCGCACACCCGGCACGTCGAGCGTCACCAGCGTGCACTTGATCGGCCGCCACACGTCCAGTGGCAGCCAGCGACGTAGGTCCGAGCTGCCCCAGATCCGGAACCGCTGATTGAACAACCCCAGCGGCTCGGCCTTGTACCCGCGGATCGAGCGCAGCGGGATCACCTTCGACGTGCCCGACGGAAAGTGATAGCGCCGCAACGTGATCGCTTCACGATCCAGCTGGATCAGGCCGTCGTCGTAGTACTGGCGCGGCGCTGTCATTTCTGCTCGCTCGGTGATCTGTGCTCCTCGCGTGCGCGCCGAAGCTCGTGACCCTTGGTGGTCAGGCAGCGGCCCGTCTCCAGATTCCACTGCCAGCCGTGCAGATTGCATGTCAACGTGCTGCCCTCCACCACGCCGAACTTCGACAGGTCGGCCTTCAGGTGCGGGCAGCGGCGCTGAATCTCCCAGCCGTCCAGGGCGATCGACGCGGTGTCGTCATGCGCCTCGGCAAACCAGCCGTCGGCGTAGGCGATCCGCTCGTCGGTGAGGCACTTGAAGAACGTGTACAGGTACTCGTTGTAGCCGCCGACCCGCCAGGCCGAAAACCGCGTGGACAAGAAGATGGTGTTCACCCAGTCCGGCTCGTTGTCCCGCAGCACCGTGCGCACCAGCTCCGGCGCGATCGCAAACCCGTAGCGGAACTTCTCGTCCGGAATGGGCTCGCGCACCACGCGTTTCGGGAAGTCCAGAACCACCGTCTCGGCACCGAGGCGCAGTTCGACCGGATACCCGATGCCGTCGCAGATCTGATCGCTCTGCAGCATGATCGGCTCGAGCACCACCCGCAGCGGCTCCAGCAAGGGTTCACCGGCCGCCGGCGCCCAACTCGCCTTCTCCGTGGCCAGCACCGACGCCATCCGCTCGGCGTAGTCGCCGATGTACGTGGCCTTGCCCGTGGTGAAGATGGCCTGCACTTCGTCGTCGGGCAGCGGGTGAGTCAGTGAGTTCAACTGCGGCCCAGTGAAATCCGCCGTCGAACCGGGAATCATCAGCAAGCCGCGGCCGTGGCCGTGTGTCCGCATCTGGTCCAGGAACACCGCTTGGTCCGGGAAGATGTTGGCAGGGTCGCCGTGGTCGTCGTTGAGGTCACGCAGTTCGGGGTCGAGGAAGCACGGCGGGCCCGCTGACGGCACCACCCACGTCGCGCCGACCTGAGCGACGTACTGGCGGCAGCGGTCCATCTGGCGCTGACGCTTCTGGGTGCCGAATGCCTCCTTCGCCCGTGCCGGCATGTCGTAGACCATCGGGTACCAGATCGCGCCCGAGTACTGCAGCATGTGCACATCGACGTGGCCGAAATTCGAGTCGAGGACCTCTAAGTCAATGGGGCGTGCGTCGTTCATGTTGAAGCACACCGTCTCTGAATCGTCGACCACCAGGCCGGAGTCGCCGATCGGACCGTCGGCCGGGGCGCGCAGCGCGATGATCATCACATCGAGGTCGCCCTTGGGCCCGCTGACGCGGTGCTTGACCGAGTCTGTCGTCTCGAAGAACCGTGTAAAGCCCGCCTTTTCGAGTTCACGCTGCAGGTCGGGCACCGGGTAGTCGGGCAGCAGCACGACCGCGTCCTTGTTGACGTGTTCGCGCAGATTCTTCGGGTCGAAGTGGTCGCGGTGTAGGTGTGAGACGTACAGGTAGTCGACGTCGCCAAGGGCGTCCCAGTCCAGAGTGCTGTTGTCGGGGAACGGGAACCACGACGCGAAGTACGCCGGGTTGACCCACGGGTCGCACAGAATGCTTCCGGCCTATGGTGTCGATCCGGAAACCCGCGTGCCCGACGCTTGTGACCTGCACTAACGCCCTTTCTGCTCGATGCGCAATCCTGTTGAGCTTAATGGGAGGAGCTATCGGCGGCCGTTCTACTGGGGCACCTCCGGCTTGCGGGGGACCCTCACCCGCCCCAAGCAGCCGCAAATGATGTCCAGCATTGACCCAGACTGCGGCCACTGGCCGGCCGGCAGCGATGCCGACGACGACGTCCGGAATCGGCACGGGTTCGCTGGGAACGGTCACACGACTAGGCTGCCTGATGTGGAACCGGTATACGGAACAGTCATCCAGCTCGCTCGCCTGGTGTGGCGGATGCAGGGGCTGAAGTTCACCGTTACCGGCGTGGAGAACCTGCCCCGCACGGGCGGTGCCGTCGTCGCCGTCAACCACACCAGCTACTTCGACTTCACGTTCGCCGGACTGCCCGCCTACAAGCAGCACCTGGGCCGCAAGGTCCGGTTCATGGCGAAGAAAGAGGTCTTCGATAGCAAGCTCACCGGGCCGATCATGCGAAGCCTGCGGCACATCGAGGTGAACCGTGACAGTGGCGCCGCCTCGTTCGAGCAGGCCTGCCGGGCGCTCAAGGAAGGCGAGCTGGTCGGCGTCTACCCGGAGGCCACGATCAGCCGCAGCTTCGAGATCAAAGCGTTCAAGTCGGGGGCGGCGCGCATGGCCATCGCCGCCGACGTGCCGATCGTGCCGCACATTGTGTGGGGCGCGCAGCGCATCTGGACCAAGGGGCATCCTCGAACGATGTGGCGCCCCAAAGTGCCGATCTCGGTGGCGGTGGGCGAGCCGATCATGCCGACCCTGCCTCCGACAGAGCTCACCGCCTTGCTGCATTCGCGGATGCAGCACCTGCTCGAGCGGGTGCAGGACGCCTATGGCCCGCATCCACCCGGCGAGTACTGGGTGCCGCACCGGCTGGGTGGGGGAGCGCCGACGCTGGCCGAGGCCAATCTGATGGATGCCGAGGAGGCCGCCGACAAGGCCGCCCGCCGTGCGCAACGGGCCGACCCCACCGGGGCGCCGGGGTAGCCGGCATGGAGCCGGTTTTCCGCTCACTGGAGATCGCGGCCAAGGTGGCGATGAGGGCTACCGGTACGCGCGTCACCTACCACGGTCTGGAAAACATCCCGGCGAGTGGCGGCGCCGTGATCGCGATCAACCACACGAGCTATATCGACTTCCTGCCCGCCGCGCTGGCCGCTCATTACCGCAAGCGCAGGATGCGCTTCATGATCAAGGCTGAGATGGAAGACGTGAAGATCGTCGGGTGGCTGATCAAGCACACCGGAACCATCCCGGTGGATCGGACGGCCGGTGCGGGCGCCTACGCCGCGGCGGTTCAAGCGCTGCGTAAGGGGGAACTCGTCGGCGTGTACCCCGAGGCGACCATCAGCCGCAGCTTCGAGCTCAAGGAGTTCAAGACCGGCGCCGTGCGCATGGCGCTGGAGGCCCGGGTGCCGATCATTCCGCTGATCGTCTGGGGCGCGCAGCGAGCGTGGACCAAGGACCACCCGAAATCGTTGGGCCGCAAGAAGTTGCCGATGACCGTCGCGGTCGGCGAGCCGATTCAGGCGACGGGAACCGCGGAGCAACTCGACGCAGCGCTGCGCGAGTCCATGACGGCGCTGCTGCACAAGACGCAGCTGGACTACCCACATCCCGAGGGCGCGTACTGGGTGCCGCGCCGGCTGGGCGGTTCCGCACCGACGATGGCGGAGGCCAAGGTGCTCGACGAGGCGGAGTTGGCCGAGCGGGCGCGTAAGCGCGCCGAGCATGAGGCGAAGAGTCACCGGTGACCCCTGACCTGATCGCCTCCGATGTGGACGGCACGCTGCTCGACGACGACGAGAAGGTCTCGGCCCGCACCCGCGAAGCCGTGCACGCGGCCGTGGACGCCGGCGCGCAGTTCGTGCTCGCCACCGGCCGCCCGCCGCGCTGGGTGCAACCGGTCGTCGACGCGTTGGGTTTCGCACCAATGGCGGTGTGCGCCAACGGCGCTGTGATCTACGATCCGTCCACCGACCGGATCGTCTCCGCCCGCACGTTGTCCGCCGACGTACTGGGCGAACTCGTAGAGATAGCCACCCGCGTCATCCCGGGCGCCGGCCTGGCCGTCGAGCGCGTCGGCAGCAGCGCTCACGACGCGGCCACCCCGCAGTTCGTCAGCTCGCCGGGTTACGAGCACGCCTGGCTCAACCCCGACAACACCGAAGTGTCCATCGAGGACCTGCTCAGCGCACCCGCGGTCAAGCTGCTCATCCGCAAGGCCGGTGCGCACAGCTCCGATATGGCCGCCGCGTTGGCCAAACATATTGGGCTGGAAGGGGACATCACCTACTCCACCAACAACGGCCTCGTTGAGATCGTGCCGCTCGGCATCAGCAAGGCCACCGGTGTCGAGGAACTGGCCCGCCCGCACGGCATCGCCGCCGAGGACGTGGTGGCGTTCGGTGACATGCCCAACGACGTGCCGATGCTGAATTGGGCAGGCCTTGGAGTGGCGATGGGCAACGCACATCCCGATGCTCTGGCCGCGGCCGACGAGGTCACCGCGGCCAACACCGACGACGGCGTCGCCCGGGTTCTCGAACGCTGGTGGCTCTAGCGCCCTAGGCGGGGTTGATGGGCGGCGTGAACCGTTCGAGTTGGATCGGTTCGGCCTCACTCGACGGCCGCGGCAACTCCAGCGGGACGCCGTCGATGACGCGGGTCACGGTGCCCTTCTCGCGGTCGAAATTCAAAGTGCCGTGCTGGAAGTTCTGCACGATCCACTGTGGCTCCTGGATCTCGGCACTGGTGGGCAGGCCGAGCGCACCACGCTCGAAACCCAAGGATCCCCACGCCTTGTAGATCGCACCGGTGACGGGCTCGGCTCCGCTCTGCGGCGACCAGTACACCGCGCCCTTGTTGAAGGTCGCATACCTCGTCGGGCCCTCGCCCGAGGCTTCCGGTGAAGTGGGTGCGCCGAGCGGGCTGTTCATCCCGCCCATCGAATCCCATCGGGCCAAGATCGCACCGCCGCGCAGCGAGTCGACCAGATCCTGGGGCCCTGGCGGGTCGTTGAACCGCGCCGCGATATCGCGCAGCTGGTCCATCGCGGCATACGCCGCATTGCCGGGGCAGTCGGTGTTGCCGACGTCGCGGTGGGTGAAGATCGTCGGAAGCGTCGGCGTCGCACCGACCGGGAACTTGGTGAATGACCCGCCCGCCGACGGCAATACGACCGTGCCCAGTGGATCGACGTGGTCGATGCCGAGCCGCCAGCCGATCAGCCTGGCGGTGGTCCGCAGTTGGATCGGCGTCGGCGGCACGTCGTCGAAGTTGCCCATCATCGCCACACCCCAGGTGTTGCGGTTGAAGCCGCCGGTGTGCGAACCCTCGACGGGTTTGTCGATGCCGCCCGCGCGGCCTTCGAAGACCTGGCCGTACTTGTCGACCAGAGCGTTGTAGGCGATGTCGCACCAGCCCAGCGTGCGGGTGTGGTACTCGTAGATCGACCGGACGATGCCCGCGGAATCCTGCGGGGCGTAGTCGTTGCTTCCCGCCGTGTGGTGGACGACTGCGGCTCGAATTCCATTGTCGTACACCGGGTTACCGCACCGCATCGCCTCGTCGGCGCCCCATTGTGCGCGGCCGATGATGTTGGGTGGCTGTCCGGGCACCGTGACGGCGGATGGCAGCGGCAAGGTGTCCACCGGCGCCTGCGGCGGGCTGATCAGCACCGCGTTGATGTTCTGCGCGAACGATTGCTCGACATTGGCGGGGACGTAGCCTAGGCCCGGTTTGGCGGGTGCCTTGGTCGCCGCCTCGGTGGTTGTGGCCCCGAGCGGGCGCGTCACCGCGATCTGCACGGTCGTCGTGCGCCCGACGAACAGGGGTTCGGTGCCGCGGGCCCCCCCGGGCTCGGGACCCACGCCATCCAGGGTCTCGGCCTTGTACCAGGGACCCCAGGATCCGTCGGCCTTCTTGGCCCGGACCTTCGCCGAGGTGCCGGTCAGGTTTTCGGCCGTGAGCGCAACCATCGAGAACGGGGTGTCCTGGTGGACTTCGCGTACGGTTTCGCCGCCACCGAGCCCCGTCAGCGGCTGCTGCGCGAGCTGCGGCGCCCGGGTTGCCTGCTTGTCATTGTCGCCGCCGGGATGTCCGTTCATCGCCCACGGCAGCATCACGATTGTCGCCGCTAGCGCGGTGAACAACAGCGACGGCGCAGGACGACGGCACGGCACGGCACGATGTTACGTATGTGTCAGTTGTTGCCAGTGTTTCGACACGGTAGTTGCACCGACTAAATGCCGGGCCGGTCGTCCCGCAACGGCACCGCAGAGCCGGCAGGCATATCTGCGGTGCCGTTTGGCGGCGGGACCTAGTCGCCCGGAATCGGGGTGGCTCCCGGCCCGGTTATTCGGGCGCGGCTGCCGGGAGGGCCGCGGCGACTGCCGGGAGGGCCGCGGCAACTGCCGGGGCGGCGCGGCGGCCGGGGCGGCGGCGGCCGCTGCATTCGCAGCCGGGGCACCCGCGGGCTTGATGGCCGACATGATGGCCGGCATCAAGACACCCTTGAGCAGGTCGATCGCCTGGCCGGCGCCTAGCTGATTGGCGGCGGTAGACAAGTCACCGAGCAGCCCGCCGCTCCCGGTGCTGGCGGCCGGGGCCGCCCCCAGCGACGGATCGCCGAGGATCGGGTACGTGCCCGCCGCGGGATCCAGCCCGATGGGCGCCGAGATCGGCACCTCGTTCGGGGCGGGCAGGGCCGACGCGCTGGAGATCGGCGACGTGAGCGCCGGATCGACGCCGGCAGGCGGCGTGGTCAAACCGCCCGGTGCCGCCGGGACCGTACCCAGCGGCGGAATACCGACCGGACTGGTGAGCGCCGGATTGGTGTTCGCCGTGCTGTTCAGCGCCGCATCGGGCAGAGTGGTGGGCAACGACGGAATGCCGAGTCCGGGCGTGGTCGCGGGGGTCACTCCCCCCAGTCCGGGCGTGGTCAACGGGGCCGTGCCCAACCCCGGCGTGGTCAGAGTCGCCGGCGTGGACGAGCCCGATCCGGTGAGCAGACTCGTCGGCATGGGCGGCAGATTGATCCCGAACTGCGACAGGCCCTGCGACAGCGCCGAAATCAGCTCGTTGGGCAGGTCGGTGATCATCGAGGCCTGCACGAACTCGCGGTGCTGCGTAGGCGGCTTGGTGCTCGCGGACAAATCGGACAGGGCGACTACTGCTGCTGGACTCGCGACTGCCAGGGCGGCGACCGCGCTCATGGCTGTGGAAAGCCTGCGTCGACGTCGGTTCGGCACGGAAGTCTCCTCAATATATGGACTACGTCTGGTAGGTGCTCGTTAGTGGTTCCATTGGCGGCTGCGGACCCGGTTGTGCGGAGTCCAACAGTGCCAATGTGATTGACGGTACTGGTGCGACTGTCGGGACTAAAGTGGCGATACGGAATTGTGAGCCGATCGCAACCTTCGGCCCTCGTCATCCGGAGGGCAGGAGCGCCGGGGGCACCTCCCGCATGGGGACGACCCGCGATCAGGCAAAGTCGGGCCGGGCCCTCGCAGTCGGATACCCTTGCTGCCGATGACAGCTCGTTTTGACCTCTTTGTCGTCGGTTCCGGATTCTTCGGTCTGACGACCGCCGAGCGTGTGGCCACGCAGCTGGACAAGCGTGTTCTCGTCGTCGAGCGGCGCCCGCACATCGGCGGTAACGCCTACTCCGAGCCCGAGCCGCAGACCGGCATCGAGGTGCACAAGTACGGCGCGCACCTTTTTCATACCTCCAATCAGCGGGTGTGGGACTACGTGCGGCAGTTCACCGACTTCACCGGCTATCAGCACCGCGTGTTCGCGATGCACAACGGGCAGGCCTACCAATTCCCGATGGGCCTCGGCCTGGTGGCGCAGTTCTTCGGCAAGTACTTCACGCCCGACGAGGCTCGCCAGCTGATCTCCGAGCAGGCAGCCGAGATCGAAACCACCGACGCACAGAACCTCGAAGAGAAGGCCATCTCGCTGATCGGCCGGCCACTCTACGAGGCGTTCGTCAAGGGCTACACCGCCAAGCAGTGGCAGACCGACCCTAAGGAACTGCCCGCGGCCAACATCACCCGGCTGCCGGTGCGCTACACCTTCGACAACCGCTACTTCAACGACACCTACGAGGGGTTGCCGGTCGACGGCTACACCGAGTGGCTGAAGAACATGGCCGCCGACGAGCGCATCGAGGTGCGGCTGGACACCGACTGGTTTGACGTCCGCGACGGGCTGCGTGCCGAAAGCCCCGACGCCCCAGTGGTGTACACCGGGCCGCTGGATCGATACTTCGGCTACAGCGAGGGCCGACTCGGTTGGCGCACATTGGACTTCGAGGTCGAGGTGCTGAACACCGGTGATTTCCAGGGCACCCCGGTGATGAACTACAACGACCTCGACGTGCCCTACACCCGCATTCACGAGTTCCGTCACTTCCACCCCGAGCGGGCCTATCCGACGGACAAGACGGTGATCATGCGGGAGTACTCGAGGTTCGCCGATGATGACGACGAGCCCTACTATCCGATCAACACCGAAGCCGACCGCGAACTGCTGGCGGCATACCGGAACAGGGCCAAGGCCGAGACCGCGTCGGCGAAGGTGTTGTTCGGTGGGCGGCTGGGCACCTACCAGTACCTCGACATGCACATGGCCATCGCCAGCGCACTGAACATGTACGACAACACACTTGCGCCGCACCTCCGCGACGGCGCCCCGCTTCACGAAAGCAGTAGAGAATGAGCGACATTCCGTCCGGCGCGCTCGCCCCCGGGGAATCCAAGGCGGTCAGTCTTCTCTCCCGCGTGATCCTGCCGCGCCCTGGCGAGCCACTGGACGTCCGCAAGCTCTACATAGAGGAATCGGAAACCAATGCCAGGCGTGCGCACGCGCCGACCCGTACCACGCTGGAGATCGGTGCGGAATCCGAGGTTTCGTTCGCGACGTACTTCAACGCCTTCCCCGCCAGTTACTGGCGGCGTTGGTCGACACTCGAGTCGGTGGTGCTGCGCATCGAGTTGACCGGCAGCGGGCGCGTGGACGTATACCGGTCCAAGGCCACTGGCGCGCGCATCACGGTCGGCGGCGCCCCGATCTCCAGCGGCGACTCGAACGAGCCCGCAGCAGTGGAGTTCGAGATCGACCTGTCGCCCTTCGAGGACGGCGGCTGGATCTGGTTCGACATCACCACCAACAGCAAGGTGGCTGTGCACAGCGCCGGCTGGTACGCCCCGGTGCCCGCACCGGGCCGGGCAAACGTCGCGGTCGGCATCCCGACGTTCAACCGGCCGGCCGACTGCGTCAACGCGTTGGCCGCGCTGACGTCGGATCCGTTGGTGGACGACGTGATTGGCGCGGTCATCGTCTCGGATCAGGGGTCGGAGAAGGCCGTCGATCACCCAGGCTTCGCGGCGGCGGCCGCCCCGCTGGGCAGCCGTCTGTCGATCCACAATCAGCCCAACCTCGGCGGCTCCGGCGGCTACAGCCGGGTGATGTACGAGGCGTTGAAGAACACCGACTGTGAACAAATCCTGTTCATGGACGACGACATCCGCATCGAGCCCGATTCGGTGTTGCGTGTGCTGGCGATGAACCGGTTCGCCAAGGCGCCAACGCTCGTCGGCGGTCAGATGCTCAACCTGCAGGAACCGTCGCACCTGCACGTAATGGGCGAGATCGTCGATCAAGCGAACTTCATGTGGACCAACGCGCCAAACACGGCATACGACCACAACTTCGCGAGGTATCCGCTCAACGACGAAGAGGAACCGCGCAGCACGCTCCTGCACCGCCGCATCGATGTCGACTACAACGGCTGGTGGATGTGCATGATCCCCCGGCAGGTCGCCGAGGAACTCGGCCAGCCGCTGCCGCTGTTCATCAAATGGGACGACGCGGACTACGGCCTGCGCGCCGGCGAGCACGGGTACGGCACGGTCACCCTGCCCGGCGCCGCGATCTGGCACATGGCGTGGAGCGACAAGGACGACGCGATCGACTGGCAGGCCTACTTCCACCTGCGCAACCGGTTGGTGGTCGCCGCCATGCACTGGGACGGCAACGTCAGCGGGCTACTGGGGTCCTCCCTCAGGGCCACCATCAAACACCTTCTGTGCCTTGAGTATTCGACCGTCGCCATCCAGATCAAGGCGATGGCCGACTTCCTGGCCGGGCCCGAGCACATCTTCTCCATCCTGGAGTCCGCGCTGCCCGAGGTGCGGAGGATGCGCGCGCAGTACCCCGACGCGGTGGTGCTGCCCGGCGCGACGGCGCTGCCGCCGCCGTCGGACAAGCGCCGCAAGAAGGTCAAGATCCCGACGAAGCCGCTGCGCATCGCGGTCCGGCTGGCGCGCGGGGTCGTCCACCAGTTCAAGCAGCATGACCCGGTCCATCACGACCGCCCACAGCTCAACGTCGCGACGCAGGACGCCCGCTGGTTCCTGTTGTGCAAGGTCGACGGTGTCACCGTCACCACCGCCGACGGCCGCGGTGTCGTGTACCGGCAGCGCGATCGCGCGAAAATGCTTGCGCTGCTGCGTGCTTCGCTGCGCCAGCACATCCGGCTGGCCCGCAAGTTCAACCGGATGCGCAAGGTCTACCGCGAAGCACTGCCGGTACTCTCCAGCAAGCAGAAGTGGGAGACGGTGCTGATTCCGGCGGGGCAGGAGCGAAGCGACCCGGGGGGCATTGTGGAGGCCTCGCCGCATGGTTGACACCCCGCGCGGCGAGGAGGCCGCGCTGGTGGCCGTCCAGTCGGCGCTGGCCGATCTGCCCGGCGTGCTGGCAGGCGCGCGTGCGCTGTCGCACTTCGGCGAGCACAGCATCGGCTGGGTGGCCGTCGCGGCGCTGGGCGCGCTGCTGCAGCCCCGACGCCGCAGGGCGTGGCTGGCCGCGGGTGCCGGCGCGTTCATCGCCCATGCGGCCGCGGTGCTGATCAAGCGGGTGGTCAAGCGTGAACGCCCGCATCACCCGGCGATCGCCGTCAACGTCGGCACGCCGAGCCGGTTGAGCTTCCCATCTGCGCACACCACGTCGACGACCGCAGCTTCGATGCTGCTGGCACGCACCATCGGCCTGCCGTTGCCGGTGTTGCTGATACCGCCGATGGCGTTGTCCCGCTTGGTGCTTGGTGTGCACTACCCCAGCGACGTGCTCACCGGCGTTGCGGTAGGGGCGGTCGTCGCGAAGACAGTCGGAGCCGTCGCTGATCGGGTTGGAGGAGACGGATGAGCATCTCGAGTGAGAGCAGCGCAGAGAGCGCAACACAGATGACTAAAGGACCGGCACCGGCCAAGCGCCCGCCCCGCAACGTCGTCACGGGCCTTCTCAAGGCGATCCGCCCACGGCAGTGGGTGAAGAACCTGCTCGTGTTGATCGCGCCCATAGCCGCGTTCGGCAGCGACGTCAAGTTCGACGTGGGAGATGTCGCGATCAAGGCGCTGATCGCGTTCGTCGCGTTCAGCCTGGCCGCATCCTCGGTGTACCTCATCAACGACGCCCGCGACGTCGAGGCCGACCGCCAGCACCCGACCAAACGCTTTCGCCCGATCGCGGCGGGCGTGGTGCCCGAGTGGCTGGCCTACTGCGTGGCGGTGGTGCTCGGTGCCGCGGCGCTTGGGGTCTCCTTGCTCGCCACGCCGAATCTGACGGTGGTGATCGCCATCTACATCGCGATGCAGCTGGCCTATTGCTTCGGACTGAAACATCAACCGGTGCTGGACATCTGCATCGTGGCGTCGGCGTACCTGATCCGGGCGATTGCAGGTGGCGCCGCCGCGAGTATCCCGCTGTCCCAATGGTTCCTGCTGGGGATGACGTTCGCGTCGTTGTTCATGGTGGGCGGCAAGCGCTACGCCGAACTGCAGCTCGCCGAGCGGACCGGTGCCAAGATCCGCAAGTCGCTGGAGAGCTACACGGCCTCCTATCTGCGTTTCGTGTGGACGCTGTCGGCGACGGCGACCGTGCTCTGTTATGGGCTGTGGGCCTTCGGGCGGGACGGCAACTACGCGTCCTGGTACGCGGTGACGATAATCCCGTTCACGATCGCAATCCTGCGGTACGCCGTCGACGTCGACGGCGGGCTGGCCGGCGAACCGGAGGAAATCGCGTTGAAGGACCGGGTGCTGCAGCTGCTGGCCGTGGCGTGGATCGGAACCCTTGGTGCCGCCGTCTTCCTTCGTTGACCGGATCAGGGCGCCGGTGGCGGGCCGGAGCCGCTGGGTCGACGACGTAGGACAGCGCCTGGCCCGCTGGCCGGCGTTCCCCTATGACGTCACCGCACGGCTCAGCCTCTGGGCCGGCGTGGTGGTGGTCGCGGTGCTGTTCGGCTGGGGCGCCTGGGAGCGGCGGTGGATCGCCGATGACGGACTGATCGTCCTGCGGACGGTGCGAAACCTGTTGGCCGGCAACGGCCCGGTGTTCAACGTGGGCGAGCGCGTCGAGGCGAACACGTCGACGATCTGGACCTACCTCGTCTATCTCGGCGGCTGGATCGGCGGCCCTGTGCGGCTGGAGTACGTGGCGCTGGCGCTGGCCTTGGTGCTCAGCGTGGTCGGGGTGGCCCTGGCGATGTTGGGCGCTGGACGGTTGTACGCGCCGAGTCTGCGGGGTCGACGGGCGTTGCTGTTACCCGCTGGCGCGCTGGTCTACATCGCGGTGCCACCCGCGCGCGACTTCGCCACTTCAGGCCTCGAAAATGGTTTGGTGCTGGGCTATTTGGGCCTGCTGTGGTGGATGATGGTCTGCTGGTCGCAGGCCTTGCGCGCCTATCCGGTCCCGCAGCATCCGCCTCCGCCGCGCAGGGGCGCGCCGCCGACCCTACGCAGAGCGCCCTTTGCCGCACCGGTCCCGCCACCTGCCACCAACGTCGTCAGCCGGTTCTTCGATGCGGCACTGGCTTTCGTCGCCGGGTTGAGTGTGCTGGTACGCCCAGAGCTGGCGCTCGTCGGCGGGCTAGCGCTGATCATGATGCTCGTCGCCGCCCGCGGCTGGCGGCGGCGCGTGCTGATCGTTGCCGCGGGCGGCCTGTTACCGGTCGGCTACGAGATCTTCCGGATGGGCTATTACGGCCTGCTGTACCCCGGCACCGCCCTCGCCAAGGATGCGTCGGGATCCAAATGGGCCCAGGGCTTTGTCTATCTGGCGAACTTCAATCACCCGTATCTGCTCTGGGCGCCCGCGATCCTGCTTGTCGGGCTCGGCCTCGTCACGCTGGTCACCCGTGGACGACCGTGGTGGATCCGCCGCGCCATCCCGCCCGGCTATGGCTGGTTGGCCCGCAGGGTGCAAAGTCCTTCCGCCGTAGTGATTTTCATGATCGTCGGCGGACTCCTTCAGGCAATCTACTGGATTCGTCAGGGTGGCGACTTCATGCACGGCCGGGTGTTGCTCACGCCGCTGTTCTGTCTGCTGGCACCGATGGCAGTGATTCCGATGGTGTTACCCGACGGAACCCGAGTGCCGCGCGGCGCAGGCTACTTGTTCGCCGGTGCGACGGGTGTGCTGTGGCTGGCGGTGGCGCTTTGGTCGCTGTGGGCGGCCAATTCACCAGGCATGGGTTCGGACGCCACCCGCATCACCTACACCGGCATCGTCGACGAACGCCGGTTCTACTCGCAGGCCACCGACAACGCGCACCCGTTGACCGCCGCCGACTATCTCGACTATCCGCGCATGCGGGCAGTGCTCGTCGCGCTGAACAACACTCCTGACGGCGCACTGTTGCTGCCGTCGGGCAACTACGACCAATGGGACGTGGTGCCCGCAAAACCGCCGCCACCCGATATGCCCCCCGACGTGAGAAGGGGTTACAAAGGCCCGCACACAGTGCTTTTCACCAATCTCGGCATGCTGGGCATGAACGTCGGGTTGGACGTGCGGGTGATCGATCAGATCGGGTTGGCAAACCCGTTGGCGGCGCACACGTCTCGGCTGGTTGACGGCCGCATCGGCCACGACAAGAACCTGTTCCCGGATTGGGCGGTAGCCGACGGCCCGTTCCTGAAGAAACAGCCGTTCATCCCCCCCTACTTGGATCAGGACTGGGTGGCACAGGCCGAGGTCGCGCTGAAATGCCCCGCGACCGACGCCGTGCTGAACGCGGTTCGTGGCCCGATGGGTGTGCGGCGGTTCACGTCAAACCTGCTGCATGCAGCCGAATTCACCAGCTATCGAATCGATCGTGTGCCACTGTACGAGCTGGTCCGCTGCGGACTGGCTGTGCCCGAACCGACGGGCACTCCTTACACTGGCATGCCGGCAACGGGGCCGTGACCGTCAGCGATTTGTTAGCTGGCCGGGTTTTTCTGAGAGTTTGGTAACGCGGCAGCCATCTTGCCGCGATAGCCATTTCGAGACCGCCGTTCATACGGCGCGGACATGTGAACGGACGGTAATAGCAGCAGATGCCTCGGACATCGGTGGTCAACGCTGTGCAAGATCGGCTTCGTCGCCTGCGGCGATCGGGGCCGCAGTGCTGACGCTTCCCGCTCTGGCCGTCGTCCTCGTCGGTGCCGCTCCGAACGCCAATGCTTTCTCGCGAGAAGGTTTGCCCGTCGAGTACCTCGACACCTACTCCACGGCGATGGGCCGCAACATCCGCGTGCAGTTCCAACCCGCAGGCGCAGCGGCGCCGACATCGAGCCCCGGAGGCGCAGCGTCGCCGACGTCCAGCGCGAGCGGGCAGAAAGCCGTCTATCTCCTCGACGGCATGCGCGCCCAGGACGACTACAGCGGCTGGGACATCAACACCTCGGCGTTCGAGTGGTTCTACGAATCCGGTGTCTCGACCGTGATGCCCGTCGGCGGCCAGTCCAGCTTCTACACCGACTGGTATTCGCCGTCGAGCTTCAACAAGCAGCCCTATACCTATAAATGGGAGACCTTCCTCACCAACGAGCTTCCGCTGTGGCTGGCCACCAACAAGCAGATCTCGATGACGGGCAATGGCGTTGTCGGCCTGTCCATGTTGGGCGGCGCGGCGCTGATTCTGTCCGCCTACCACCCGGCGCAGTTCCGGTACGCCGCGTCGCTGTCGGGTTTCCTCAACCCGTCGGCGTTGGTCATGCGGCAGGCGATCCGCGTCGCGATGCTCGACGCCGGTGGGTACAACGTGGACAACATGTGGGGCGCGCCGTGGGACGGGGCGTGGAAGCGTAACGACCCGATCGAGCAGGTTTCGCGCATCGTGGCCAACGGCACGAGGCTGTGGATCTATTGTGCGCCAGGCGGTTTGACCCCGCTCGATGAGGGCGCCGACCCGAACCAGGCGTTCAACGCAGACAGCCTGGAGACGATGGCCATCAAGAGCAACAAGGACTTCCGGGTGGCCTACGCGAAGGCGGGCGGCAGCAACGCCACCTTCGTGTTTCCCCCGTCGGGTAACCACGCGTGGCCGTACTGGGGCCAGCAGCTGAGCTCGCTGAAGCCAGACCTGATCGCCACTCTCAACGGATGACCGACGACCTGGGAGGACACACGCTGGAGAGAGATATCGCATGGAGATGTGGTTGACTACACGGGCACGCAGCGGGTCTGCCGTGCGGCATACGACAGATGGGATAGGTAGAAGCATGACGTTCGTTGGGAAGATGCGCGGCGCCTGGGCGCGCCGGCTCACGATCGCGGCCATGGTGGCCGCCGTGCTGCCCGCCCTGGTAGGCGTCGTCGGAGGCTCGGCGACTGCGGGCGCTTTCTCTCGTCCGGGTCTGCCGGTCGAGTACCTCATGGTTCCGTCAGCGGGGATGGGACACGACATCAAGATTCAGTTCCAGAGCGGCGGTGCCGGATCGCCGGGGGTCTACCTGCTTGACGGCCTTCGCGCCCAGGACGACTTCAACGGCTGGGACATCAACACGGCGGCGTTCGAGTGGTACCTCGACTCCGGTCTATCGGTGATCATGCCGGTCGGTGGCCAGTCCAGCTTCTACAGCGACTGGTACAAGCCGGCTTGCGGCAAGGCGGGCTGCACCACTTACAAGTGGGAGACGTTCCTGACCAGCGAGCTGCCGAGCTACCTGGCTGCCAACAAGGGTGTCGACGCGAGTCGCAACGCCGCGGTCGGTCTGTCGATGGCCGGTTCCGCCGCCCTGACCCTGGCGATCTACCACCCCGGGCAGTTCCAGTACGCGGGCTCGCTGTCGGGCTTTCTGAACCTGTCCGAAGGCTGGTGGCCGATGCTGGTCGGCCTGTCGATGGGTGACGCCGGCGGTTACAAGACCGACGACATGTGGGGCCCGTCGAGCGACCCGGCGTGGAAGCGCAACGACCCGATGGTCAACATCAGCCAGCTGGTCGCGAACAACACCCGCATCTGGGTCTACTGCGGTAACGGCACCCCGTCGGATCTCAGCGCGGGCATCAGCGCAGGCAACCTGTTCAACGCCAAGTTCCTCGAGGGCTTCACGCTCCGGACGAACAAGACGTTCCAGGAGAACTACCTCGCCGCGGGCGGTAAGAACGGTGTGTTCAACTTCCCGTCCAACGGCGTGCACGACTGGCCCTACTGGGGTTCGCAGCTGCAGCAGATGAAGCCGGACATCCAGCGGGTGCTGGGCGCGACGCCGCAGCCGTCTCCGCCCGTGGCGGCAGCTCTGGCCAGCTCCGGCGGCTAATCGGTACGCCAACACGGTCGACGGCGGCGATCCTCTCGGGGGTCGCCGCCGTCAGCCATTTCGGGAGCGGCCCGTCGTCGTGATGTGGTTCACTACCTTGCGGCGGGGACGAGGCCGATGCGACGTGAGGTGGGGTTATGCGTGGGTTGATACGAACAGTCCTGACCGTGGTGCTGGCCGTGGGGCTGTGGACCGCAACGGCACCGATCGCCAAGGCCGACGTCGAGTATCTGATGGTGCCGTCGGCGGCGATGGGCCGCGACATCCCGGTCGCCTTCCAGGGCGGTGGCCCGCACATGGTCGTTCTGCTCGACGCGTTCAACGCCGCGCCGGATGTCAGCAACTGGGTGACGGCGGGCAACGCGATGAACACCCTCGCGGGCAAGGGCATCTCGGTGGCCGCGCCCGCGAGCGGCGCGTGGAGCATGTACACCAACTGGGAGCAGGACGGCAGCAGGCAGTGGGAGACCTTCCTGTCCGACGAGCTGCCCGACTGGATGGCCGCCAACAAGGGCCTGGCGCCCGGCGGGCACGGCATCGTCGGCGCCGCGCAAGGCGGCTACGGCGCGATGGCCATGGCAACGTTCCACCCCGACCGGTACCGCTTCGCCGGCTCTCTGTCGGGATTCCTGGCACCGGAGCGGACCGGCGTCGACGGCGCAATCACCGCCGGGCTTGCCCAGTACGGCGGTGTCGACACACGCAACATGTGGGGCCTGCCGCAGCTCGGCCGGTGGAAGTGGCATTCGCCGAATGACCACGTGCAGTTGCTGGCGGACAACAACACCCGGCTGTGGGTGTTCAGCCCCTCCGTCGGGGGGTGCAGCGATCCCGCCGCGATGATCGGCTACTGCGACATCGCGCAGGGCACGAACCGGGACTTCTATCAGCATTACCGCTCGGTCGGCGGCCACAACGGGCACTTCGACTTCCCCGATGGCCCCAATCACGACTGGGGCAGCTGGTCAGGACAGCTGGCGGCGATGTCGGGCGAACTCGTCGCTACGATCAAGTAGGGACGCTTTCGGTCACGGGTCCGCCCTGGGGCAGTCGGTACCCTTGGAGGAGTGCAGCACGCGATCCGACGACCCTCCGGTCCAGCAAAGTGGTCGGCAACCTCGTTGTTGGTCGCTTCCTCCGCGGCCCTGCTGACCGGATGCTCCGTCGCCGACGACGTGATGGCCACGGTGGGGCTGCCGCATTCCGAGACGGCGCAGGCACACGGCGAGGCCGGGGCGCAACCGAACGGGGACTCCAACGCGCTGATCGTGACCGGGCAGCAGCGCGCCTATCTCGACGCGCTCAAAGCCGCCGGGGTGAAGCCGTCGAGTGATCTGCTGGCGCTGAGCATCGGGTCGTATGTGTGTCAGGCCCGCGCCGCCAAGCAGAGCGATCAGGGTGTGTGGGACTTCGTGGTGCCGTTGGTGCGCAGCGACGTGCGCAACACCCACATGAGCTCGATGGCGCCCTCCACCGATGAAGTCAATTCGGCGACCGCTGACTACGTTCGCATCGCGACCGAAAAACTCTGCTAGCAGGAGAACATGCCAAAGACCAATCGGCGGAAACGCCACCGCATTCTCGCGCTCATCGCAGCCGGGGCGATGGCCGTCGTCGTGGTGTTGATCGTGGCGATCGTGATCGTCGTGCTGCGACGGCCCGAAAGCCCGCCGAGCGCCGTGCCGCCCACCGCAGCGCCCCCGACTGCGGTGCCACCGACGACCGGCAAGAAGCCGCGCCCTGAGTTCCAGGACGCCAGCTGCCCGGACGTGCTGATGCTCTCGATCCCTGGCACGTGGGAATCCTCGCCGCAGCTCGACCCGCACAACCCGGTGCAGTTCCCGGCGGCGCTGCTGCTCAACGTCACCAACCCGATTCGCGCTCAGTTCGGTTCGGATCGGCTGGACATCTTCACCGTCCCGTACACCGCGCAGTTCCACAATCCGCTGTCGGCCGATACGCAGATGTCGTACAACGACAGCCGCGCCGAGGGCACCCGCGCCGCCATGAACGCGATAACGGACATGAACAACCGCTGCCCGCTGACCAGCTACGTGCTCGTCGGCTTCTCGCAGGGCGCGGTGATCGCGGGCGACATTGCCAGCGACGTCGGCAACGGGCGCGGACCTGTGGACGAGGATCTGGTGATCGGTGTGACCCTGATCGCCGACGGCCGCCGCCAGGACAGCATCGGTCGGGACATCGGACCAAACCCCGACGGCCAAGGTGCGGAGATCACGCTGCAGGAGGTGCCGACGCTGTCGGCCTTGGGCCTCACGATGACGGGGCCGCGTCCGGGCGGGTTCGGCATGCTGAACGACCGCACCAACGAGATCTGCGCACCCGGCGACCTGATCTGCGCAGCGCCGGAGTCGGCGTTCAACATCACCCAGCTGCCAAGGACGCTCGAGGTGCTCAGCGGCGGCGGCGGTCAGCCGGTCCACGCCCTGTACGGCACGCCCGACTTCTGGAATCTCGACGGTGCGCCGGCCACACAGTGGACACTGGGCTGGGCGCAGAACGTGATCGATAACGCTCCGCACCCAAAACATGGCTGACATGTGACCGAACTGATTTGGCGTGCGACAAACGGTCGCCTAACATTAAGAAAAAACTAAGAGCGGTAGCCGATAGCCGACCCGAAAGCGCTGGTCAGAGTGCATTTGACCGGTGAGCGCTTACTCCCCGGTACGATCTTCGGGGTTCGGGTTCGCGCGGTTCAGAGCCGCGGCGTCCCGCCGGTAACCACCGTGAGTCGGCTTCGCGAGATTGTGGCTTCGACAGGAGAGTGAGAATGGGCGGCTTTCACAACCCGTTCCTGAAGGACGGACTGATCAAGTTCCCCGACAGCGGCAGCGTGGTCAAGCACGTCGAGAAGTGGGCCAAGGTTCGTGGCGACAAGCTCGCCTACCGGTTCCTCGACTTCTCCGTTGAACGCGACGGCGTGGTGCGCGAGCTGAACTGGGCCGACTTCGGCGCGCGCAACCGTGCGGTCGCCGCCCGGCTGCAGCAGGTCACCCAGCCGGGCGACCGAGTGGCGATCCTCTGCCCGCAGAACCTCGAGTATGTGGTCGCGATGTACGGCACGCTCTACTCGGGCCGCATCGCGGTGCCGCTGTTCGACCCTTCTGAACCCGGCCACGTCGGCCGCCTGCACGCCGTGCTCGACGACTGCCAGCCGTCGGCCATCCTGACCACCACCGAGTCGGCCGAGGGCGTCCGCAAGTTCTTCCGCGGCAGGCCCGCCAAGGAGCGTCCGCGCGTCATCGCCGTCGACGCGGTGCCCGTCGAGGTCGGCGCGACATGGGTGCCCTTCGAGGACGTCACCGAGGACACCATCGCCTACCTGCAATACACGTCCGGGTCGACCCGCATCCCCACGGGTGTGCAGATCACCCACCTCAACCTGGCCACCAACATCGTCCAGATCATCGAGGCGCTCGACGGCGAGGAGGGCGACCGCGGCTGCTCGTGGCTGCCGTTCTTCCACGACATGGGCCTGATCACGGCGATGCTGGCGCCGATGATCGGACACTACTTCACCTTCATGACGCCTGCGGCGTTCGTCCGCAGGCCCAGCCGATGGCTGCGGGAAATGTCGGCCAGGCCCGACGACACCGGCGGGGTGATTTCGGTGGCTCCGAACTTCGCGTTCGACCATGCCGCCGCCCGCGGACTGCCCAAGGACGACGAGCCGCCGCTGGACCTAAGCAGGGTGAAGTGCATCCTGAACGGTAGTGAGCCGATCTCAGCGGCCACCGTGCGCAGGTTCAACGAGGCCTTCGGCCCGTACGGTTTCAAGCCGGAGGCGATCAAGCCGTCCTATGGATTGGCCGAGGCGACGTTGTTCGTTTCCACCACCCCAATGGGTGATTTCCCGAGAATCGTCTCCGCCGACCGCGAAGCACTGAACACCGGGACGTTCGTCGAGGTTCCCGCCGATTCACCCAGCGCCGTCGCCCAGGCGGGCGCGGGCAAGGTCGGCGTCGCCGAGTGGGCCGTCGTCGTCGACGCCGAGACGGCCACCGAGTTGCCCGACGGTCAGATCGGTGAGATCTGGATCAGCGGCCAGAACATGGGCACCGGCTACTGGGGCAAGCCCGAGGAAACCATCGCGACCTTCCAGAACATCCTGAAGTCGCGGACCAACCCGTCGCACGCCGAACGCGCGACCGATGACGCGAGGTGGGTGCGCACCGGCGACTACGGCGCGTACCACGACGGTGAGCTGTTCATCACCGGCCGCGTCAAGGACCTCGTCATCATCGACGGACGCAACCACTACCCGCAGGACCTCGAGTACTCCGCCCAGGAGGCCAGCCGCGCGCTGCGGACCGGCTATGTCGCGGCGTTCTCGGTGCCGGCCAACCAGCTGCCCGCCGAGGTGTTCGAGAACTCGCACGCGGGGCTGAAGCACGACCCGGACGACATCTCCGAGCAGTTGGTCATCGTGGGCGAGCGCGCCCCGGGCACGCACAAGCTCGATCCCGGGCCGATCGCCGACGACATTCGCGCCGCGATCGCGGTGCGCCACGGCGTCACCGTGCGCGATGTGCTGTTGACGCCGGCCGGCGCGATCCCGCGCACGTCGAGCGGCAAGATCGGCCGCCGTGCCTGCCGCAGTGCCTATCTGGACGGCAGCCTGCGCAGCGGCAAGGTGGCGAACGCGTTCCCCGATGAGAGCGACTAACGCTGTACTCGAATTCCACACGACACTGGCGACCGACGGGCGCCAAGTCGATCGCGAGGTGACTTGAACATGGCTGACGCACAAGACGATTCGCAACCCGCCGGCGACGAGATCCAGCTCGCGCCTGAGAATATTGAACCAGTCGCCGCCAAAGCGGTTCCGTCCGACATGACGGTCGCCGAGATGCGCCAGTGGCTGCGCAACTGGATCGCGAACGCGACCGGCCAGTCGCCCGACGCGATCAACGACTCCACGCCGATGGTCGAACTCGGCCTGTCGTCACGTGACGCTGTCGCGATGGCCACCGACATCGAGGATCTCACCGGCGTGACGCTGACCGCGACCGTCGCGTTCCGCCATCCGACCATCGAGTCGTTGGCGACCGTCATCGTCGAGGGCGAGCCCGAGATCGAGCACACCGGTGACGACGAGGACTGGGCGCGCGAAGTCGATGAGGACATCGCGAACATAGCCATTGTGGGCATCGCCACCCGTTTTCCCGGCGATATGAACACACCGGCTGAGACGTGGCAGGCGCTGCTCGAGGGCCGCGACGCGATCACCGATCTGCCGGCGGGGCGCTGGGAAGAATTCCTCGGCGAACCACGGATCGCGGAGCGGGTCGCCAAGGCCCGCACCCGCGGTGGCTACCTGTCCGACATCAAGGGCTTCGACGCCGAGTTCTTCGCGCTGTCGAAGATGGAGGCCGACAACATCGATCCGCAGCAGCGGATGGCGCTCGAATTGACTTGGGAGGCGCTGGAACACGCCCGCATCCCGGCGTCGAGCCTGCGCGGCGAGAGCGTCGGCGTCTACATCGGCAGCTCCTTGAACGACTACAGCTTCCTCGCGATGTCCGACCCGTCGATCGCCCACCCGTACGCGATCACCGGCACCGCCAGCTCGATCATCGCCAACCGGGTGTCCTATTTCTATGACTTCCGTGGCCCGTCGGTGGCGATCGACACCGCATGCTCGAGCTCGCTGGTCGCGGCGCACCAGGGCGTACAGGCGCTGCGCGTGGGGGAGGCCGACGTGGCGATCGTCGGCGGCGTGAACGCATTGATCACGCCGCTGGTGACGGTCGGATTCGACGAGGTCGGTGGCGTGCTCGCGCCGGACGGCCGGATCAAGTCGTTCTCCCAGGACGCCGACGGCTACGCGCGGTCCGAGGGCGGCGGCATGCTGGTACTCAAGCGGCTCTCCGACGCCCGGCGTGACGGCGACGAAATCTTCGCGGTGATCGCAGGCAGCGCGATCAATCACGACGGGCGGTCCAATGGCCTGCTCGCGCCGAACCCGGACGCGCAGGCCGAGGTGCTGCGCAAGGCGTACAAGGACGCGGGCATCAACCCGCGCGACGTCGACTACATCGAGGCGCACGGCACCGGAACCATCCTCGGCGACCCGATCGAGGCCGACGCGCTGGGCCGCGTTGTCGGCAGGGGGCGTCCCGTGGACAAACCGGCGTTGCTGGGTGCGGTGAAATCCAATGTGGGACACCTGGAATCGGCGGCAGGCGCGGCCAGCCTTGCGAAGATGGCGCTGGCACTGGCGAACGACAAGATCCCGCCGTCGATCAACTACACCGGGCCCAACCCGTACATCGACTTCGACGCCGTGCGGCTGAAGGTCGCCGACACCGTCACCGACTGGCCCCGCTACAGCGGCCACGCGATCACCGGTGTGTCCGGGTTCGGCTTCGGCGGTGCTAACGCACACCTCGTGCTGCGCGAGGTGCTGCCGTCGGATCTCGCCCCGCCGGAACCGGAACCGGAAGTCGAGCCCGAAAAGCCCAAGCAGCCCGAGGCCGACGCCGTGTACGTCGGCGGGGTGCGGATGGACGAGTACGGCGAGTTCATCCACGACGATTTGGAAGATGGAGCCGACGAGGCCTCCACCCACACGGTCATGGACGGCGAGCCAGAACTTCCGGGACTGACCGACGAAGCCAAACGGTTACGCGAGGACGCACGCGAAGAGCTCGAGTCTTCCGAGGAGCAACCGACTCCTGTTGTACCGCTAGCTGTTTCGGGCTTCCTGACGTCACGCAAGAAGGCCACCGCCGCCGAGCTGGCGGACTGGATCGACAGCCCCGAAGGCCGGGCGTCTTCGCTGGAGTCGATCGGTCGTTCGCTGTCGCGGCGCAACCACGGTCGCTCCCGCGCGGTGGTCCTCGCTCATGACCACGACGAGGCCGTCAAGGGCCTGCGGGCGGTGGCCGAGGGCAAGCAGAACCCAAACGTGTTCACCGCCGACGGTCCGGTCACGAACGGACCTGTGTGGGTGCTGGCCGGGTTCGGCGCGCAGCACCGCAAGATGGCCAAGAGCCTGTATCTGCGCAACGAGACGTTCGCCGAGTGGATCAACAAAGTCGACGCCTACGTCCAGGACGAGCTGGGCTACTCGGTCGTCGAGCTGATGCTCGACGACTCGCAGGACTACGGCATCGAGACGACGCAGACGGTCATCTTCGCGATCCAGATCGCGCTCGGTGAGCTGCTCAAGGCGCATGGCGCCAAACCCGGTGCGGTGGTTGGCCAGTCGCTGGGCGAGGCCGCAGCGGCGTACTTCGCCGGCGGACTGTCGCTGGCCGACGCCACTCGCACGATCTGCTCGCGCGCCCACCTGATGGGCGAGGGCGAGGCAATGTTGTTCGGCGAGTACATCCGGCTGATGGCGCTCGTCGAGTACTCCGCCGACGAGATCGAGACGGTGTTCTCGGACTTCAAGGACCTCGAGGTGTGCGTGTACGCCGCGCCGACCCAGACGGTCATCGGCGGCCCGCCGGAGCAGGTCGACGCGATCATCGCGCGCGCCGAGTCCGAGGGGAAGTTCGCCCGCAAGTTCCAGACCAAGGGCGCCAGCCACACCTCGCAGATGGACCCACTGCTCGGTGAGCTGGCGGCCGAACTGCAGGGCATCGAAGCGCACCCGCTGACCACGGGCTACTTCTCGACGGTGCACGAGGGCCGCTACATCCGGCCCGGTGGCGAGCCGATCCACGACGTGGAGTACTGGAAGAAGGGGCTGCGCCACAGCGTCCACTTCACCCAGGGCATTCGCAACGCCGTCGACAACGGGCACACCACTTTCCTTGAGCTGGCACCGAATCCGGTGGCGCTGATGCAGGTGGGCCTGACGACGGCCACGGCTGGGCTGCATGATGCGCAGCTGATCGCGACGCTGGCGCGCAAACAGGACGAGGTCGACTCGATGACGTCGACCATGGCGCAGCTGTTCGTGTACGGACACGCTCTGGACTTCCGCACGCTATTTGGTCGCGGTGAGTACGCGAACATCCCGCCGACCCGATTCCGCCGCAAGTCGCACTGGCTCGATGCGAAATTCACCGGCGACAGCTCGGTGATGATGCCGGGCAACCACGTGGCCACACCAGATGGCCGCCACGTCTGGGAGTACGCCCCGAAGGGCGAGACCGACCTTGGGGCGCTGGTGAAAGCCGCTGCGGCGCAGGTTCTTCCGGATGCGAAGCTGACGGCATTCGAGCCGCGTGCGGTGCCTGGCGACGGCGCGCGGCTGGTGACGACGCTGGCCCGTCACCCCGGCGGCGCGACCGTGCAGGTGCACGCCCGCATCGACGAGTCGTTCACGTTGGTGTACGACGCGATCGTCAGCCGTGACGGCCATGCGACCGCACTACCAACCGCCGTCGGCGCAGCCGCGGCTGTTGCTGAACAGGTCTCGACGACGGCAAGCCCCGTCGAAGAAGAAGACGCCGAGATCCTCCAGGACCACCTGACCCAGGGCGCGAATCTCGGTGCGGGCTTTGCCAAGTGGTCGCCGGATTCGGGTGAGACTGTGCACGACCGGCTGGCCGCGATCGTCGGCGGCGCGATGGGCTACGAGCCCGAGGACCTGCCGTGGGAGGTGCCGCTGATCGAGCTCGGCCTCGACTCGCTGATGGCGGTGCGGATCAAGAACCGTGTCGAGTACGACTTCGATCTCCCGCCGATCCAGCTGACCGCCGTGCGTGACGCGAACCTCTACAACGTCGAGAAGCTGATCGAGTACGCGATCGAGCACCGCGACGAGGTCGAGGAGCTACACGAGCACCAGAAGACGCTGACGCCCGAGGAGATCGCTGCGGAGCAGGCCGCGATGATGGCAGGCACCGCACCGACGGTCACCGCCGAGCCGGAAGTGCCTGCGCCGGTGGATATTCCGCCGCCGCCGATCGATCCATCGGGCCCGGCCGCCGCGCAGTCGCCGGCCGCCATGGCCGCCCAGGTGCTGACGCAGGAGGCCGTCACCGAGGCGCTCGGCGCCGACGTGCCGCCACGCGAGGCGGCGGAGCGCGTGACATTCGCGACGTGGGCCATCGTCACCGGCAAGTCACCGGGCGGCATCTTCAACGCGCTGCCCGCGCTCGACGACGAGACCGCCGAGAAGATGGCACAGCGGCTGTCGGAACGGGCCGAGGGAACCATCACCGCCGACGACGTGAAGACCGCACCCACCATCGAGGCGCTGGCCAGCATCGTGCGCGAGCACCTCGAGGCCGGTGAGATCGACGGATTCGTGCGGACGCTGCGCGCGCCGTCAAAGGATCCAGCAGGTTCTTCGAAAGTTCCCGTGTTCGTGTTCCATCCCGCGGGTGGCTCGACCGTGGTGTACGAACCGCTGCTCAAGCGGCTGCCGCCGGACACCCCGATGTACGGCATCGAGCGGGTCGAGGGCTCCATCCAGGAGCGCGCCGCCGAGTACGTGCCGAAGCTGCTGGAGATGGGTGGCAACGGTCCGTTCATCCTGGCCGGATGGTCGTTGGGTGGCGTGCTGGCCTACGCGTGCGCAATCGGTCTGAAGCGCGCGGGCGCCGACGTTCGCTTCGTCGGGCTGATTGATGCGGTGCGCGCCGGCGAGGAGGTCCCGCAGACCAAGGAGGAGACCCGCGCCCGCTGGGACCGCTACGCGCGCTTCGCGGAGCGGACCTTCAACGTCGAGGTCCCGCCGATCCCGTACGAGCAGCTCGAGGACCTCGACGACGAGGGCCAGGTGCAGTTCGTCCTCGACGCGATCAAGGAGAGCGGCGTGCAGATCCCCGGCGGCATCATCGAGCACCAGCGGACGTCCTACCTGGACAACCGCGTGATCGACACCGCGAAGATCGAGCCGTACGACGGACAGGTCACCCTCTACATGGCCGACCGCTACCACGACGACGCAATCTTCTTCGAGCCGCGCTACGCCATCCGCAAGCCCGACGGAGGTTGGGGCGAGTTCGTGTCCGAGCTAGAGGTCGTGCCCATCGGGGGCGAGCACATCCAGGCGATCGACGAGCCGTACATTGCGAAGGTCGGCGCCCATATGAGCGAGGCGATCAACCGGATAGAGGCGCAGGAGAAACAGGCGAAGTGACCGTAGAACCGTCTCCGACCACGACCGCCGAGAAGCTGGCCGAACTCCGCGAAAAGCTCGAGCGGGCGAAGGAACCCGGCGGTGAAAAGGCCGTCGCCAAACGGGAGAAGAAGGGCATCCCCAGCGCCCGCGCACGCATCAATGCGCTGGTCGACCCGGGCAGCTTCCTCGAGATCGGTGCGCTGTGCAAGACGCCGGGTGACCCCAACGCGCTGTTCGGCGACGGCGTGGTCACCGGGCACGGCACCATTAACGGCCGGCCCGTCGGCGTCTTCAGCCACGATCAGACGGTCTTCCAGGGCTCGGTGGGCGAGATGTTCGGCCGTAAGGTCGCCAGGCTGATGGAGTGGGTAGCGATGGTCGGCTGCCCGATCATCGGCATCAACGACTCGGCGGGCGCCCGGATCCAGGACGCGGTGACCTCGCTCGCGTGGTACGCCGAGCTGGGCCGCCGCCACGAGCTGCTCCGGGGCCTTGTCCCCGAGGTCTCCATCATTCTCGGCAAATGCGCTGGGGGAGCGGTGTATTCGCCGATTCAGACCGACCTTGTGGTGGCGGTGCGTGACCAGGGCTACATGTTCGTCACCGGTCCCGATGTCATCAAGGACGTCACCGGTGAAGACGTGTCGCTCGACGAGCTCGGCGGCGCCGACGCGCAGGCCCGCTACGGCAACATCCATCAGGTGGTAGAGGACGAAGCAGCGGCGTTCGCCTACGTCCGCGACTACTTGAGCTTCTTGCCCCCCAACACATTTGACGACGCGCCGATCGTCAACCCCGGCATGGAGCCGGAGATCACGCCGCACGACCTGGAACTCGATTCGATCGTGCCGGACAGCGACAACATGTCCTACGACATGCACGAAATCCTGCTGCGGATCTTCGACGACGGTGACGTGTTCGATGTGGCCCAGCAGCAGGGAGAGGCGATCATCACCGCCTTCGCTCGCGTCGACGGGCGACCGGTCGGCGTGGTCGCCAATCAGCCGATGCACATGTCGGGCGCGATCGACAACCAGGCGTCCGATAAGGCGGCGCGCTTCATCAGGTTCTGCGACTCCTACAATCTTCCCCTGGTTTTCGTGGTGGATACTCCGGGCTTCATGCCCGGCGTCGAGCAGGAGAAGGGCGGCATCATCAAGCGCGGCGGCCGGTTCCTCAACGCCGTCGTCGAGGCCGACGTGCCGAAGGTGACGATCACCATCCGCAAGTCCTACGGCGGCGCCTACGCGGTGATGGGCTCCAAGCAGCTGTCCGCCGATCTCAACTTCGCTTGGCCGACGGCTCGGATCGCGGTGATCGGCGCTGAGGGTGCGGCCCAGCTTCTGGTGAAGCGGTTCCCCGACCCCACGGCGCCTGATGTTCAGAAGATCCGGGCCGAATTCATCGAGGGCTACAACCTCAACATGGCGACCCCGTGGATCGCCGCCGAGCGCGGTTTCATCGACGCAGTGATCCAGCCACACGAAACACGGCTGCTGCTGCGCAAGTCCATGCGGCTACTGCGCGACAAGCAGATCACGCGCGTGCAGCGCAAGCACGGTCTCCTTCCGATCTAAGCCGCAGCGAAGGATGCGCCCATGCCGCTAGTGGACGGCCAGATGATCGCCGGATACACGATCCTGCGATCGCTGGGAGCTGGCGGGATGGGCGAGGTGTATCTCGCTCAGCATCCGAGGCTGCCGCGACGCGACGCGCTGAAAGTGCTCTCAGCGACGGTCTGCTCGGAAAGCGAGTATCGGCAACGATTCGACCGGGAGGCCGACATCGCGGCCACGCTGTGGCACCCGCACATCGTCGAGGTGCATGACCGCGGCGACGTCGACGGTCAGCCGTGGATCTCGATGGACTACGTCGAGGGGATCGACGTGGGGCGCCTGCTCGCCGAGCGCTATCCGGATGGGATGCCGCCCGACGAGGTCCTGCGGATCGTGACGGCGGTCGCGGACGCGCTCGACTATGCACACCAACGTGGCCTTTTGCATCGAGATGTGAAGCCGGCCAACGTCTTGATGGCCAACCCTGATACCGAGGCCGAGCGGATCATGTTGGCCGACTTCGGGATCGCCCGTTGGATCGGCGAACCGAGTGCGCTCACCGGGACGAACATGACCGTGGGCACGGTTGCGTACGCCGCACCCGAGCAGCTCAAGGGCGAGGAGATCGACGGACGCGCCGACCAGTATGCGCTTGCGGCTACGGCCTTCCAGTTGTTGACCGGCACGCCGCCGTTCCAGCACTCCAACCCGGCAGTGGTCATCAGCCAGCACCTGACGGCCGATCCGCCGGCGATCGGGACTCGTCGTCCCGAGTTGTCAAGCCTCGGACCGATATTCGACAAGGCGCTCGCCAAGTCGCCCGACGATCGGTACGACCGGTGTATCGACTTCGCCCGTGCCCTCGCCCATCACATCGGCACCGAGGAGCAACAGCTAAGCGCGGATGCAACCAGGTTGGCCTCTGCTACCCCTGGCCCGCGGCACGCCAAAGCGGAGACAAAGCCGCGACGCCGCCTCCTCGTACCGGCAGCCATCGCGCTCGTCGTGATCGCGCTCACAGCAGTCGGTTTCGTACTGTTCGACGGCATGCGCGACCACTCTGCAGAAGCCAAGTCGCACCCATTGACCGCACCGCCGGCCCACGCCGTCGCATCACCGGGCAATGTCACGTTGCCGGTGGTGGTCGTCGGTGCCAACTGTGCGACGTTGGGCGCGGCGGGCATCACCGAGGCCGGCGCCCCGGCGTACTGCGCTCACCTGTCAACGACGAATGCCACGATCTGGTCGCTGTATCCGGGCGAGATCTCCAGTCCGACCGCCACAGCAGGCCCGAACGACGAGGTGTACCCGCCGGAAACGGAGTCACCGGTTCTGGTGTGCATGGAGCAGACCGGGCAGGCGCACGTGGACTGCCACGACGACATTCTGCAGAGCAACGCGACGGCCACAGCGACGCCATCGCCGTAGCTCGGCACAGGGGTCCCGCGATGAGTTTCCGTGGTGGCCCATGTCTGACTGGTAAAGACCCGATCGCGGTTGGCAAGGGCATGCGCCTGTTCGACGAGGGCGAGTCGATCCCGCTGAAACTGTTGTCCTCTCAGACGTTTGAAACCGGGGTGATGTACCTCGTGTATGCCCCGGAAGTGTTCTGCCACTTACGGCCCGATGCGGATCTTGCCGGGGCTGTACAGCCCACTGTGCGTGGCGGTGCCGAGTTCGAGCTGCGCCGGCTGCGCATCGACGACGGTGTCGAACTTGCGCAACGATCCCCAGTCGCGGCCCCAGTCGTGCGACAGGTACGTCGCCATCACGTGTGCCCGCAACAGCAGGTCGGTGATGCCGAGCAGGCCGCCGTTGAGGCCGTCCTCCCACGTGTCGGTGTCTTTGCGCTTGGCGTTGTAGTCCGGGGTGATCCGGAACTTCGGAATCTCCGTAACGCCGTTGGCGTGCAACATCGGCTGTTGGCACGGGAAGGCAAGGCCCACAGCCCAGTCCATCAGCACGGGCTGATGCGAGCCGAGGAACTCCTGCACCGACCGGAGCTCGGGCACGCGCGGCGGCGTGACCGCGATCCAGTCGCCCGGCGTCAGTGACAGGTCCTCGGCGACAACCCGCACCGCGACGGCGTCGGCCGGTATCTGGGCACGCGGGAATCGCAGGTTGCGCCACGACGGGACCGGTCCGAGGTCGTAGGGCACCAGCCTGCCCGCCGGAACCGGGGCGCCGTCCGGGCCGGGGCGCGCATATTCCAGTTCGACCTTCTGACCCTCGCTTCGCCCGTTGAACACGCTGTCGCCGGTGATGGTGCCCGCGGCGGTGATGACCACAAGGGGATGCGCGTCGTCGGGTCGAGGCAGTTGATACCAGGCCGAGGTCAACCGGCTCTGCTGCTGCGGACCCTCGACGTACGTGCCCGCCAACGGCACCCGCGCGGGATCAAGGCCGTACGGCAGCGGCACCGTCGACCCGTTGACTCCCGCCGTCTTGAGCTTGGTGGGTGCGTCCCAGTCGTAATCGGTGCCTGGCATCGGCAGGTTCATCCGGATCGTCTCGGCGACAATCTTTTCCGGCACACCGTTGGGCGTGAAGCCCACCGGCCCGACACCGCCGAGCGTGCCCAGCGGACCGTAGTTGCCGGGCAGCGGCGTCAGGAAGCCGTCGTTGGTGTCGGGCTCGACGAGCACATCGTCGGCCAGCCCGCACCCGCCGGTGAAGGCGCGCAGATTCGCCCACGCGTTGGAGTACGTCGGGTACTGGCGCACGATGCCCGCCACCATCGAGCCGACGAAGACCACCACCATGAAACCTGCGGCCAGTGGAATTGGTGCGGCGGTCAACGCACGCGCAATGCGCCCCTCGCCGTGGTCACGGGACACGAAGTGCAGCCACATCGCCCAAATCGCGGTGATCGCGAACAACGCGAAAAAGATGGTGCTCACCGTGATCCCGGCGATCTTCGGCATGGCGTTGTTGAACGGCACGCCGTAGCTCGACACGTACCACCAGCCGTTTGTGGTGGCGAAGCACAACGCCAGCGTGAAGAACACCGCGGCGACGAAGGCCATCCGGTTGCGCGACCACCGCATCACCGCCGGGGACACGAGTACCGTGGTCACCGCCGCCATCGCCGCGCCAACGGCCGCGAACAGTCCGAAGTGATGCACCCACTTCGTTGGCGTGAACATCAGGAAGAACATGGTGCCTAAGATGACGCCCATCAACCGCCACACCGGGCCACGCGCAACCCCGGGAACACGCCTGCGTCGCAACATGATGAACATCGCCGTGAACAGCGACAGCGCGGTGATCAGGAACCCGAACCGCCGCGACAGCGATCCATCGACCGTCGGTAGGATCAGGTAGTAGTAGCGCAGGTTCTCGGTGTACCACGGCTGGCTTGGCCCAATGGCGGTGCGAATCCTGGTGGCCTCCAACACAGTTGCAAATGTCTGATCGGCGAACACCACGGTCAGCACGACGGTGCCCGCCGCCAGCAGCGGCGCGACCAACGGCCAGGTGCCGACGATGCGGTGCCGCTTCACCAGGATTCGCAGAATGGGTCGGCCACCCGCCAGCAGCGCAGCGACCGCGATCAAGCCGGTCGGCTGGATGCCCAACGTGAACGCGGCGGTCAGGATCGCCAGCGCCGCAGGCGTCATGCGGCCCGAGATGATCGCGCGCTCGATCAGCACGTAGGTGATCAGCGCGCCGGTCGCGATCTGTCCCTCGGGGCGCAGGCCGTTGTTGAACGGCATCCACGCCGCCAGCAGCACCAGGCCTGCCGCCCACACAGCGGGCTTGCTCGCCGCGACCGCGGGCCCAAGCCGTGGCAGCACCTCGCGAGAAAGCAAGAGCCAGCACACGATCCCGCACACCAGGTCGGGCAGCCGGATCCAGATGCTCGCATCGCTCACGCCGGTCATCAACGCCAGCAGGTTGTAGTACCAGCCGAACGGGTCTTCGGGACTGCCGAACCAGCGGAAGTAGTTCGACATGTAGCCGGCGTGCCCGGCGACGCGGGCCATGGCGAGGATGTAGCCGTCGTCCGACGAGTTGGCGCCGATCACATGCCACACCAGGAAGCCGCCGATCACGACGACGTCGGTGGCGGAGAACGTGCGCCAACGCTGTGGAATCCACCGCTGCATTCGGCGGCCGTCGAGCCGGTCCAGCCGCCACAGCGCGAGCAGCGCCACTATCGTCGAGATGATGGCCAGCACCATCGCGGTCAGCTTCAAAGGCGTTGGCTTGGTGGAGAACCGAGTGTCGATGACGGCCGACGCGCTCAGTCCTGGCGGCGCAGGACCGGTCAGGTCGGTGAAGATGCCGACGATCGACGGGCGCAGGTTCGGGTCGGGGAAGCCGGTCCGCAGTTCCTTGCCTGTCGCGGGATCGGTCAGCCCGACGAAGGTTGCGAAGGTGCCGGCCTCCGACGAGGTGATCTCGATGCGTTGACATCCTGGGCTCTGCGCTCGCGCCCGCGGCACACTGGCCACCACGACGTTGCGGTCGGTGATGTCGACGCGCTGGCTGTTGACGTTGACGAACAACGACTGCAGGGCCGCCTGCTTGCCGTTCTTCGGCGCGGTCCCGAGTACCATTCCGCCAGCGGGCGGCATCGACCGGATCACGTCGCACGGCACGGTCACCGTCATGGTCACCGGCACCTGCGAAATCAACGGCGCGGTAACGCTATTGAGCTGACCGTTCTGCGGCCAGTTCAGTGTCGCTGTGGTCTGCACAACCGGCAGAAGCGGTGTGGCAACCGACAGCACGAAGCCGATGAGGCCCGCGATCGTCGCCACCCACCTGGCGACCTTGACGTCGCGCGCCGCATCCTGGCCGATGGTCGCGGTCATGGCAGTGCCCTGATCGGTCCGATGCGGCTCCAGCCGAACACCCGCCGTGAGCCCTGGTCGATGACCGCGTTGGGCGCAGCCGACGCGGGCACGACTCGGTCGTAGCGCTCGATGGAGCCCCAGTCGCGGTACCAGTCGTCGCGCAGGTAGGTCGGGACCGCGGAGGTGCGCAGCAGCGCTTGGATGAACAGGAACGGACCCCCGTCCTCCGCGGACTGCCACTTGTTGGACGACACCACCACCTGCTTGAAGTTCGGCAGGATGCGGTACTGCGGGAGTTCGGCCACGCCAAGGTGCTCGGAGAATGGGCGCTGGCACGGGAAGTTCGCGGCCGTGGCGATGTCCATCAGCACCGGCGTCTGCGATCCCAAGAACTTTTGTGCGGTCTCAAGCACCGGCATCCGCGGCGGGGTGAACGCGAACCACTGATCTTCGCTCAGGTTGGGGTCGTCGGCGACGATACGCGCGACGTTGGCCTCCGGCGGCGCCCAGGCGAGCGGGAAACGCAGGTTGCGCCAGGCCTTTTGCGCGAAGATGTCGATCGGCTCGACCTGACCAAGCGCCTGGAAGCTGCCGTCGGGCCGGTGCACGCCCCACTGCAGTTTGAGGTGCTGGCCGTAGTTGAACCCGCCCTCCTCGTCGTAGTACCAAATCGCTCCCGCGGCGGCGACCGTGACCAACGGCCGGTCCGGCGTACGTGGGGGCATTTGATACCACGCCGAAGTGGCCTTCGCCGCGACGGTGTTTTCGCCGTAGCTGCCCATCACCGGCGTGCGTTTGGGGTCGAGGCCGAACGGCAGGAACACTCGCGAACCGTTGACTCCCTCGGGTCCGTAGCCGCCCCCGGTGCCTGCCGCATACCCGATGCCGACGTTGGGTTCGTTGGGTGACCCGTCAGAATTCACCGTGCCGGGGTTGGCCGTGACCGGCTCCGCGGGCTCCAAGGTGTCGCTGACGCCGTTGGGGGTGAACCCAACCGGGTTCTCCCCGCCGAGCGGACCGTACTGCCCGAAGCGCTGGCCCGGAACAGGTTGCAGCAGACCGGCATTTGTGTCGGGTTCGACGAGCACGTCATCGGCCATCGCGCAGCTGGTGTTTGAAAGACCCGATGCCAGCGCGTCGACGTTGGCCTTGGCCGTGGTGTAGACGGGGTAGCGCTGCGCGGCGCCCTTGGCCATCGATCCCACTTCCAGCACGACCATGATGACCGCCACCACCAGCAGCGGCGTCGACGCCAGCACCCGGTTGCGGCGGGTATTGGCGACCTCGGTGTGCCCGGTGTAGTCCATCCGGAAGTGCAGCCAGCCGGCGAGCAGGCCGGTCACGATCGCCAGCGCCAGGAAGATGCCAGTCACCGGTATCCCGACGATGACCGGCTGCTTGTCGAACCACGGCACACCGTAGTTGCCGATGTAGAACCAGCCGTTGATACCCGAAGTCGCCCAGGCCAATACGAAAAGCAGCGCGGTCACGTAGAGCGCCAGATTTCGGCGGCTGTGCAACCCCACCCTGGCGAATGCGAACGCCGTTACGCCGCCCAATGCGCCCGCCAGGCCTGCGAACGCCCCGAACTGCACCGCCCACTTCGTCGGCGTGAACGTCAGCAGCAGCAGCCCCACCGCTGTCGCGCCGATCAATCGCCAGACGGGACCCTTCGCCACGCCGGGTACACCACCCCGCCGCAGCAGCACCACGAGCATGCCGAAGAGGCAGAGCAGCAGCACCAGGACGGCGAAGCGACGGGTCAGTGAGGACTCGACGCTGTCCTCGACGGTCAGGAAGTAGTAGCGCAGAAAGTCCTGATACCAGGCGATGGTCGGCCCGACCTTGTACTTGATGCGGGCCGATTCGGCGACGGTGGCCAGCGTCTGATCGCGGAACACGACCACGAAGATCAGCGCAAGCGAAGAAGCCAGAGTAGCCAGCGGCGCTGCCAGCCCGTCGACGGCGCGCCTGCTGCGGACGATCCGGGCGACGGCCCGCGCGCCGACCAGCAGCGGGGCAAGCGCGATCAGGCCCTGCGGCGCGAGCGTGACGCTGAATACCGCAACGATGATCGCGACTGCCGAGGGCCACAATCGGCGGGTGGCGATCGTGTTCTCCACGAGCATCCACGCGGCGATGGTGCCGAACGCGATCAGCGGCTCGGGGCGCAGGCCGTTGTTGAATGGCAGCCACGCCGCCAGGAACACCGCCCCGGCCGTCCAGACGGCGACCCGGTTGTTCGCCACTCGTCTGCCGAGTCGCGGCAGCACGCAGCGGCTGATAATCAACCAGGTCGCGATGGCCGCCGCAGTGGCGGGCAGCCGCATCCACACGCCTGCGGTGCTGATCGCCGCCATGTGTGCGAGCACCGACTGGTACCAGTCGAACGGCGCTTCCGTCGTGCCGAAGAAGCGGTAGTAGTTGGCCGCGTAGCCCGCATCGCCGGACACCCGCGCGATGGTCAGGTTGTAGCCGTCGTCGGACGAGATCGCGCCGATGACATGCCAAAGCAGCAGCGTGCCGACGACGCCGATGTCGACCAGCCACGTCGACAGGCCGACGCGCCAGAACCGCCGACAGGCGGACTGAAAAGTCGGCCCGAGCGCAGCGTGAATGTCGCCGCCTGAGCGGCTCCGTCGGTCCAGCACCGCCAGCGCCACGATCGACGCAAATACACAGATGACGCCCAGCACCATCACACCGAGCTTCAGTGCCGTCGGCGACGTGATGAACCGGGTGTCGACGTCGATCCGAGCCGACAGGCCCGGCTGGGCGGCGACTTTCAGGTCGGTGAACACCCCGGCCACCTGAGGCTTCTTCTCTGCGGCCAGCGTGCCGGTGGCGCCAGGTATGCCGACGAAGTCGGCGCCGACGCCACCGACATTGGCCAAGACGTGCAGGGTGCTGCAGGCGCCGGAGGCCACGGCGGGCCGCGGCGCCACCGCGGCGACCGAGTCACGGAAGGCGACGACGACGGCGTCGGCGTTGGCGGTGACGAACAGCCCGTTGCGGGTGGCGTCGATGCCGGCGGGCGGGATGGTGGAAAAGACCAGGCCGCCTGCCGCGGGCAGGGTGGTGATAGCCCGGCAGGGGATTGAGACGTCGAGGGCCTGCGGGGCGCCCGACACCAGCGGTGCGGTGATGTCGGATACGAGACCGTCCGGGCCCGGTGTCTGCGGCCAGACGATGGTGGCGGTGGTCTGCGTGACCGGCAGCAGCGGCACCAGCCCGCACAGCACAACGCCGGCGATGCCCGCGAGGACGGCGATCAGTCGCGCGATGCGAGAGGACTCTTCGGCTGCGCTGTCTGCTCTTCGCGCAAGTCGGTCATCGCCTGGCACGAGGCTCGATGGTAGGCGACGGACCTATTGACGCAGCGGCGCCGGGCTCCACAGCCCGCTACGCGTTGCCGAACCGAGATCCAACCGTGCCGGCTGGGCGTTCGGGTAGTACGGCGTGAGCTGCTGCAGCGCGCCCCAGTCGCGGAACCAGTCGTCCTTCAAATAGGTCGGCACCGTGGTGGGCCGCAGCAGGAGTTCGGTGATGCCGAGCGGCCCGCCACCGAGGTTGTCCATCACCGGTGAGTTGGCTTCCGCGCCGAACCGGTCCGGCAGGATGCGCCACTTCGGCACCTCTACGACGCCGTACTGATGGCCGAACGGGCGCTGGCACGGGAAGGCCATGCCCACGAGCCAGTCCAGCAGCACCGGGTCCTGAGAGCCGACGACGTCCTGCAGGGTGCGCAGCTGCGGAATGCGTGGCGGGGTGATGGCGATCCAGTGTTGAGGGTTGAGATCCTCGTCGGTGGCGACCAGCCGCACCTGGGTGGCTTCGCGCGGTATCGCGGCGAGCGGGGCACGTAGGTTGCGCCAGGCCGGGGCCGAGCCGACGTCGGCGAACCCGATGCCGCCTGCCGGCTCACCCTTGTCGTTGGCCCATTGCACGAGGACCTCGCCCGGATCGAACCGCCCGGCCGCCGACACAACGAGCAGCGGGCCTGCCTGATCGCGGGGCGGTAGGCGGTACCACGCCGAGCGCAGCACCGCCGGCTGCTGGGTGCCGGCACGCCAGCTGCCCATCACGGGCGTGCGGGCGGGATCGAGGTTGTACGGTAGCCGGGCGCGAGCGCCGTTGATGCCCGCTGCGGCCGTGGTGCCGCCCTCGGTGCCTGCCTCGTTCGCGCTGACCGCGCCGGTCTCGGTGTCGGCGAAGTTGGAGGTGCCGGGCGACTCCATCACCGGGTCGGCGG
Organism: uncultured Actinomycetota bacterium; assembly: GCA_963770125.1. Taxonomy (GTDB): domain Bacteria; phylum Actinomycetota; class Actinomycetes; order Mycobacteriales; family Mycobacteriaceae; genus Mycobacterium. Next base: position 24,769 of record CAVYPI010000046.1, on the reverse strand, counting down.
ACACGTCGGCGGGAATGCCGTTGGGGCCGAAGCCTTCTGCGGTGACGGTGCCAAGCGCCTCTCCGACGGGCACGCCGATGGGGGTCAGCAGCCCGGCATTGGGATCCTGTTCGACCAGCACATCGTTGGCCAGCCCACAGGTCTTACCGGTGAGCGCCTCGAGGTTGGAGCGGCCGTTGCTCCATGCCGGGTATTGCTCCGTCATCCCCAGTGTCAGCGACAGCACCTCGAACAAGACCACCACCCACGCGGCAATCGCCAACGGGCTCTGCACAATTCGCTGCCATCTGCGCCGGGTCGGCGGTGACTCGTCACGGCCGGAGAACTGGAACCACGCCGCCACCAGCAGGGCGACGACCGAGAGACCGAGCAAGAAGGTAGTGAAGCCGAAATGCCACTCAGGGAACTGATTCGACCAGGGCACACCGAAGTTGGAGACGTACCACCAGCCGTTGACGGTGGCGAACGACAGCGCCATGACGAACAGCACCGTGGCGGTGAACACCGCTCGGTTGCGCCGCGACTTCATCGCGGCGGCCGTGATGGCGACCGCCGCCAATGCGCCCAGCGATCCCGCGAGCCCGGCGAACACGCCGAAGTGATGGGTCCATTTCGTGGGGGTGAACATCATCGCCAGGAACGAGATGATGGTGATGCCGACGATGCGTCGGCTCGGCCCGAGCGCAGTGCCGGGTATCCGGCCCTTGCGCAACGACATTGCCACCGAGACGGCCAACGCAAGCAACAGCGTCAGCACCGCGAACCGACGCGCCACCGAGCCGTCGGGGCTGGTGGTGAACAACCGCTCGTAGCGGATGTGCTCGTCGAACCAGCTCAGGCTCGGGCCGACCGCGGACTTGAAGGTGCTGGCCTGGATCTCGCCGGCCAGCGTCTGGTCGCGGAAGATCAAGATGATCGTCACGGTGCAGGCGGCCAGGATCGGGGCCAGCAGAGCCAGATGGCCGAACCGCGAAGTATGCCGCGCCACAATGGTTTTCAGCGGGCCGATGGCAACCAGCAGGGCACCGACGGCGGCGATGCCCGTCGGCCCGGAGAACAGCGTGAGCGCGCCGATGATGATCGCGATGGCAACCGGCAGCATGCGGTTGGTGGCCACGCCGCGCTCGACGGAGCACCAGGTCAGCAGAATGCCAAGGGCGATAATCGGTTCCGGCCGCAGCCCGTTGTTCAGCGGCAGCCAGAACGCCAGGAACATGCCTGCCGCCGTCCATGCTGCGGCGCGGCTGCTCTTGACCGCGTGGCCGAGCCGCGGGATGACCTCGCGGCTGATCAGCCACCAGCATGTCAGCGCCATCACCAGGGTCGGTAACCGAACCCATGCGCTGTTGGTGCTGACGTGCGCCCACAGCGCCAGTAGGTCGTAGTACCAGCCGAACGGCGCTTCGGGCGTGCCGAACCATCGGTAGTAATTGGCCATGTAGCCGGCGTGCTCGGATACCCGGGCCATGGTCAGGATGTAGCCGTCGTCGGATGTGTTGGCGCCGACGAAGTGCCACCACACCAACACGGCGGCTACAAAGCCGTCCAACGGCGACATCGACCACCAGCGCGGCGGCAGGAAGCGTTTGATCCGTCTGCCGTCCGCGATGTCAAGGACGTGCAGGGCGCAGAGGGCGATCACCGTCATCGCGACCCCGACGATCATCGCCAGCATCTTCAGCAGCGTCGGCGAACTGCTATAGCGTGAATCGACCGTCGCCGAGAACAGCAAGCCCGGCGGGGCGGGCCCGGACAGATCGGTGAAGACGCCGACGATCTGCGGCCGGAAGTCGTAGCCACTACGTTCGCCGCGCAGCGGGTTTCCAGGCGCATCGGAATCGCGGCCCTTCACCAGGCCGACGAATTCACCGGTGACCTTGTCGGCGTGCGCGGTGAACGCCAGCCGTCGGCACGCCGGGCTGAGCACCTGGTCCAGCGGGGCACTGACCACCGGGGTGTTACGGACGATGACGAGCAGATCGTTGTTGACCCGTTCGATGAGCAGCCCGCGGTCGACGGCCTTCGGCGCCTGCTTGGGCACCGTCGACAACAGCACGGTCTTGCCCGCGTTCTGCGGACCGGTGAGCCCCGCGGCCGCGCTGCACGGCACTGTGATGTTCAGATCGGTGGCGACGTATCCGATGAGCGGCGCGTTGACGCTCTGCAGCACACCGTTCTGCGGCCAGTTGAGCTGCGCGGTGGTTTGCGTCACGGGCAGCAGGGGGGTGGCGATCGCCAGCGCTGCGCCGAGCAGCCCCGCGACGATGGCGATGATGCGCGCGGCGCGATGATTGCCCGCAGCGGTCACGGGGCTTGATGGTAATTGGCCTGCTTGCGGCGCTGCTTCCGTAGCCATCAGCCCGTCGGCTTCCTGATCGCCAACACGAACGGCCCGATGGTGGACACGTCGAAGCGTGGATCGTCGAACAGCGCGTTGTCCAGCGCGACGTGGTAGCGGCGGACGTTGGGCTGGTTGGGATAGACGTCCGAGGCCAGCCGCAGGGTGTAGGTGTCATTGGCGCCGCGGCGCATCAAGAACACCGTAGGCGGCTTCCACGGCAGTTTGTCCAGCGCGGCGATGAACTGGTCGGCGGTGGTCAGCGTGGCCCAGTCTTCGATCGCGGCCGCCCGCTGGTCGAACTGCGCGAGCGGGTTGGCGTAGTGCGACGTCAGGCCCTGGAAGCCGTAGTACGGGTAGTAGGAAAGGAAGCTGTAGTCCGCGGTGAGCACGACGGTTTCGTTGCGCGGCAGGCCGGTGGTTCTGAGGATCTTGGTGTCGATGTCGCGGTAGTACTGCTCGGCGCCGGGCGGCCGCCGATCGGCGCGTTGGCCGTTGCCGTCGGTGTCGGTGTAGGCCACGACGATGTCGGTGCGCAGCACGTCGGGGATGTCCTGGCTGAACGTCAGTGCGCCGATCGCGCCGAGTGTGGCGGCGACCGCGACGACGCGTCGGGAATTCTCCGGTTTGACGCGGGCGCCCACTGCACGGGTGACTTCGATGAACCCGAACGCGCCCGCAGCGGTCAGCACGATCGTCAGCGCGGGCTGCAGCCGGAACGACAGCAGCGTGGTGCCGAGCAGGGTGGTCAGCATCGACAACAGCGACCAGGCGTAGACGGCCAGCACCGCGACGGCCAGCGCACCCGCACGCGTCGAGCTGCGGGCGTAGACCACGAGCCACAGCGTGCCGAGCATGCACAGCGCACCGAGCAAGGTGAAGTGCAGCATCGGGAACTCGAGTTGCGCGCCCGCCGACGGCAGGTAGTGCTGCGCGGTGCCGGAATCGGCGGGGTGGCCGTTGATTGCGGCGATCAGGTACGGCGCCCAGCCGATCAGCGCGATGGCGCCTGCTGATCACGGCGATGACCGCGAGCCGCAGCAGTGGTTCGACGCGGCGGCGGGCCACGGCCAGCACCAGGGCCATGACCGTCAGCGTGAACGCGGCGTACGCCAGCAGCAGCGTGTAGAACAGCGCGGTGACGCCGAGGAAGAGACCGACGCCGACGACCGCGGCCCAACCGCCACTTCGCTTTAATCCTCTTGTGCTCCTCTCGTCCGCGCTCCCCCGCAGCCCCGACCACGCGAGCACGAACACCGGCGGCAGCAGCACGGCGATGATCGCGGCGTACGGCTCGGTGGTCGCGTACGCGAGCGTCGCCGCGGCGGTCGCGGTCGACACGACCAGCGCATACTCGAAGCGAATCATGCTGGCCCACAAAACGAAAGCCAGCACCACGGCGATCGTGATGGAGATGATCGCCCATGGCTTGAACATCTCCCAGGCAGGCGTGCCCGTCAGTGCCGCGAGGCGGCCGCCGATCCAGAACCAGCCCGGCGGGTAGAACGGCGGCAGCCCGTAGTACGTCATGTCGTGCGGGCCGGCGGTGTCGGTCAGCCGGGTCAGGTACTCCGTACGGAACTGCTGGTCGACCGAAATGCCGTACAGGTAGAGCTTGGTCGCGCCCAGCGGCATCGCCAGCGTGACGACCGCGAACGCAGACAGAAACACCAGCGCCCCGCCCTTTGCGAGGGCACGCCATCCGCGGCGCCAGGCCAGGCCGGACGCCAACAACACGGCCAGGCAACCGAATTGGCCGACGGTGGTCAACGCGTGCAGCTGGTTCGACGAGTTGTAGGCCGGCCATTCCACCCGCGATATCGCGACGAGGGAGATCACCGCGACGACCACCGCCACGACGACCGCCACCGCCATCTGGCCGAGGACGGCCAGCGCGCCGCGCATCAGATGGGGAGCTTGCGGAAGATGGGCCGCGGAATGTGCCGCAACACCATCATCACGTACCTGAACGCCTGCGGCGCCCATACCAGTTCCTTGCCCTTGGCCGATGCCGTTACCGCCAGCTCGGCGACGTACTCCTTGTCGACGGTGAACGGCGCTTCCTTGGTGCCCGTGGATTTCCAGTGCTCGATCGTCGTCGTGGTGCGCACCTGCCCGGGCCTGATCACCAGCACCCGAACCCCATACTCGCGCAATGCTTCTGAAAGGCCGAGGTAGAAGCCGTCAAGTCCGGCTTTGGTGGATCCGTAGACGAAGTTGGACCGCCGCACCCGCTCACCGGCAGCGGAGCTCATCGCGATGATCTGGCCGAAGCCCTGTGCGCGCATCTTCTCGCCGAGCAGTACACCGACCGAAATCGCTGCGGTGTAGTTGATCTCGGCGATCTGCACGGCCTTGCGCTGGTTCTGCCACAGCTCCTCGGCGTTGCCGAGCAGGCCGAACGCGACGATGGCCACGTCGACATCGCCGCCTGCGAAGGCCGCGTCGATCACCTTGGGATGGCTCTCGGTGTCGACGGCATCGAAGTCGATCAGTTCGACGGATTTCGCGCCCGCGGACTTCATCTGAGCGACGGCGGCGTCGCGGAGCGGGTCATCGGGCAGGGCTGCCAGCACAATGCGCGCGGCCGCGTTGCGCAGGTAGCGCTCGCAGATGGCCAGCCCGATCTCGGACGTGCCGCCCAGCAGCAGAATGGTCTGGGGATTGCCTACCGCGTCGAGCACCATCTAGAGCAGCTCCAAACGTCGGGCCATGTCGGAGGCGAACACGCCGTTGGGATCGACCTTGCGGCGCACGGCAATCCACTCGTCGATCCGCGGATACATGGCGTGGAAGGTCTCGGCGGTGGTGCGGGAATCCTTGGCGGTGTAGAGCCGGCCGCCGAACTCCAGCACCCGTCGGTCGAGCTCGTTGAGGAATTCGTTCAGCCGCGGCTTGATCGGGAAGTCCACGCAGACGTTCCAGCCCGGAATCGGAAAGCTCAGTGGCGCTTGGTTTGCCGGGCCGAACAGCTTGAATACGTTGAGGAACGAATAATGACCGGAGCGCTGGATGTCGACAATGATGGCCTTGAACTCTTCGACGGCCTCGGTCGGCACCACGAACTGGTATTGCCCGAAGCCCGCTGGGCCATAGGCGCGGTTCCACTCACCGAACATGTCCAGCGGGTGGTAGAACTGCGTCAGGTTCTGGACCTTGCCGCGGTAGGTGCCCGACTTGCGGTACCAGAGCTCGCCGATCGGCCCGAAAGTGTACTTGTTGGCCAAGCCGTTGGGCATGATGTCTGGAAGTGTAAGCAGCTGCGGCGCATCGAATTTCAGCGGGTTGCGCTGCAGCTTCTTGGGTAGCTGGTCGAGCGTCGCCAGTGAACCGCGCGATATGGCGGCGCGGCCGAGCTTCGGCGGCGCGCTGATCGCGTCGAACCAGGCACTCGAATACGTGTAGTTGTCTTCGCTGCCGTCGCTGTGGAATGCGATGGTCTCGTCGAGGCCCGCCGTCACGTCGCCGTCGGCGATGAAGTACGCCGTCTCGGTCGGCGTCATCTCGATCGTTGCACGCAGGATGATGCCGGTGAGCCCGTTGCCGCCGACCGTCGCCCAGAACAACTCGGACTCCGGACCGTCCGGTGTCAGCGCACAGATCTCGCCGTCGGCGGTCAACAAGTCCATCGACCGGACGTGATCACCGAAGCTGCCCGCGCTGTGGTGGTTCTTCCCATGGATGTCGCAGGCGATCGCGCCGCCGATCGTGACCTGTCGGGTGCCCGGCAGCACCGGTACCCACAGTCCGAGCGGCAGCGCAGCCCGCATCAATTGGTCCAGATTGACACCGGCGTCGACGTCGACCAGGTGGGTGTCGCCGTCGATGGTGTGGATCCGGTTCAGCGCGGTCATGTCGACCACGAGCCCGCCGCCGTTCTGGGCGTTGTCGCCGTACGAGCGGCCCAGTCCGCGCGCGATTACCCCACGCCTGTCGGCCTGTGATACCGCTTTGGCGATCGCCTCGGGGTCCGGGGTCGACAGCACCTTTGCGACGCTCGGCGCGGTGCGGCCCCAGCCGGTGAGGCGCCGGGTACTGGTCTCAAACATCGTGACGAGGGTACCGCCTGACGCTTCTGACTCAGCGCAGCCGGAATATGACCGCTCGCTGGACGATGAAGTTGATCACAGTCGCGGTGCCCTGCGCGATGACGAACGCCACCGGCACGGCCCACAACTGGTAGTCGAACAGGTGCAGGCACCAATGATTGAGTCCGACCTGTACGGCGAAGGTGATGGCGTACAGCACCATGACCGCGATGAACCGGGCGGTGCTGGGTTCTGCTTGGAACGTCCATCTCCGGTTGATCAGGTAAGCCGTGATGGTGCCGACGATGAAGCTGATCGCCTTGGCCAGGTCGACCTGCAGCCCCACCGCCTTGTAGAGGAGCACATACAGGCTGAAGTCGACGATCGCCGAGAAACCGCCGGTGACGATGAATCGCCATACCTGGGTTTTGAGTGTCAGGTTCGGCGACATCGGGGGCTCGGCCACCCGGGCAGCTTAGCCAGCCAGGCCGCTGGCCCTGAGCACAGCGCATAACGCATCCACCGCGCGACCGAACCCGTGCTCGGCGGGGGCGGCGAAGCCGATGATGATGCCGTCGCGGTTGGCGACATCCGGACCGGCCAGCGGATGGCGCATCCGCGACAGGCCCTGCAGCGCGATACCGGCCTCGCCCGCCCGTCGCAGCACCTCGTGCTCGCTTCCGTCGGGCAGGGTCAGCAGCACGTTGACGCCTGCGGCCAGGCCGCTGATGCCGACGTCGAATCCGGCGAGCGCGTCGACGAGGGCGTCGCGGCGTCGGCGATAACGCGCGCGCATCCTGCGAATGTGGTGGTCGTATCGGCCACTGGAGATGAAGTCCGCCATCGTCAGCTGGTTGATGGCGTCGACGTAGAACTGCTCGCCACCCGCGGCGTCGATGACGGGGTCGACGAGCTCGTCGGGCAGCACCATCCAACCCAGCCGCATTGTCTGCGCGAGGCTCTTGCTGGTCGATCCGAGGTATGCGACGCGGTCGGGGCTCAGCGCCTGCAGCGCGCCGACAGGTTGGCGGTCGTAGCGGAACTCCCCGTCGTAGTCGTCGTCGAGCACGTAGCCGCCGGTGCGCTGCGCCCATTCGACGACGGCGGTGCGCCGCGACGGGTGCAGTGGCATGCCCTGCGGGTTGTGGTGGGCCGGGGTGAGCAGCACGGCGGGCGCATCCAGCCCGTCGAGGTCGCTGACGACCGCGCCGTGCTCGTCGAGGCCGATCGGGATCGTCGGCACCCCCAGAGCGTCGATGGCGTCGCGAAAGATGAACAGCCCGTAAGCCTCAACGGCGATCGGGCCGCCGACGCACCCGCGTCAACAGTTCGACCGCGTGCCGGACCCCGGCGCAGATCACGATCGACTCCGGCGACGTGCGCACGCCGCGCGCCCGGGCCAGGTATTCGGCGAGCGCGTCGCGAAGTTCGGGCCGCCCACGTGGATCCCCCATTCGTAGCGCCTCGGTGGGCGCGATGGTCAGGGCCCGGCGGGTGGCGGCCACCCATGCATTGCGCGGAAACTCGGATACGTCGGGGGTTCCGGGCATCAGGTTGTGGGTCGGAACAACCCGCACACCGCGGGGCCTGGTGGGCACGCCCGTCCCGCTGACGTTGACCACCCATGTACCGGCCCCCTGGCGCGACGCCAGCCATCCCTCTGCAACAAGTTCGGCATAGGCCTCCGCCACCGTGTTGCGGGCCAATCCGAGGTCGGCGGCCAGGCTGCGCGACGGCGGCAGCATCGTGCCGGGCGCCAGGCGGCCCGATCGCACGGCGTCGCGCAGGGCGGCGAGCAGCAGGTCACGGGTGCCGCGGGCGCCCGGTGTGATGGTCTGGCGCAGGTCCAGGTGCAGGTCGCGGCTTCCCGAATTGGCCCATGAATCCATGAGCGAATTGAACCATACAGATGGGACTTTGGGCACTAGCGTGGACGGCATGACACAAACACTGGACATCCAAGCGCCCGTCAGGCGCATCAACCTCTACAAGACGACGCCCGAGCTGTACGACGCAATGATGGTGCTGGGCAACGCGGCCAACAAGGAGATCGAGCCCCAGCTCGCCGAGCTGATCAAGATCCGCGCCTCGCAGATCAACCACTGCGCGTTCTGCCTCGACATGCACACCCGCGACGCACGGAAGCACGGCGTGAGCGACCAGAAGCTCGGCGTGCTCGCGGCCTGGGAAGAGGCCGGCGATCTGTTCACCGAACGTGAGCAGGCCGCGCTGGCGCTGACCGAAGCGATCACCGAAGTCGGCAACGGGCACGTCCCTGACGAGGTGTATGCAAGGGCCGCGGCGGCGTTCTCCGAGCGCGAGCTGGGTCAGGTCATCGCGATGGCGGTCACGATTAACGCGTGGAACCGCATCAACGTGACCATCCGTACGCAACCGCCGCGCCGCTGAGAACTCGTTAGGAGCTGACATGACCACCACCGTCGAAACGACCCGCCGGATCAATCTCAACCGCGTCTCGCCTGAGGTCTACGAGGCCGTGGCCGCGCTGAGCAATGCGGCCGCTACGGACATCGACCCGGATCTTGCCGAGCTGATCAAGATCCGCGCGTCGCAAATGAACCACTGCGCGTTTTGTCTGGATATGCACACCGCCGATGCCCGCAAGCGCGGCATCAGCGAGCAGAAGCTGACGCTGCTGCCTGCGTGGGAAGAGGCCAAGGGCATCTTCACCGAGCAGGAACAGGCGGCGCTCGCGCTGACCGAGGAGATGACTGACCTCACCCGCCGCCATGTCTCCGACGAGGTGTATGCGCGGGCGGCGGCGGCGTTCTCCGAGCGCGAGCTCGGTCAGGTCATCGCGATGGCGCTGGCGATCAACGCCTGGAACCGCATCGGCGTGACAACGCGGCTGCCGCTGCGCAAGCGCTAATACGGTCGAGGGGTGCAGACCCGGTCCGGTGCAGAGATCGTTGTCGATACCAAACCGGAGCCGGTGGCTCAAATTTCGAAGCGGCCGACCATCCTGTGAAGTGCCTGGTAGTCAAAACGGTGGTGGGTCGGCGGCGTAGCGGGCGCAGTTGAGGGCGCGTTCCCATTGCACGCGGTGGGCGCGGTCCTGGGCTCGGGTGCGTTTCCGGGTGGGCATGGCCAGGCTGCGATTGGTGCCCGGTGGAGGACCGTTCAGAACAACGAGCTTTCCGGTGGGGACCCCGGCCGTTAAACCTTCAGCGGGCCGAGGAGCGGGTGGGCCGATCAGCTTTTCGGACGACCGGACTAAGCCCGTCCGAAGATACATGCGAATGCCGCGCTGATGCACCGCGGCGGCCCCGGTGTATCGGCGCGGTTCGCCCACCGCAAGCTGCCGTTTATCTGTGCGCAGAACAACGGGATCCCGTTGGGGTCCTGCGCCGACTCGTCTATCGCGTTGCACGGCAGCGCGACTTCGCGCAGACCGACCAGGGATCCGGCCGGTAGCCAAGCGCCCGTCGTGGCACACACGAACGTCCTGGAGTCGGAGTCCAGGCCAAAGTCGTACACCGGTTGAGGAACGCAGGGCGTGCCCTCGACGACGTTGCGCGTGACGTTCGGAACACAGTCCGCCGCGTCGCAAAAGGCCGATGCAGTACCGGCAGGAGTGATCAGCGCTGCGATCAATCCACCTGCCAGGACCGGTACGGCGATGAGATTCCTCAGGTCTGCCCCCTCGGGTTCGGGTCGGCTTCCGCGCGGCACAAAAAGCTTAGGCCCGCCGGCGCAGCTCACGTAGTGCCTCCGCGCCGCGACTGATGAGGCAGGTCGACGGGCCCCGGCTTGTGGATGAATTCGGGACTGGGATAACTCCGCGGCCTGCCTGATCGGAATCATTGCGGTGTCGGTCCGGTGAGGTATTTCTGCACGGTCGGGCCGATCCACGCAACGAGTTCGTCGACGCCCGCCGACGCGAGCGGCTCAATCCGCAGCTGGTATCGCGCAAACGCGAACCCCATCAGGTGCGAGGCCACCAGCTCGACCCGCAGCACCGCGTTGTCCACGCCGAACACAGCGGCCACCCGCTCGGCCACGGGCCCGGCCAGGGTGTCGTGCAGCAGCTTCTTGGCCAGCGGCTGATCGGCCGCTGACCGCCACACCGTCAGCAGCGGATCGAACGAGTCGCCCTCGTCCCAGAGTTCGACAAAGCGGCGGACGAGGCGTGCACCGATCTGGTCGGGGCGGTCATCGATCAACGTGGCGAGCTGGTACAGCGGATGCTCGGGAATGTCGATCACAGCCGCGTTGAATAGGCCTTCCTTGTTGCCGAAGAAGTAGTAGACCATCGCGACGTCCACGCCCGCGTCGGCTGCAATCCCGCGCACGGTCGCCTGCTCGTAACCGTGCTTGAAATGCTCGCGCGCCACGTCGACGATGCGCTTCTTGTTCTGCTGGCCCGTGCGCCATCGACCGGTTCGCCGGCTTTCAGCCATGCCCGTCACTGTACTTCAACAGCCGTTGATGTTTATCCGGCGCGAGCGTAGCGTTTTCTTCAGCAATCGTTGAAGAAGGAGGTACCGAGATGGCACGTCGGCGACTGTGGTGGCGGCACTTGCTCTCGGTTCTGCTGGCACCCGCGACGATGACGGTGTTCATTCCGGCCGCGATTGCGTGGATCACGGGTGTGGAAGCACCGGATGTGGGCACCACGCGCGGTTGGCTGTTGGCCGTCGCAGGTGGCCTGCTGATCGCGTTCGGCCTGGGCATGCTGGTGTGGACGGTGGTCCTGTTCGACCGCGTGGGCGAGGGCACGCTGGCCATCGGGTCACCGGTCAGGCTGGTAGTGCGCGGCCCGTATCGGCATGTCCGCAACCCGATGATGACGGGCGTGTTGTGTATTCAGCTCGGCACGGCCATCGCCACGGCATCACCATGGCTGTTCGGCTGGTTCGCGCTCTTCTTCACCGCCACCCTGATCGCCATCCGGGCCGTCGAGGAGCCTCATCTGCGCAGGCGGTTCGGCGGCGACTACGACGAATACCGTCGCCACGTTCCGCGCTGGATTCCGCGACTCACCGCGTGGGAGCCGAGCGCAACCGCAAAGGTCTAAACCCAGTACGGCACGCGGGCCCGGTACTGACGCATCGCGAACGCGGCCAGGATCCAACCGATCACGGTCAGTGTCAGCACCACCACCCAGTGCCGCAGTTCCTGTTCGGCGCCCAGTAGTGGCGCGCGCACGATGTCGAGGTAGTGCAGCAGCGGGTTGAGTTCGACGATCTTGGCCCACTTTCCCGCACCCTGCTGCTCCAGGGTGGCCTCGTTCCAGATGATCGGCGTCATGAAGAACAACAGCTGCACCAGGCTGAACAACAGCGGACTGATATCGCGGTAGCGGGTGGACAGGATGCCGAAACACAGTGACACCCATACGCAATTCAGCATGATCAGGATGAGCGCCGGGATAACCGCGAGGTCGGCCCATGACCACGGTTTGGGGTAGATGATCGCGATGATCACATAGATGACGATGTTGTGCGCGAACAGGATCATCTGCCGCCACACCAGCCGGTAGACGTGCACGCTCAACGGTGTCGGAAGTTGTTTGATTAACCCCTCGTTCGCGACGAACACCTCGGCGCCCTCCAGGATTGAGGCGTTGATCAGGTTCCAGATGATCAAGCCGAGAGTGACGTAGGGCAGGTGCTCGGACAGCTCGAGATGGAACAGCTTCGAGTACAGCCCGCCCATCGCGACCGCGGTGGTGCCCGTCGCGATCGTGATCCAGAACGGGCCGAGGACGGAGCGGCGGTAGCGCTGCTTGATGTCCTGCCAACCCAGGTGCAGCCACAGCTCGCGCTTGCCGAACCCGGCGGCGAGGTCGCCCCACGCGCGGCTCATGGTGCGCGACTGCGCGGCCGCGTCGATGAACGTCACTGTGCAGGCCTTTCGAATTTCTCGCGACGCCCCAAGCGCCGCAAGCGGATCCACTCCCGCAGGCCGGCGGGGTCGCGCCGCGAGACCAGAAAGTACCAGCCGAAGCGCATCCACTCCTGGAACATCAGCTTCCGCATGCCGGGCATGGACTGCAGATAGCCGCGGTTGCGGTAGGTGTAGTAGCGCTTCGCGGCGTCGTCGGGGTACTGCGTGTGCATGCGCCCGCCGAAGATCGGCTTGAACTCGTCGCTGCCCTGTGGATGCAGATACACCGCGTTCAGGCATGTACCGAACGGCAGCCCTGAGCGCACCAGCCGCCGGTGCAGTTCGGTTTCGTCACCGCGCACGAACAATCGAAGGTCCGGGACGCCGACCGCCTCGAGCGTCGACGCCCGAAACAGCGCTCCGTTGAATAGCGATGCGATCCCCGGCAGCAAATCCTCGGTGCCCGTACGCAATTCGCTCACTCGCCGCCGCCAGACCAGCCCTCGGCGCAACGGGAACGCCAGCCGCTGCGGATCCGCCATGTCGCACACCATAGGCGACACCTCGGCCAGCTTGTGCTTCTGCGCGCAGGCCAGCAATGTGCCAAGCACTTCGGAATCAAACGGCCTGCCGTCGTCGTCGCCCAACCACACCCAGTCCCCGCCCAGCGCCAGCGCGTGCAGCATGCCCAACGCGAAACCGCCTGCGCCGCCGAGGTTTCGGCGCGACCCGAGATACGTGCTTGGGATCGGCTGGCCCTCAACGAGATCGCGCACGCGTGCGTCGTCGTCGTTGTCGACGACCACCAGGTGGTCGGGAGTGCGGGTCTGTGCGGTCATTGCATCCAGCGACTTGGCCAATTCGTCGGGACGCCGATGCGTGACCACCACTGCGCACACCGACTCAGTCATGCGCACTGCTGTCTGCTCTTCGCGCAAGCGGCTCATCGCCCTCACGGGCGTTCTCTTCGAGAACCTCTCGCACGTGGCGGGCCGCGTCCTCACCCTCGTACGCACGCACGACGTCCTCGATGCCGCCGGTCATCTTGATGGTGCCGTGGTCGATCCACATCGCGGTCTTGCACAGCCGGGCGAGAAACTCGTTGGAATGGCTGGCGAACACCAGGATCCCGGATCGCTCGACGAGGTTCTGCAGCCGTGACTGCGCCTTCTTCAGGAACTCGGCGTCGACCGCGCCGATACCCTCGTCGAGCAGCAGGATCTCCGGGTCGATGCTGGTGACCACGCCCATGGCCAGCCGCACCCGCATACCGGTGGAGTACGTGCGCAGTGGCATCGACAGGTAGTCGCCGAGTTCGGTGAACTCCGCGATCTCATCCACCTTGGCCAGCATCTGCTTTCGCGTCTGGCCGAGAAACAGCCCGCGGATGATGATGTTCTCGAACCCGGAGATCTCCGGGTCCATGCCGACGCCGAGATCGAACACCGGGGCCACCCGGCCGGTCACGGAAGCCACCCCGCGGGTGGGTTCATAGATCCCGGACAGCAGCCGCAGCAGGGTCGACTTTCCTGCGCCATTGTGCCCGACGAGCCCCATTCGGTCGCCGAGTTCGAGCGACATGGTGATGTCCCGCAAGGCCTCGATGACCACGACGTTGGACTCGTTGCGTCCGATCGCGCCGCCGGCCTTGCCGAGGAACGCCTTCTTCAGCGAGCGCGTCTTCGCGTCGAAAATCGGAAACTCCACCCACGCGTTGTGGGTCTCGATGTGCGGGAGTGCCACAGATGACCTACAGGTACTGCCCGGTCCCTGGTGGCCCCGGTCCGCCGCGCTGCGCGCCCATGCCCGGCGGCAGCGCGCCCCGCATCTGCTCCAGCTGCTGACGGGCCACCATCTGCTGGGCGAACAGCGCGGTTTGGATGCCGTGGAACAGGCCTTCGAGCCAGCCGACCAGCTGGGCCTGTGCGATCCGCAACTCGGCGTCCGACGGCACGCTGTCCTCGGTGAACGGTAGCGTGAGCCGCTCGAGCTCCTCACGCAGTTCGGGCGCCAGCCCGTCCTCGAGCTCGCGAATGCTGGTGCGGTGGATCTCGCGCAGCCGGTTGCGGCTGGCGTCGTCGAGCGGTGCGGCCCGAACCTCTTCCAGCAGCTGCTTGATCATCGTGCCGATCCGCATCACCTTCGCCGGCTGCTCGACGAGGTCGGTCAGCGACTTGCCGTCGGAGTCCTCGTCGGCCGGCGTCGAATCGCCGCCGATGATTTCGATGTTGTCGTCGTCGGTGTTGGTAGTCATGCCTCTCTGCATTCCCTCTTAGTGGCGTCCTACTGGTTGGTCTCCGCGCCATTCGTAGATGCGGGCCTCGCCGTTGTCGTAGATCTTCTCCCACGACCGCGACTTATCTAGCGACACTAGCCCGTCGGGCATGACGAACCCGCGGACCACCGGTGTGCTGGTGACCACGTACCGGATGTTGAGTGCCTTGACCGCCTCGGCCACGCGCGGGTCGGTGTCGGCGTCGTCGGCGTAGGCCCAGAAGATGAACCGGTGATAGCCCGGGCCTTGCTGGACCGGGTAGTCGTAGTGCGTCCACAGCGGGTGCAGGTCGGCGACGGCGTACATCCACGCCGTGCCGTCGGTGTTCGCATTGCCGATCAGGGTGTCGTGCGCCCCCGGCAGCGTGGCCAGGTACGCCCATGCCTGCAGATCCTTGGAGTCGACGATCACCCTGTCGTACTTCTCGCCGAACAGGAACTGGGCCCGCGGCAGATAGGCGATCCCGATGCCCACACTCACGGCCACCAAGATCGCGGCCGTCGCTGCGTACCAGGCCCGCGGGCTGCCCTTGCCGACCAGCCGGCGCGCGCCTGCGACCGCGGCCGACGCCAGCGTGAACAAGGCGATGCCGACCGCCGAGGTGAGCAGCATTGTGATCACCGCCGACAGCCGCCGCGGGTCGCTGTAGAAGAGGTCGCTGAACTTGCCGGTGAGCGCGCCGATCGGGCCGCCGAACGGCGCCGACGAATGCACGATCGACACCACCAGCAGCAGCCACACCGCAAGCGGCCACCAGACCCGCCGCACCAGCAGGACGATCGCGCCGATGGCGGCCAGGATGATCAGCACCCACTGGATCGGGAAGTCGTTGAGGTGCCGAGTGTGCTGCACGACCGCGTCGATCAGGCCGCGCCTCTTGCCCTCGTGCGTGACGAACGCGTGCCCGACGATGATTTCGGCCTGCTGCAGCACGCCCAAGAACTGCGGCAGTAGCAGCGCCACGGTCGGAATGGCGATGAGCAACAGGTTGACGAAGTCCGCGATGCGGCCGCGGACGGGATGCCACAGTGCGTCGAACAGCCACCACCCCGCCACCAATAGAACAGCGACCACGCCGCCGGTGATGTGCACGGAGAAAACACCGAGCAGCGCCAGCACTGCGAGCGGGATGCGGTCGCGGTGTCGTAGCGCGGACACGACCAGCACCATGGTCGGGACGGCGACGCCGTAGGCGGCGAGATTGGGCATCGACGCGGTATCGAACTCGACGTAGGGGATCGCGGTGAACGACGCCGACAGTGCGGCTGCGGCGGCCGCGGGGCCGGCGGTGCGCCACTCGTCGGTTCGGTTACGCAACAGCTGCCACGTCAGCGTCGCGGCGCTGACCGGGAACAGCCAGATCGCGGCGGCCAGTGAAGTCAGCGTGTATGCCGTGGTCGGCGCGGCGCCGGTGAGCTGACTGAACACCGCTGCCAGGGCGTGAAACGTCGACGGGTAGTACAGCGCTTCGTGGGTTTCGACGTTGCGCAGCTCGCCCATGTGGGTTGGCGACGCCTGGCCGGTGTCGAGGATGAAGCGAATTGTGTTGGCGTGCCAGACGGAATCCCAGTTACTCGGAATGGATTGCCAGTTCGGCATCCCACGAAGCGCCGCAAGCCCGATCAGCAAGGCGCCCAAGAGGACGCCTGCGGCCACCACCAGCGCGGGCCCGCGGGACACCGCACGGGCCTCGGCGTCGACGTCGCGAACGCGGGCGAGCGCGATCCGCAAACACCACGCGACACCCCCCACGACAGCCAGAGCAAACAAAGCCGTCCATGCGTTCCACGGGACACCGAGTGCGCCAAGCGGAACGATGGCCAACGACACGACGCCGTAGGTCAGGGCCGGTCCGACCGCGACCGCGGTGGGCCAAGTTAGCCGGCCGACACGTGCGACGATCGCCCCGGGGAGCACTAGCAAAAACAGTGCGATTAGCACTCCGAACCCGAAGCTCACTGGACTAGTATGGCTGCCCAGGTGACTCGGTCCGGGCACGGCATGGGCTGCGACAGGGCACGGCCGGGCATCCGCCAAAATCGTGTCGGTGTGTGGAATTCACAGACGCTCTAAGGTGGGCAGGCATGGCATACGACGTCGCCCGGGTGCGTGGTCTGCACCCGTCTTTGGGCGATGGGTGGGTGCACTTCGACGCGCAGAACGGCATGCTGCTGCCCGATTCCGTGGCGAGAGCGGTATCGACGGCCTTCCGTGGGTCGATGCCGACCCCGATTGGACCTCATCCGTCGGCGAAACGCAGCGCCGCGGTGCTGGACGCTGCGCGCCAGGCGGTCGCGGATCTGGTCAACGCGGATCCGCGGGGCGTGGTGCTCGGCGCCGACCGCGCGGTCTTGCTGACGTCTCTGGCCGACGCGTCGTCGTCACGGGTCGGTCTCGGCTACGAGATCGTGGTGACTCGGCTCGACGACGAGGCGAACATCGCACCCTGGCTGCGCGCCGCGAATCGCTATGGCGCCAAGGTCAAGTGGGCCGAGGTCGACATCGAGACCGGTGAACTCCCTAGCTGGCAGTGGGAGGGTCTGATCACGCGACCAACCCGTTTGGTCGCAATCACCTCTGCCTCATCGACGCTGGGCACGGTGACCGACCTGCGGGCGGTCACGAAGCTGGTGCACGACGTCGGCGGGTTGACGGTCGTCGATCACTCCGCTGCCGCGCCGTACCGGCTCATCGACATCGACGAAATCGACGCCGATATGGTTGCGGTGAACGCGATGGCGTGGGGTGGCCCGCCGATCGGCGCGCTGGTTTTCCGCGACCCGTCGATGATCGACTCGTTCAGCTCGGTGTCGCTGAACCCGTATGCGACCGGTCCCGCGCGACTCGAGGTGGGCACGCACCAATTCGGCTTGCTCGCAGGCGTCGTTGCCAGTATCGAGTACCTGGCGGGACTCGACGAGTCAGCGCAGGGGTCGCGGCGCGAACGACTCTCGGTGTCAATGCAATCGGCGTCGACGTACATGAGCCGGGTGTTTGACTACCTGCTGATCTCGCTGCGTTCCCTACCCGCGGTGATGGTGATCGGCCGGCCCGAGGTGCACATTCCGGTGGTGAGCTTCGCGGTCAGCGACGTGCCCGCCGAGCGGGTGGTGCAGCGGCTGGCCGACAACGCGATTCTGGCGATCTCCAACGTCAGCTCACGTGTGCTGGATGTCATCGGAGTCAACGACATTGGCGGCGCGGTTACCGTCGGACTGGCGCACTACACGACGACCGCGGAGGTCGATCAGTTGGTGCGTGCCCTGGCCTCCCTCGGCTGAGCTTTGGTCATCGCGCTAATCCGCAACGCGCAGAAGGATTTTCCCGGACACCTCGCCGGAGGCCAGCAGCTCGTGCGCGGCTCGGGCCTGCTCGATGGGGAACTCGGCGCCGATGATCGGACGCACTTGACCGTCGGCGATCATCGGCCAGACGTTGGCGACAACCTCGGTAACGATCTCGCTCTTGCTGCCGGGGCCACTGACCGGACGCGCCCGCAAGGTCGTGCCGATCACCCCGGCGCGCTTGACGAGTAGCTTGCCGAGATTGAGTTCAGCCTTCACGCCGCCCTGCATCCCGATCATGACCAACCGGCCTTCGGTGGCGAGGGCGTCGACGTTGCGGTCGAGGTAGGCGGCACCCATGATGTCGAGGATCACGTCGGCGCCACCTTCGCTGCGTACCCTCTCGACGAAGTCCTCGTCGCGGTAACCGATGGTGATCTCGGCGCCCAGTTCGGCGCACAGGTCGAGTTTGTTCCGCGCCCCGGCAGTGACGGCCACCCTTGCGCCGAGCGCGCGTCCCACCTGGATGCCGTGCGTGCCGATGCCACTGGCGCCGCCGTGGATCAGCAGGAGCTGACCGGGCGACAGATGCGCGGTCATCATCAGGTTCGACCACACCGTGCAGGCCACTTCCGGCAGTCCGGCGGCGTGATGCAGCGGTACACCGCCCGGAATCGGCATCACCTGGCCGGCGGGGACGGCGACGAATTCCGCGTAACCCCCGCCCGCCAGCAAAGCACAGACATGTTGCCCGACGACCCACTGGGTGACTCCATCACCGACCTCCGCGATGGTTCCGGACACCTCGAGCCCAAGGATCTGGCTGGCCCCAGGAGGGGGTGGATAGTTCCCCGCGGCCTGCAATAGGTCGGCCCGGTTGACAGCCGCCGCACTCACCTTGATGAGCACTTCACCGGAGTCAGGTTTGATATCTGGGATTTCTTGCCAGGTGAGCTGATCGGCTGCTTCGGCCATGATCGCGCGCATTGGGGTAACGCTACTACGCTCCCAAGGCAGTCTGGATTTCCCGCACACTGCGATGCTTGCCTGCTTTACCATAGCGAAATGGAGGGGATCATTGCCGGCCGTACCGCAGGTGACATGCCTGGCTTGGATATCGCTGAGCAGAGGTCGTGGCAAAACTTCCTCGACTCAGCTTTGAGGATGTACGCGACCCTGAATCGGTCGCTGGTGGACGCGCATCATCTGACGCTAAATGACGTGCGGCTGCTCGACATGCTGGACAAATCCGCGACCGGCTCGGCGCGCATGGGGGACCTCGCCGACGGGCTGATGTCATTGCCGAGTCGCGTGACCCGGCAGATCCGGCGACTGGAATTGCAGGGCCTGGTGCGCCGCGGTGCCAGCCCCGATGACGGCCGAGGCGTGCTGGCCTCGATCACCGAGGAAGGGCGCACCGCGGTGGCCGAGGCGATGCTGACGTACGGCCAGGGGGTGCGCGCGCATTTCCTCGGGAGATTGTCCCGCCCGCAGATCGCCGCGATGGGCGAGAACTGCAGGCGAATCAGCGTCGCACTGAAGGCAGGCGCGCCGCCGGCGAAGCTTGGCCGCGTCTAACCCGTGCTGAAGCCCGGCCGCATCTAACCCGTACTCTTGTCGGCGGTGGCGTGGCAGAGCGGCCTAATGCACTCGCCTTGAAAGCGAGAGACGGCTAAAACCGTCCGGGGGTTCAAATCCCTCCGCCACCGCGCTTCGGCCATGGCGAATTGACACTTGCGAAAATCCCTGCGGGCAAACGCTCAGTTTCACACCGCCGCTTCGAGGATCCGCCGGCTCACCACGGTTGCGAAGCCGCATCAGCGTGGCGCCGTCCTGGGCGTCCTGTCGCTCGGACGTCGTCTCCTTCGGGAACGGTCCGTCCGCGGTGCGCTTCACGAAGTGTTGCTCCGGGGTCCACTCGACAAACTTCGTCGGTGTAGTTCAGCGGCCGGCCGAAGAACCGGGCGCCGAACGTGAATCGCGAGCCGACCGCCATCGGTCTTGGGGTCTCCCAGGCACCGAGTCGATGTTGGCGTACCACGAGGCTGCGTTGTCAGGTCGCAACAGTACGCCGCGACGACGGGCCGCGGCCGAGCGATCGTCCCCATAGACCGCTACGTCGACGGTTGCCAAGACCGTAGTGTCCCGGGAACCATCGCGTCTATGGCGAAGTTCCTCTATTCGGCAGCGATGTCCGTGGACGGCTTCATCGCTGGGCCGCACGGCGACATGTCGTGGATGACCGACCACCTCGGTCCGAATCCCGTTGTGGACCAACTGATTACCAAAACCGGGGCGATACTCGCAGGCAACCGGACGTTCGGGGGCGACGATCCCTACAAGGGGCGGGACGGTGAGGGAGAGGCGTTCGGCGGCGGCTGGCACGGCCCGCAGTTCGTCCTGACGCACCGACCACCAGTCGAGCAGATACCGGGCTTGACCTTCGTCGGCGATATCGACACGGCCATCTCCGAATCGCGCTCCGCGGCAGGCGACAAATACGTCAACGTCCTGGGTGCGAGTGTCGCCGCTCAGTGTCTGGCGGCCGGTGCGCTGGACGAGGTGCTGTTATGCGTAGCGCCGGTGATGCTCGGCGACGGTACCCGCCTGTTCCAACACCGCGGCGGAAAAACAGTGCGCCTTAAGCAAATCAGCGTCTCGCACACGCCGCAAGTGACAAACATGTGGTATCGAATTGCCCTCTAGGCCCGAAATGGAAAGTGGCGTAACACCAGTGCCTGCAGCAGCAGTGGCCGATCTGTTACTCGGTGACGTCGTGATCGCGTACCATCGCAGCGTCATCCTACGGTGGTGCTAGCGGTTCCGACGTCAGGCGACGAGACCCTGGAGGACCGATACCGACGCGAGGTCCTTGGGCTTCGACATACTCGTCTACGCGCGATCGGGGCCCGCCAGTCGAGGGCCTAGAAGCCGTCCGGAAAGCGAAGCCGTCCGGATACGAACCGGGTGACCCCGCCGCCGCGTCGAGCACGGCCGCCACCGGCAGATACCGAGCCAGCGCCCGCAGCAACGCATTTCGGCGAGTCAAATAGCGGTGCAGCATCTGGCGAAGATGCCGGTGGTATCCGCCGGACGTCAACAGGTTCGCGAACGCGATCCGATCCATCACCGAACTTCCGTTGTCGGCCAGGCCTTTCGACAGCGAGACCGGGCCGACGAGATGTGCGGGCAAGACCATCCATCCGATCCGCAGTCCAGGTGCCAGCGTCTTGCTCGTCGAGCCCACGTACACCACCCGGTCGGGGCGATGCCCTGCAGTGCGCCGACGGGCGCACGGTCGTAACTCCGTGGTCGCCGACACCGGACCCGAGGTTGTGGTCAGCCTGCTGACAACGCTGCCGAAGCGGGGGCGCATGCGGGTCAAGGGCTTTGAACCGCCACGGGCACTGTGGGCCCGCGGGGCGCCGAATCTGGTGGCGGCCGCGCAGCGCGCGGGCGTGCGCCGCGTCGTCGCGGAGTCGGTGATTTGCCTACGGCTACCCGTCGTCCGGACCCGCGATCATGGACGAGTCCGACCCGTATCCGGGCCCTTCCCCTCCCGGCGGCGCCGAGATGCTTGCGGCACTGCGCAGCATGGAACAGACGGTCCTGACATCCGGCGAACACAGCGACACGGAGGGAATCGTGTTGCGCTACGGCATCTTCTACGGTCCCGACGTGCCGCACTCCCAGATGTTCACCCGGATGCCGCTGTCGAACGCCAAGGTCAGAGCCGAGTTGGGCTGGACGCCTATTCCCCGGTGAAGTTAGGCGCCCGTTTCTCGAACGTCGCGGTGAGGCCCTCGGTCAGATCCTTCGACGGCAGGAACGCGGCGTTCCACGCCGCCACATAGCGCAGGCTGTCCGAGACGCGGGCAATGCGCTGCTGATCCAGCACGTCCTTGACGCCGTTGACCACCAGTGGGGGGTTGGCGGCGATCTCTGCGGCCGTCTCATGCGCGGCGGCCAGGGACGCCTCCGCGTCGGCGTAGACGTCGTTGACCAGTCCGATCTTCTCGGCCCGTGCCGCGTCGATGTCCTTGCCCGTCAACGCCAATTCCCGCAGGTGCCCGTCGTTGAGAATCAGCGGCAGCCGCGCGAGGCTTCCGACGTCCGCGACGATCGCCAGCTTGACCTCGCGTATCGAGAACTTCGCGTCCGCGCTGGCGTAGCGGATGTCGACGGCCGAGATCAGATCCACGCCTCCGCCGATGCACCAGCCGTGCACCGACGCGATGGTCGGGGTGCGGCAGTCGGCGACGGCGTTGATCGCACCCTGCATCCGCAGGATGGTGGCGTGAAAGTCCGCCCGCGGGCGCGCCGATCCGCCGCCGTCGAGCACACCCGACAGCGAGCCGCCCATCGCGGGCAGGTCCAGCCCGTAACTGAAGTTGCGTCCCGAGCCGGTCAGCACGATCGCGCGAACATCGCGGTCGGCGTCGAGCTTGGCGAACACCTCGGGCATCTCCGCCCAGAACGCCGGCCCCATTGCGTTGCCCTTGCCGGGACCGACCAGCGTCACCTGCGCGACGTGATCCTCGATGTCCACGGTGACGGATTCATATGCATCGCCCATGAGCAGAAAGGCTAGCCACTCACCGCGGCGGCGTGCCCATCAGCACCTCGCTGACCGTGGCTTGGGGCAGGAACTGACAGGCGGCTTCGACCAGCATCTGCCCGACCGACTCGCCGTTGGGGCCCAGCGGATTGTTCTCCTGGGCGAGGATCGCGCGGATCACGGCGAGGCGGGTCGCCTCGTCGAGCTTGTTGAACTCGCTGCATTTCATGGTCTGCGCATTGGGCGGCGCCGGAACCACCGGGACGTCGGTGTTCCTGGGAAACCCGGGGATCGGTATGTCCGGCATGGGGATACCCGGCAGCCCCGGCACCGTCGTCGGCGGCGTCCTCGTGGTGGAGGTGATCGGCGGTCCCGGCTGGGTGGTCATTGCGACGGTGCCCGGTGTGGTGCGCTCGCAGCCGGCAGCCAGGCCGGAAAGGATGATCGCGACCCCGGCCACCCATACGTGCGTCCTCATCATCCCGTGAACGATATGCGCATGCGACGTAGCTTGGGCGCATGCCCGCCGACTTGCCGCCAGGCCCTGATTCCCCACCGACCGACGAACTCGAGAGTGCCGAAGCGACGCTGGCCGTCCTGCAGCATGTGCTGCACGGCATCGCCGGCGATGACTGGTCCAAGCAGACGCCGTGCCGGGAGTTCGACGTCGCCGGACTCACCGACCACTTGATGAATTCGATCACCAATATCGGTGCCGCCGCAGGTGCGCAGTTCCCGGAGCGTGACCGCGGCGATTCGGTGGAAAGGCAGGTGGTCCTTGCGGCGCGACCGGCGCTGGACGCATGGCGTCACCGCGGCCTGGACGGCACCGTCGCCCTTGGTCAGAACGAGGTGCCCGCCAAGATCATGGCAGGCATCTTGTCGATCGAATTCCTGGTCCACGCTTGGGATTACGCCAAGACGACCGGGCGTGAGGTGATGGCTCCCGACGCGTTGTCCGACTATGTAATGGGTCTGGCCAAGACGATCATCACTCCGCAGGGCCGCTCCAACGTCGGGTTCGACGATCCGATCGATGTGGCCGCCGACGCGGGCGCGCTGGACCGGCTCATCGCCTATACCGGCCGCCGGCCGAGCTAGACGCGTTCGCTGATCCAGCCTTGGGCGAAGGCGAGGAAGGCGTCGTTCTCGTGCGGAGCGGCGACGGTGACACGCACACCGTCGTCGCCGTAGGGGCGGACGATGACGCGGCTGTTCGCCGAGTCGCTGGCGAACTCCTGGGCGCGCCCGGGTAACGGCAGCCAGACGAAGTTGGCCTGTGATGGCGGCACGGTGTATCCGGCGTCGCGCAGTGCGGCGGTGACGCGGGCGCGTTCGGCGACGACGGCGTCGGTGCGGGCCAGCAGTTCGTCGGCCGCGTCCAGTGATGCGATGGCGGCGGCCTGCGAGATGCTGGTCGCGGTGAACGGGACATAGACCTTGGCCAGTGCGGTGATGATGTCCGGATCGCCGACCGCGTACCCGATCCGCAGCCCGGCCAGCCCGTAGGCCTTCGAAAACGTCCGCAGCACAACGACATTGCTGTGCTTGCGGACCAGCCCGAAGCTGTCTGGCAGCAACCCGTCGCGGATGTACTCGACGTAGGCCTCGTCGAGGGCGATCAGAATGTGCGATGGCACCGCCTCGACGAACCGGGCCAGCGCGTCGGGGTCGACGACGGTGCTGGTCGGGTTGTTCGGGTTGCACACGAAGATCAGCCGGGTGCGGTCGGTGATCGCGGCGAGCATCGCGTCGAGGTCGTAGGTGTAGTCGGTCAGCGGCACCGGCACGGGTGTGGCGCCGGCGGTGCGGGCCTGCAGCGGGTAGATCTCGAAGCTGCGCCAGCCGAACAGCACTTCGTCGCCGACGGTCGAGGTGATCTGGATCAACTGCTGGCACAGGCTGACCGACCCGCAGCCGACGGAGATGTGTTCGGGTGCGAAATCGACATGCTTGGCCAGGCGGTTTTTGAGCTCGACATACCCGTTGTCCGGATAGCGGTTGATGTTGTCCGCGGCCTTCTCGATGGCGGCCCGGACGCTCGGCAGGGGCGCGTGCACCGTCTCGTTGCTGGCGATCTTGATCGCGCCCGGCACCGTCTTGCCCGGGGTGTAAGCGGGCAGATCGGCTAGCTCGGGGCGCAGACGGGCGGTCACCTGACCAGTTTATGGGTCGCTCACCTGCGCTTTGCCTTCGCCTGTTGCCCGTGTGTACGCTGTCGGATCGGCGGTAAACGTCAGGAGGCGTGCCAGAGCGGCCGAATGGGGCTCACTGCTAATGAGTTGTCGCCCTCAAAGGCGACCGGAGGTTCAAATCCTCTCGCCTCCGCCGCGGCTGACTAGTCGGCCACACAATTAAAGACATGCGCCCGTAGCTCAACGGATAGAGCATCTGACTACGGATCAGAAGGTTGGGGGTTCGAATCCCTTCGGGCGC